>DAIRFN010000274.1:0-7546 GCA_036795065.1 Vicinamibacterales bacterium
GGAGCGCGAGATGCGCGCCCTGGTCGCAGGCGGTGCCACGGGGCCGCTCTCGGCCTGCTGGGACGTGGCGGTCTCGCGGCTGGAGCCGCACGCGGAATCATCGTTTGCCGACAGCCTCCGCCGCGTTCGCTCGGCCATGAAGGTCGAGGGCGACGTGGTCGGCTGCGACGCTGAGCTGCCCGCCAGAGCCATCCGCCACGCATGGAGCGCGGTGCACGCGCGCAAGGCCGAAGCCCTGCGCGCGACGATCGATCGGCTCGTACTGAAGCTGACGGACATCCTGAAGGCCGACGCCGAGCACTCGAGCGAGGGCCGCGCGGCCCCGCGGCTGCAGGCATCGGTGGGTGCGACATTCAGCGAGAGCTTCGACTTCGACGCGATGTCACGTGTGCTCGGGACCGCGCGGACCGCGTCCTCGCTCCCCGACAGCCGTCGCCGGCGCATCCACGAGTTGATCGCGGTGCTGGAGTCGCAGCCGTTCGTCCCCAGGCGTTCCGGTCGAACCGGGGCTGCCGGCGCGGTCGAGCCCGATACCTTCGTCTTCAACAGCTGCGCCGAGGCGCTCGAGGCCTTCCGCGCGCGCCTGCCAAGGCTCATCGAGCTGGCCCGGGCCGTGGCCATCGCCGAGCTCGAGGCCGACGGTCAGTACAGGGAGGCGAGGCACGACGCGCTGTTCGAGCAGTTTGGCGCCCACGGTCTCGACCTGCAGGAACTGTCCCTGTATCCGGACTATCTCGTCCTCGTGAACGCCGCCGGGCTCCAGGCCGTGGAGCAGGCCAGGCTCATGGAGATTCTCTCCTCGGGCCTGCCCATCAAGGTGCTGCTGCAGATTGACGACATCCTCGAGGAATCGCCGCACGGCACCCTCACCACGGGCATGCTCGGCCGGCAGATCGCCAGCATGGCGATGGGGCTCAACGAGGTGTACGTGCTGCAGACTGGCGCGTCGCACCTGCTGCGGTTCCGCGAGCAGATCCTGCGTGGCCTGGCCTACCGCGGACCGGCCCTGTTCAGCGTGTTCTCCGGCGCGAGCGGCACCGCGTCCGGCCTGCCGCCCTACCTGGTGTCGGCTGCGGCCACCGAGGCGCGCGCGTTTCCGGCATTCGCCTACAACCCGGCAGCGGGAGCGGACTGGGCGTCGCGGTTCTCGCTGGCACCCAACCCGCAGGTTGACCTCGACTGGCCCATCCAGCCGTTCGCCTACGAGGACGACGTGCATCAGCGCGTGTCGGAGGATCTCGCGTTCACGATGGTCGACTTCATCGCGAGCGATCGGCGCTACGCCAGGCATCTGGCGCGCGTGCCGCGCGAGCAGTGGCACCCGGGGCTCATCCCCGTGGACGAGGCGCTCTCGCGCGAGCGGCGCGGCGTGCCCGACACCGTGCCCAGCCTGCTGATGGTGGACCGCGAGGACCGCCTCCACCGGGTGATCGCCGACGAGCGCCTCCTCCGCGAGGCGCGCCGGTGCCGCGAGATGTGGCACAGCCTGCAGGAGCTCGGCGGGATCCACAACTCGCACGCCGAAGCGCTCGTGGCGCGCGAGCGCCGCGCGTGGGAGGCACGGCTGCAGCAGGAGGCCGGGTCGCCCGCCGTGGTGACGCGCGCCGATGTCGTGGGCGCGGCGCCTGCGGCGGCGGTGGCCGCGGCCGTGTTGCTGGAAGCAGAGCCGGGTCGTTCACCGGACGAGGCCTACATCGAGACGGAGCGGTGCTCGACGTGCAACGAGTGCACGACGATCAACAACAGGATGTTCGCGTACAACAGCAACAAGCAGGCCTACATCGTCGACGTGAGCGCCGGCACTTACGCGCAGCTGGTGGAAGCGGCGGAGAGCTGTCAGGTGTCCGTCATTCACCCCGGCGGGCCGCGCAACGCGAACGAGCCAGGGCTGGAGGAATTGCTGAAGCGCGCCGCGCCGTTCCGGTAGATTCACCGAGCCGGCGGTGTATCCTCACCGGCGTGCGACTTCACCTTCGTGTCATCCTCGCCGCCGGCCTGCTGACGTCCGGTGCCTGCACGAGCAGCTCATCGCCGGACGACGCCCGGTCGCAGTCCGGGGCCGCTGCCGTCGCCGCGCCCACCGTTCCGCGCGTGCCGGAGGGTTGGCCCTTCCCACTCGATACACCCGCCGTCGAGGGTGAACGCGGCATGGTGGTCACCGATCAGTCGCTGGCCACCGAGGCAGGACTCGCCGTGCTGCGCGACGGTGGCAACGCCGTGGATGCGGCCGTTGCGACGGCGTTCGCGCTCGCGGTGGTCCTGCCGAGCGCGGGCAACATCGGCGGCGGTGGCTTCCTCGTCGCGCACGTCGACGGCCAGAGTCATGCGCTCGACTTCCGCGAGACGGCGCCCGCGGCGGGCAGCCGCGACATGTACCTCGATGCCAGCGGCGAAACCGGTGACCGCCCGGTGACCGGACACCTGGCCGCCGGCGTGCCCGGGAGCGTGGCTGGACTGTGGGCGGCCCATGAGAAGCTCGGGTCGAAGCCGTGGGCAGAGCTCGTCCAGCCCGCGATTCGCCTTGCGGAAGAGGGCTTCGACGTGGACGAGTACGCAGCGGGCGTCATCAAGGCGGAAGCCGCACGCCTGGCGCGCTTTCCGGCGTCGGCGGCGCTGTACCTGCGCGAGGGCCAGCCGCTCCCGGTGGGCACGCGATTGAAGAATCCCGATCTCGCGCGCACGCTGCGCCGCATTGCCGAGCATGGACGGGACGGGTTCTACAAGGGCGAGACGGCGGACCTGCTCCTCGCCGAGATGAAGCGCGGAAAGGGGATCATCACCGCACGGGACCTGGAGGGTTACGAGGCGAAATGGCGCGCGCCGATCACGTTCCAGTATCGCGGGCACGAGGTGATCTCGATGCCGCCGCCTTCGTCGGGCGGCCTCACGCTGGCACTAATCGCCGGGCAGCTCTCGGCCGACGATCTCGCGGGTTTGGGGTGGCACACCGCGAAGGCCGTGCACCTGCAGGCCGAGAGCATGCGGCGCGCGTTCGCGGTCCGCAACGAGGTGCTCGGCGATCCCGATTACGTGAAGTTCGATCGGGCCGAGCTCCTGTCCCCGGCGTTCAGTGCCCGGCTGCGGGCTTCGATCTCCACCGACCGTGCGACGCCCTCACGCGAGATTTCGGGCGGGCCCGCCCCTGCGGAGAGCCGGCAGACCACGCACTTCTCCGTGACCGATGAGCGCGGCAATGCCGTGGCACTGACCACCACGATCAACGGCTGGTACGGGTCCGCCGTGACGGTGGCGGGCGCCGGGTTCCTGCTGAACAACGAAATGGACGACTTCGCCGCCCGGCCGGGCACGCCGAACATGTACGGCCTGGTGCAGGGCGAAGCCAACGCCATCGCCCCGGGCAAGCGCATGCTCTCGGCCATGACGCCCACCATCGTCCTCGATCGGGACCGCCGCCCGCTGCTCGTGACGGGCGCGAGCGGCGGCCCGTTCATCATCACGACCGTGTTCCAGGCCATTTCGAACCGTCTCGACTACGGTCTCGGCGTCTCGGCGCTGATGCAGGCGCCGCGCCTGCATCACCAGCACCTGCCGGACGCGCTCCGCCTGGAGATGAACGGATTCGAGTCCGCGGAGGTCGCCGCGCTGCAGCGGCTCGGTCACGAGGTCCGCCTCTTCTCCCACGAGGACGATGGCAGCATTGGCGCGACCATCGAGCGGCGCGACGGACGCTGGTTCGGACAGTCTGATCCCCGCATCACGGGCCTGGCGAAGGGGTACTAGACGCGGGGGGCTGGGTGATCACCCGGCGATGAGGATTCCCACGAGACCGACCAGTGACACCAGTAGCACTCCCGGTACCGCGAACCGCAGCCAGCGACCGAAGGGGACGCCTGCGCCGACGACCGTCGCGAGCACGGCGCCGTTGGTCGGCGTGACGAGCTCGGTCAGGCCGGCGCCGGTTTGATACGCGATGACGGCGGCATCGCGGGAGAGGCCGAGCAGGTCGGCGAGCGGGGCCATGATGGGCATGGTCAACACCGCATGACCGCTGACGGATGGCACCGGGACGTGCAGCAGGGCGTGCACGGGGACCATCAGCGCGCCCGCGGCGAAGCGCGGCACGTACGCCAGCGGCGTCGCGAGCGCGTGCACGATGGTGTCGAGCACCTGGCCGTCCGCGAGAGCGACGCTGATGGCGCGGGCGACCCCTACGAAGATGCCAGCCGCGAGCATCGCTTCCATGCCCTTGAGGAATCCGGTCGCCGTTTCCGCGAGGCTCCGCCCGGCGATGAGCCCGATGGCGAAGCCGGCGACCAGGAACAGCGCCGACAACTCGTTGAATCCCCAGTCGTACCGCAGGACGCCGATCACGTAGGGCAGGAAGGGCGCGAGTGCGGCGGCGAGCAGCACGGCGTCGCGCGTCGTGGCCGGTTCCGGCGTGTCGTCTGTGACCGCGCGCGGAGGTCGGACGTCGTCGCGTGACGTCATCGCGAGGGTCCATCCAATCCAGGTGGCGACGGCCACCACCAGGAGCGTGAACCTGAGGACGGGTTGACTGAGCGCCGGCATCTCGGCGAACCGGAGGGCAATGCCGGTCATGAACGGGTTCGTCGGGCCGAAGGCGGATCCCATGGCGGCGGCGCCCAGGCTCATCGCCAGGGCCGTCACGGCGCCGAAGCCGAGCCCTCGGCTGAGCACGACCAGCACGGGGATCAGCGCGACGAGCTCCTCCTGCATGTTCTCGAGGGCGCCCATCGTGGAGAAGGCCAGGCAGACGACGGCGACGACCAGGCGGGGCCGGCTCGTGCGGCCGACGAGCGATCCCACCAGCCGCTTGAGCGCGCCGGTGGCATCGAGCAGGGCGAAGGCGCCACCGACGAACAGGATCGTCAGGATCACGTCCGCGCCGGCGACGATGCCGCGAGGGACGGTCATGAGCGCCGCCATCAGTCCGAGCGGCGACGGCTCGACGCGCGTGTACGTGCCCGCGATGACGACGTCCCGCCCCGACCCGGGATCCGTCCGGCGCTCGTAGGTGCCTGCCGGCATGACCCAGGTGAGGGCCACGGCGATTGCCACGCATGCAAGCAGGAGGACGAGCGGGTGGGGCAGGCGCGGGACCATGAGGGTGCGCCAGCATACAGCAGAGCCGATGGCGAGCGGCCGGCCCGCCTCGGCTGCGCTCTCTCAGGTGCGTCCGCGGGCGTACACGGCGGCCACGCCGCTGAGGCCGATGAGACCCACCATGTTCGGGAACACCTGCAGCACGTTCATCAGGTCGCCCCATGCCCACACGAACTCGGGGCGCATCATGGCGCCGAACGGGATGAGCAGGCAGTAGACCCAGCGATAGGGCAGGGCGATCTTGCTGCCGAAGATGTACTCGAGGAACTGCTCGCCGTAGAATGCCCAGCCGATGAGCGTGGTGTACCCGAACAGGAACGCGCAGAACGCCACGACCCATCCCCCCACGGTGGGCACGGCCGCGTTGAAGGCCGCCGCCACGGCCGCGGTGCTCGTGAGGTAGGGCGCGCCGCTCTGTGCCGCCGCAATGGAGGTTTCGGCCACGCCGCTGACGAGGATCGTCAGCGCGCTGATCGAGCCCGTGATGAACGAGATGATGAATACCTCCATCACGGCCTGCAGCCCCTGCTGCGACGGCCGGTCCGAGCGGGCCGTGCCGTAGGCCACGGCGGCGGTGCCGTAGCCGGCCTCGTTCGCATACACGCCCCGGGCGATGCCGTAGCGCATCGCGATGAACCAGCCGAAGCCCATGGCCGACCTCGTGGTCAGGGCCTCGCTGAACACGAGGCCGAGCACGTGGGGCAGCCGGTCGGCGAACATCACGATGACCACCACGCCCCCGACCAGGTAGAGGCCGACCTTGAGCGGGGAGAGGAACTCGGCGACGCGGCCGATCGACTTGATGCCGCCGATGATCACGGCCCACACGAGCACCGCGATGACGATTCCGGCGAACCAGGTGGGAATGCCGAACACGCTGTCGAGCGCCACGGCGATGGAGTTGGGCTGTGTGAACGGGGTGGTGGTGAGGGCGCCCACGCCGGCCACCAGCGCAAACGTGCTGGCCAGCCAGGGCGAGTTCAGGCCGTCGCGCAGATAGTACATCGGCCCCACGCGCAGCGTGTCGCCCTGCCCCTCGCGGTAGCGGACGGCGAGCACGGCCTCGGTGAACTTCACCGCGGTGGCCACCAGGCCGTAGGCCCAGATCCAGAAGAGGGCGCCCGGCCCTCCGGAGATGATGGCCGTGGCGACGCCCGCGATGTTGCCCGTGCCGATCGAGGCACCCAGGGCGGTCATGAACGCCTGGAAGGGCGTGAGCGCGCCGCCGGCGGCTTCGGACTGCCGCGCCACCATCGCGCGAAACGCCTCGGGCAGGCGGCGAAACTGCACGAAGCCGTAGCGCACCGTGAGGAACAGGCCGGCGCCGAGCAGCATCCAGACGACGACGTACTGGAAGAGATACGTGGTGAGCGTGTCGATGATCTGCGCCATGGGCGCCCCATCCTACCCCGCGCGTGCGAGCCGGTGGCAGCACTTTGAATGCGCGCAGCGTACGTGTTCGTGCGCGACGCGGCTGCCGGCACGTGGGCCCAGGAAGCCTTCCTCAAGCCGGCGGGCAGCCAGACGGAGAACAAGTTCGGAAGCTCCGTGGCCATCGCTGGTCACACCGCCGCCATGGGTGCCCCGATTGGGGACGGGGATCGGGATGGCATCGCTGGAGCCCTGGCTTGGTTTGCCCGCGATGTCTCCGGCTCGTGGACGGAGCGCGAGCAGCTGCAGGAGGTCGGACACGTCGTGGCGCTGGCCCGGCAGACCCTCGTGGTTGGATCACCACAGGAAACCGTCGCCGGCATGACCGACGCCGGTGCCGCTTACGTGTACGGCATGCTCGACACAACGCCGCCGGTCGTCACCGCGCCGCCCGACATCGAGCTCCAGGCGGCAGGGCCGTTGACGGATGTGATGCTCGGGGCGGCCACGGTGACCGACGACAGCGGGGAGGAGCTGACGGCCACGCCCGACAACGCCGGGCCGTTCCCCGTCGGCATGACCGTGGTCACCTGGAGCGCCACTGACAGCGCCGGGAATACCGGCACCGACACCCAGGTGGTCACCATCACGCAGGCCGTGGAGCCGCTGGATCTCGACATCAACACGTTCCGCGCGACGGGCCGTATGAAGGCCGGCAACAGCCAGTCGGTGACCTTCACCTTCAAGGTCAAGAACGACAGCGATCACACGACCGACCAGGGGAGTGCCACGCCCGTCGGCACGCTGGACGGCGCCGAGGTCTACCGTGCCACGCTCCCGGCGATCACCGACGCGCCTGGCGGTCCGGCCACGAGCTGGGACATCCCCCCTACACGACGGGGCCGGGCACGCCCACGGGGATCATCAGCTGGGTGGTGACCATCGAGGATGGGAACGCCGATACCGACATGGCCGACCTCGTGGTGGGGGCCTCGCTGAACACCAAGCCGAGCACGTGGGGCAGCCAGTCGGCGGACATCACGATGACCACCACGCCCCCGACCAGGTAGAGGCCGACCTTGAGCGGGGA
>DAIRFN010000275.1:0-7528 GCA_036795065.1 Vicinamibacterales bacterium
GGCCAGGCCGCGCCGTCGGTCGCCGCCGATCCGGCGGAACTTCCCGCTCACGAACAGCCTGCCACCGGCGGCCCGCACCGATTCCACCTCGGCATCGGGCGAAGCATCGAACGGGAGCACCGCGCCCGAGGAGAGGTCGATGGCCACCAGGAACGGCCGGCTCACCCCGTTGACGGTGGCGAACCGCCCTGCCAGGTAGACGGTGTTGCCGAGCACCTCGATCTCGTGCACCACATTCGACGCCATGCCCTCCAAGGTGAGCGGCATCGACTGCACGGCGCCGTCGGCAATGGCAATCGTCCCGAGCAGCGCATGGCCAGCCACCAGGACGATGCGGTCGCCGGCCAGCCGTTCGGTCAGCCAGAACAGCCCGCCGCCGAAATCGACGCTCCCGAGCAGCGCACCGCTGAGCGGATCGACTTTGAAGAACTGCGCGGTGCTGGTCGCGCCGATGAGCGAGGTTCCGTCGGTCTCCAGGCGCTCGAGCCGCACGGCGTCCGGGAGCGCCGCGGTCCAGGGCTCCAGCTGGCCAGTGTCGAGATCGATCGAAGCCATGCCCGACCGCGCCACGCCATCGATGCCGTTGAAGTTTCCGCCCAGCACCACGCCCTCCGGCGCGGGCGCGACCGTCAGGATCGAGCCGAACGTCTGCGGATTCCACGCCAGCAGCGCTCCCGTCGTCACGTCGTAAGCCGAGACATGGCGACCGGACGCCGAGAAGTACGTGGCCACGACGGCCGGGCCGAGGCGTGTCAGGCCGGTGACCTCGTTTGGAGGTGTCGGTGGCTCACTGACACGCCAGCTGGAAGCCTGTCCGGTGGCCGCATCCACCGCCGCCACGCTGAACTGATCATCCGTGGTGCGAAAGTAGCCGCCCACGTACAGCCGTCCGGAGTCGAGCAGCAGCGCCTTGACGCGCGCGTCCTGGGAGCCCTGCGGCAGGAAGGTCAGGCCGGGCGACCAGGGCAGATCGCTCCCGGTCACGGCGTCAACGGCCCACAGCGGCCGCTGGTAGCCCCAGCTGCCCACGTAGACGCGCGCGGACGTGGCCGCGAGGGCCGTGACGAAGGCGACGCGCTCGAAGAGCCGGGTCCCGGAGCCTGCCTCGAAGCCCCAGAGCCGTCCGGCCCCGGCGGATTCGGGGAACCGCGTCTCCAACCCGCCGCCCGACACGTACACGGCCATCGACGAGATCGAGAGGTTGCGCAGGGCGCGACGCGTGCCGGTGAACTCGTCCACGCCTGGATCGAAGGCGCTCCCCCATGACGAGAGCGTGCCCGTCGCGGCGTCCAGCGCGGCGAGTCCCAGCCGGCGGCTGCCATTGATCGTCGTGAAATCGCCGACGAGGTACACGCGCCCGTGCGCGATCCGCACGTGGCGGATCGCGCCGTCGGTCGTGATGCGGTAGCGCGGATCGACGGTGCGATCGGGCTGGACTCGCGCGAAGCTCGAACGGGACTGGCCGTTCACCTTCTGGAACGAACCGACCACCACCCACCCGCCGAACCCGTCCGCGACGATCTCGTGGACCGTCCCGTCGAAGAGCGGAAAAGCCCCCGGCACCTGCGCACCGCTGACATCGACGACAATCGCGCTCCCCGTGGGCGCGCTCACGCGGCCGAACGAACCGGCGACGAAGAGGCGGCCCCCAATCTGGGTCGCGTCGGTGATGAACCCGTCGACCGCCACCAGCGCGCGCGGCGTTTCGGCGTACTGCGCGCTGACGGGTTGAGGCGACAACAAGGCAAGGGCACTCCACCCAACAACTGTGCACGTCACTCTCGCCCACATGACTTCCCCCCTTCCCCGTGTCCGCTCGTACCGTCGCCTGATCGCGCGGTACCCCATAGGGTCGCTCACGCTCTACGGATCCCCTACGGCACCACGACCTGGACCTCGTTGCTGTAGGGGCTCGCCCCGCAGCTGTTCAGGCCAATGACCCGCACGTAGTACGAGCCCGCCGGCGCCGGCGTCGTGAAGCTGGTGGCCGGTCCCGGCACGCCGATGGCGCCCAGGTTGTCGAGGCCGGGCGCGCTGCCCACGACCACTCGCTGCGTATTGGCCACGGGCCCGGCATCTGGCTGGTCCCACGTGAGGGTGACGGTGCCACCCGCGACGCTCGCCGCGAGGTTGAACGGTGCCAGCGGCGGCGTCTCGTAACATGGCGAGTCCGTGGCATCGACGTCGAGAATCAGCTCGCCGGACGGCTCGCTCAGGCCTGCACCGTTCAACGCCCGCACGCGGCCCCAGTACCGTCCGGGCGGCGCGTCGATCGTGAAGGTAGTTGCCGCGCCGCTGACGGGCAGCCGCGCCACGTCGCTGAGGCCCACCGCCGTCCCGGCCTCAATCACGTATGCCGGGGGCGCGCCGGTCGACGGCGCTCGCCACTGAAACGTCAGCAACGTCCCCTCGGTGACCGCTGTGCCATCCAGCGGAGGTGCAGGCAGGTCCGGAGGGCCGATTGCGAACGACACGTCCGCGCTCGGCAGGCTGGTGCCCGCGGGCCCGGCGGTGCGCACGCGCGCGAACCAGGTGCCGCGCGGTACGGTCCGGGTGATCGAGGTGGCATCGGCGGACAGGTCGAACCCCGCCACGTCGCTGGCGCCCTCACGGCGGCCCACTTCTACGCGGACTGCCGTCCAGGTTGGCGGCCCCGGCGGGAGGTGCCACTGGAACGTGACGCGATCCCCGTCCTGCTGCACGGCAGGAAGCGCCGGTGATGGCAGCGCCCGGGGATAGCAGTCGACGCGCGAGCCTTGGACGAACAGGCAATCCGGGACCAGCGAGAGCGAGTCGAACGTCAGTTGAAATGCCAGGGGGGAACGCCATGGCAGTGGCCGCAGCGTGACCGGCGAGATGGCCACCAGTGAGAATCGAAGATCCCGACCGCTGAGGCTCTGGGAAGGCACGACGTACAGATGGCCGTCTCCCCCCACTTGCATCCCGACAGATCCGGGTGCGTCCGGGTTCCAGTCGAGCGCGCGTCCCGTCGCCGGGTCCAGCTCGGCGAGCCCACGCCGGCGCTTGCCGCCGATTCTCCTGAAGCCGCCGGACGCTACGAGCCTGGTCCCCCACTGCCTGACGTGTGCGCCCGAGTCCGGGGACGGGGTGAACGGCAGCACGGCGCCCGTATCCGGATTGACGGCGGCCAGGAACGGCCTGGGGACCCCGTTGATCGTGGTGAACGTTCCCGAGACGTAGAGCGTTTCGCCCACGGCCTCCAGGCTCACGAGGCTGACGTCATCCGACGGTCCGAACGTGACGGGCAGGATCTGCCGTGACCAGTCGGCGATCGTGATGGCGCCCAGCTCCGCCGGAGCGTTCGCGCGCACTACACCCACGAAGATTCGCCCGTCAGCGATGCGATACGGCAGGCGCACGACGTCGTCACCGAAGTCGATGGTCCCGAGTACGGCCCCCGTCACCGGATCGATTTTGGAGACCCGGGCGTCGTGGCTGAACCAGAACAGGAACGCGCCATCCGTGTCGAAGCTGACGAGCCGTCCTTCAGGGGCCGTCGCGGTCCACGACTCCAGTAGCCCGGTGTCCAAGTCAAACGAGGCCAGGCCCGAGCGTGGCACTCCGCCGATGCCGTTGAAGTCACCGCCGATCACGGCACCCTCCGGCGCCAGCGCGACGCTCGCGATCGATCCGTAGGGCTGCGGATTCCAGTTCAACAGGGCGCCTGTGTTCGGGTCGAGCGGCCAGACATGGCGCAGCGGAATCGAGAACGCCACGCTCTGCCCAGTGGCCACGATGGCCGGGCCCACGCGCAACAGGCCAGTCGGAGGCGGCAGCTCGCTCGAGGCACGCCAGAGCGAGGCCTGCCCGGAGGCGGCGTCCACCGCGGCGAGGTGCTTTCGGTTGTCAGTCGTGAGGAAGTACCCGCCCAGATACAGGCGGCCTCCGTCGAGCAGGAGCGCGTTCACGCGAGTGTTGTCAACATAGGCGGACAGCAACCGGAACGAGAGCCCGATGGACCAGGGCAGGTCCCGTCCCGTCAGAGGATCCACCGCCCACACTGGGCGCAGGCGTCCGCCTCCTCCCACATAGACCCGCGCGCTCGTGGCCGCAATGGCGTTTACCGCGAGGTCTCGATAGAAGAGCGTGGTGCCGCTGGAGGCGTCGAATCCCCACAGACGTCCGGTCGTGCCGGCGTAGACGCCGATCGACGACACCGAGAGGGCGGTCGTCGTGCGGCCTTCCGGATTGAAGGTCGCTGCAAACCCCGACAAGGCGCCGGTCGCCGCGTCGAGTGCCGCCAGTCCGCGCCGTCCGGCGCCGTTGATGATCGTGAAGTCCCCGAGCAGGTACACGCGCCCGTGGGCGATGGCTACCTGCCTGATCGGTCCATTGGCGGTGAGCCGGTACCGGGGATCCACCGTGCGGTCCGGACCGACGCGCGCGAAGTAGGCCTGCGGCTGCCCAGCCACCCGCGTGAATCCGCCAACGACCACCCATCCGCCAAGGCCGTCCGGGACGATGGCGTTGACGGTACCGTCGAATCGCGGGAAGTGCCCGGGCACGTGCCTGCCCGCGACATCCACGACCACCGCACCGCCAGTCGGGGCGCTGACGTGGCTGAAGAGTCCGGCGATGAAGAGGCGGCGGCCGATCTGCGCAGCCCGCCCCACGTACCCGTCTACGGCGCCAAGCGACAGCGGCGTCTCGGCGTACTGTGCGGCCGCGGTCAGGGGCACCAGGAGGATGAGGGGAACGACGCCAAGGATTCCTGCCCACATTGCGCGCCTCCTTCTCTCTACCCTACTCCTTCTTTCTGATTCCTGACTCCTGACTCCTGACTCCTGACTCCTGATTCCTGATTCCAGCGTTACCGCACCTCCACCCTCACCTCGTTGCTGAAGCTGCCGCCGCAGTCGTTCAGTGACAGCACGCGCACGTAGTACGTGCCCGGCGGCGCCGTCGTCGTGAAGCGAGTGGCCGGCCCCGGCACGCCGATGGCGCCCAGGTTATCGAGGCCCGGCGCGCTGCCGGCGACGACGCGCTGCGTGTTGGCGACGGGCCCCGTGGCGGGCTGCGCCCAGGTGAGCGTGACCGCGCCACGCACAACGCTCGCCGCGAGGTTGAACGGTGCCAGCGGCGGCACCCGTAGCAGAGCGAGTCAGTGGCATCCACCTCGATGATCAACTCGCCGGATGGCGCGCTGGCGCCCGCTGCGTTGACGGCGCGGATGCGACCCCAGTAGCGCCCGGGCGGGGCATCGATGGTGAAGCTGGTGGCGCTGCCGCCCAGCGGCAACCGGGCCACGTCGCTCCGCCCCTCGGCCGTCCCCGCTTCGAGCAGGTACGCGGGTGGCGCGCCCGTAGACGGCGGTCGCCACTGGAAGGTCAGAGCCGTGCCCTCCGTGACCGCGGTGGCCGAGAGCGGCGGTGGCGGCACGTCCGGCGGGCCTACGGCAAACGACACGTCCTCCGTGGAGTGGCTGGTGCTGAGCGGGCCTGTCGTGCGCACGCGCGCGAAGTACGAGCCCGGCGGGACGGAGCCGGAGATCGACGTGGCATCGGCGGCCAAGGCGAACGTCGCCACGTCACTCGCGCCCTCCCTCCACGCCGGCACCGGTCCAGACAGGCGGCACGTTCGGGAGGTTCCAACTGAGCGTGACGCCGTTGCCTGCCTGGGTGACCGTGGGTTGCGAAGGTGATGGCAGGGCCCGTGGATGGCACTTGACGGTCGAGTCCGCCGGCGGGACGAAGCAGTCCGGAGTAAACGAGAGCCGGTCGAGGAGAATGAAGCCGTCGTGGGCGGGTCGCCAGGGCACGGGCCGCACGCTCGTTGGCGATAGGCCCACCAGCCCGCCCCGCATGGCCTGGCCTCCGATACTCGTGGAGGGGACCACGTACAACAGGCCATCGGGCCCCACCTCCATCTGCGCGCCTCCCGGCACATCAGGGTTCCAGTCCGTGGCGCGTCCGTGACGGGATCGCCGCCACCTCCTCGGGCGCCGTCGAGTGCCCGATGGCGACGATGATGCGCCCGTTGGTGATGCGGTGGCGGATGAGCGAGACGTCCGTGCCGAAATCCAGGGAGCCGAGCACGGCTCCTGTCGCCGGGTCGATCTTGTGGAAGCGCCCCTCGCATGTGATGGCGAACAGGAACGTGCCGTCCGTGTCCAGCCGATCGACGAACGACCACTGGGGAAGCGCCACCGACCACGGCTCGATTGCCCCGGTGTCCAGATCGATCGACGCCAGGTTCGACCGCTCCTCCCCATCGATGCCGTCGAAGTTGCCGACGATCACCGCCCCCTCGGGCGCCGGCGCCACGCCGGCAATCCCCCCGTACGGCCGTGGCCTCCATGGCAGCTGCACACCTGTGTCCACATCGAACGCGATCGACGTGGCCACGACGGCCCGCCCGAGGCGCGTCAGGGTGGACACCTGAGCCGGCGGGTCCTGGGCACGCCACGACGACGGCTGTCCCGACGCGGCGTCCACCGCAGCGAGACCTGCCCGGCCGTCCGACGTCCGGAAGTAGCCGCCCAAATACAGTCGGCCGCCATCGAGCAGCAGCGCGCCGATGCTGGTGTAGTCGCCATAGGTCCCGCTGAGGTACTGGAATGACAGCCCTACGGACCACGGCACATCCTGGCCGCTCCGCGGGTCCACCGCCCACACCGGACGCTGGTATCCGAATCCGCCGACGTAGACGCGCGCGCTCGACGCACCGGACCGTCGAACCGCGGGAAGCTGCCGGGCACGTAGGTGCCGGCGGTGTCCACGACGACGGCGCCACCCGTCGGCACGCTCACGCGCGAGAAGAACCCGCCGATGAAGAGGCGCCGGCCAATCGGTGTGGCGGTATTCGTGGACTGATCCACAGCCGCCAGCATTCGCGGCGAGTCGGCGTACTGTGCGGCGGCCCGGTGAGGGGCGAGTAGGCCAACAACCAGACACCACACGGCACCCACGCAGGCACTTCGCATCGCAGTCAGCTCTGTTCTCCCGTTCAAGTGGCGATTCGGCGTCATCGCACTACTGCCTCAACTTCGTTGCTGAAGCTGCCGACGCAATCTGAGAAAACGAAGAAGGGAGGAAAGCCGTTCCTGAGCAGAACGATCGGGGTCGTGGCATGTCTGCCTCCGCGGGCAGAGTTTCGCATCATGTGACGAGCGCCGCAAGCAGCGGACGAGGCATCGACCGAACGCGGGGAATTCGCGGGATGCGTCCGTCTACAAGAGGCATCTCTTGGGGTCACTTCTCGCTCGGGATCACCTCCAGGCCAGGCTTCGTCTCCCGAAGGATTTCGACGATCGCCGTTCGCAATGCGGGTGTAAGGTGCGCGTACCTCGGGCGCGTGTCTCGCCCCGCGAGCACCGCGCCCAGCCGCGCCGCCACGGCATCGCGCGCGGTCGCCGGCAACGCATCGAACATCGGCGTGTAGATCATGTAACTGAGCGGATACTCCGTCGTCCGCCCTTCCAGTTTCAGGTCACGCAGCGATCGCCCCTTCGAGTCGCGCGGGCCCATCGCGGCAAACGCCTCGGCGAATCCGCTCGCGCCCTCCACGC
>DAIRFN010000276.1:0-1220 GCA_036795065.1 Vicinamibacterales bacterium
ACATCGCCCGCGAGTTGCACGACGAGGTGGGCCAGGTGCTGACGGCCATCAAGGTGGACCTGCAGATGGCCCAGCGGTCGCTCCAGGCGCAGGGGCACGACCCGGCGGCTCTCATGGACCTGCAGGACATGACGGACGGCGCCCTGGGGACTGTCCGCAACCTGTCGCAGTTGCTCCGCCCGACGATGCTGGACGACCTGGGGCTGGGCGCGGCCATCGATTGGCAACTCCGGAGCCTGTCGCGCCGCCACCACGTGGTCGTGGAGCTCGTGCAGGAAGGGTTGACCGAACGCCTGGACAGCGACACCGAAGTCGCCGCCTTCCGCATCGTCCAGGAGGCGCTGACCAACGTGGCCCGGCACGCCAATGCCAGCCGATGCACGGTGCGGCTCTCGCACGCTGGGGACCGCCTGATGGTGACGGTGACCGACGATGGCCAGGGATTCGACCCAGGCGCCGTGGAGCGGCGCGGCGAGCGGCGTGGGCTGGGACTGATCGGACTCAGCGAGCGGGTGGCCGAGCGCGAGGGCACACTGTCCATCGAGAGCGCCCCCGGCCAGGGCACGCGCGTGGTGGTGGAGTTGCCGGTGCGGAACCCGGCATCGCAGGCTGAAACGGAGGAGAGCGACGCGCGGCCGATGGGCGTCAGCCTCACCGCCCCGAAGGTGTCGCATGGCTGAGAAGCTGCGCCTGCTGCTCGGAGACGACCACACGCTGGTACGTCACGGGCTTCGCAAGATCCTGGAGGAACGAGCGGACTGGGAGATCGTCGGCGAGGCGGACGATGGGCGGAGCGCAGTGAAGAAGGCGCTTGCGCTGCAGCCGGACGTTGCAGTCCTGGACATCGGGATGCCGCTCCTGAACGGCATCGACGCCACGCGGCAGATCGTCCACAAGGCGCCCAACGTGAAGGTGCTGATCCTCAGCATGCACTCGGACGAGACCTACGTCACCCGCGCGCTCAACGCGGGCGCCACGGGCTACCTGCTGAAGGACTCGGCCGGCAAGGATCTCATCAAGGCCGTGACGGCCGTGTCGCAGGGCGAAGCCTTTTTCAGCCCCGCGGTCTCGCGCCTGATGCTGGACGACTACATGCGCCGCGCCGCCACGAGCGGCGTGACCGATCGCTACGACACGCTGTCGGACCGCGAGCGCGAGATCTTCCAGCTGGTGGCCGAGGGGCGCAGCAACAAGGAAGTGGCCGAGCTGCTCGGCATCAG
>DAIRFN010000276.1:1320-7493 GCA_036795065.1 Vicinamibacterales bacterium
CGGGCTGCTAGAATCGGCGCGTGACGGATAGTCGTTCGGATATCACGCGCATCTTCGTGCTCGTGGCGGTTACCGTGGTCGTGGTGGTGGCCGTCTTCTTCATCCAGGCCAGGCGATCGGGACTGACGGTTCGCGAGATGTTCAGCGGGCCGCCGCCATCGGTTACCGAGACGATCGAAGCCAGCCGCGCGACGGCGCGCGTGGGCGAGCGGCTCGACATCTTCACGCCACGGGCGGTCGGCGCCGCAGTCGGGCCCGACGACCGTCCCATGGTCGCGCAGGTGAGCATCGCGGACCTGGACCGCGACGGCCTGAGCGACATCCTCGTGGCCGACGCGGCCGCGAACCGCATCACGTGGATTCGGCAGTCACCGGCCGGGACGTTCACGGAAACCACCATCGGCGAGGTGGCCGGCCCTGCCCACGCACAGGCCGTGGACATCGACCGCGACGGCGATCTCGACGTCGCCGTTGCCAGCCTCGGTGTCCTGTTTCCCAACAACGCGAAGATCGGTTCCGTGATCGTCCTCGAGAACGACGGACGGCAGGGGTTCACCACGCGTGTGCTCGTGGACCAGATTGCCCGTGTCTCCGACGTTCGCGCGGGGGACCTCGATGGTGACGGCGACATCGACCTGGCCGTCGCGCAGTTCGGGTACGACCAGGGCGAGACACGATGGATGGAGAACCTGGGCGGGTGGAAGTTCGAGAGCCACATCCTCCAGAGTCTGTCGGGCCCCATCAATGCGGAGATTGCCGACGTGGACGGCGACCAGGATCTCGACATCGTCTCGCTGGTGAGCCAGGAGTGGGAGGAGATCTACGTGTTCGTGAACGATGGACGCGGGACGTTCACGCCGACGCGCATCTTCGGCGCGAGCAACGAGGACTTCGGCTCGAGCTGGATCACCGTGGTGGACATGGATCGCGACGGCGACGCGGACGTGCTCTACAGCAACGGGGACGCGTTCGATTACGCGCCCCCGACCGGTCGGAACTGGAACGGGCTGCAGTGGCTGGAGAACCGCAGCAACATGAACTTCGCGTATCACCGGATCGGCGACTTCTCCGGCGCATCGAGCCCGCAGGCCGCCGACATGGATGGGGACGGCGACATCGATGTCGTGGTCGTGAGCGCCTACAACAACTGGGAGCGGCCCGACGCGTGGAGCCTGGCGCTGTTCGAGAACGATGGCCAGATGGGGTTCACGCAGAGGCCTGTCACCGGGACGCCGACCCATCTCATTACGCTCGCCATCGGGGACCTGGACGCGGATGGGCGGCCGGACCTGGTGACGGGCGGGATGCACATGAGCTATCCGTTCGACAGGATGTCGCGCGTCACGACGTGGACACAGAGGGGCCGCAGATGAGACGCAGATGGCGCAGATAGAACACGGCCGCAGATGCGCAGATAGGGACAGCACTAGCAGGCAGACAGGGACAGCAATAGCAGGCGGGGACTTCTGATCAACGCGTATGGCTCGGAAGAGACGGACTGAGACGCGCGCAGGCGGCGCCGTAACGCCCCAGGCGCCTGCTCCAACTCCGCCCGCGCCTGCACCGCGGGCCACGAGGGACGCAGGAGCGCAGAGACCACTCTGGCTCGGGGTCGCGCTGGTCGTGGTCGTGGCCGCCGTGGCATGGTGGGGTGCGGGCGCGCTGGCGCGGCGGGCGCAGGGAGGGTTGTTGCCGCCGATGGCCGATCTGTCGGCGCTGCCGGAGTCAGCCGCGGCGCAGATCCGCGAGGCCGATGCGGCGGCGCGCAGGGATCCGCGTTCCGCTGAGGTCGTGGGAGCCCTGGGGATGGCGTATCACGCCAGCCTGATGACCGAGCGTGCGCTGGAGACGTACGCGGTGGCCGGGCAACTGGATCCGTCGGCGTGGCAGTGGACGTACTACCGCGGGCTGCTGCTCGAGGAGCGTGGCCGGCAAGATGAGGCGATCGAGGCGTTCACGCGGGTGACGGCAGCAAACCCGACGATGGGGATGGCGTGGTTCCGGATCGGGGAGATCGCGTTCAAAGCGGGCCGGCTCGACCAGGCCGAACAGGCGTATGAACGGGCCGGGACGGCGCCGCCGATGGCGCCGTTCACGACCACGGGAGTGGCGGCGCGCAGTACCGTGCCCTTGTCGGCGTATGCGCAGCTGGGGGTTGCGCGGGTCGCGCTGGATCGCGGCCGTCGCGAGCAGGCCGTTCAGACGCTGGATGCCATCATCTCGGCGCAGCCCAACTTCGGTCCGGCGCGGACGATGCGCGTGCAGCTGGGGTCGCTGCGGCCCGTGCGGTCGACAGAGGAGTCTGCGGGAACGACGCCGGCCCGCGCCTACGTGCCGCCGGCCGATCCTCTGCTCGATGCCGTGGTCGCGCAGTCGAGGATGCGGGATCTGCTTCTGAAGCACGCGGCGCTGGCCGGCCGCGGTGGAGACGAGGGCTGGCGCGAGTTCCTGGTGCGGCGCGCGCTCGAGTTCAACCCGCGGGACCCCAACGTGCTGATGGAGACGGCCGCGATGCTGCAGGCGTCGGGCCGGGCCTCCGAGGCGCTGGAGTACTTGCGGCAACGCGAGCAGGTTGCGCCCGGGGATCACCAGACGCTCGTGGAGCAAGGGCGCTCTCTCGCGGAACTGGGCCGGCTGGAAGAGGCGGAGGCCGTGCTGCGGCAGGCCGTGCGGGTGCGGGACGCGGCCGCCGAGTACAACCTGGGCGCAGTGCTCGACCGGCAGGGCGAAGTGGCCGAGGCCCGAACACGCTACGAGCGCGCGCTGGAGATCGACCCGTTCTATGCCCGCGCGATGAACAACCTCGGCGTTTCGCTGGACCGAAGCGGGCAGATCGAACAGGCCATCGCCTGGCTCAGGCGCGCCACCGAGGCGGCGCCGGACCATGCCGAGGCGTACTCGAATCTCGGCAGCGCGTACATTGGCGCGCGGCGGCTGCCGGAGGCGATCCGTGCGCTGGAGACGTCACTGGCGCTCGACCCGAGCGCGCCCGACGCGCACAACAACCTGGGGATCGCGCTGGCGCAGTCAGGACGATTGCCCGAGGCTGCGCGCGAGTGGGAAACCGCGCTCCGGATCTACCCGGGCCACGTGAACGCGCGGCGGAACTTCGATCGACTGGCGGCCATGCGGAGGTAACAAAAGAAACCACGAAGGCTAAGGGTCTTGGGTCTTGGGTCTTGGGTCTTGGGACTTGTTACCTCACCGACAGCGCGCGGATGTCGTTCAGGATGCCGGCCGCAGTGACGGCGGCGCCGGCACCGGGGCCGCTGACGACAAGCGGCTCGGCGCGGTAGCGCTCGGAGACGAACGAGATGATGTTGCGGGTGCCAGAGGCTGCGCCCATCGGGCTGGACGCCGGCACGGCCACGAGGCGCGCGGTGACGCCCTTGCTGGTGGCGCTCACCACGTAGCGCAGCACGTTGCCCTTCTGAGCCTCCTTCTCCGTCCGCTCGCGCCACGAGGCGTCGAGCGTCGGCAGCTGCTCCATGAATGTCTCGAGCGGCAGGGCCTTCAACGCGGGCGGCACGAGGTCGTCGGGGCTGGGAGCGGGACCGCGGTAGCCCATCAGGCGCGCGAGGATGAGACCCTTGCGCGCGGCATCCTGGCCGGAGAGATCCTCCCGCGGGTCGGGTTCGGCGTAGCCGCGTGTCACGGCGTCGCGCACGGCCTCCGAGAACGGCCGGCCGGACGAGACCTCGGACAGCACGAACATCAGCGTGCCGCTCACCGAGCCGTCGATGCGGATGACCCGATCGCCCGTTTCAGCCAGCTTGTTGAAGGTGTCGATGATGGGCAGCCCGGCACCCACAGTGGCTTCGTAGCGCACGTGCCGCCCGGCGCCCGCCGAAGCGGCCATGAGCCGCGAGTAGTGATCCCATGACACCGCCAGCGGTTTCTTGTTGGCGAGCACCAGGTCGAAGCCGGCCTTCGCGGCCATCAGCAGCAGGTCGCCCGTCTCCTCGCTGGTGACGTCCACGACGATGGGGCGGGAGACGGCGTGGCTGGCCATCAACTGCAGGGCGTCCTTGGCCGGGGCGCGCGTGCCCCCGAGATCAGCGAGTAGCTTCCCCGCGTCTTTGTCGCGTGCCAGTCTGAGCAGGCGCGAGCGCGAGAGGCCACGCGCATCGAAGACGTACGCCGACCGATCCAGCAGGCCGACGATGCGCACGCGGTGGTCGCCCTTGAGCGTGGCGATCTGGTCCGAGAGCGCCCGGCCCACGCGACCATAACCGAGCAGCACGACGTCGGTGTAGGGCACCGCGCGCGCGCGACCGCCGCCGATCTTCGAGAGCTGGAAGGCCGCGTGCACGCGCCGCGCCGCCTCCGCGGCCTGGTCCGCCGAGACGACGAACGAGATGTTGCGTTCGGACGAGCCCTGGGCGATGGCCACGATGTTGATGCCGCCGGCCTCGAGCGACGAGAAGACGCGCGCGGCAATACCGGGGGTGCCGGCCATGCCCTCACCGACGACGGCGATGACCGAGACGCCCGCACGTGAGGTGACACCGTCGATGAGACCGCTGGCGATCTCCTCGCGGAAGGCCGCGCTCACGCTCTTCACCGCCCGATCGGCTTCGGCCGCCGGCACGGTGAAGCCGATGGAGCTTTCGGACGACCCCTGGAAGATGGTGGAGACCGACAGCCGCTCGCGGTCCACGGCCACGAAGGTGCGTGCCGCGATGCCGTGCACGCCAACCATGCCCTTGCCGGCGACCGTGACCACGGCCTGCGCGGGCAGGATGGCCAGCGCCTTCACCGGGTAGCCGGGGAGCGCGTGCCGGGCGGACACCTCAGTACCGGGTAGATCCGGGTTGAGGAACGAGCGCACGTGCAGCGCGATGCGCGTGCCGGCGATGGGGATGAGCGCACGCGGGTGCAGGACCTTGGCGCCGTAGTGCGCGACCTCGGCGGCCTCCTGGTGGTGCAGTTGCGGGATCAAACGCGCATCGGGCACCTGGCGCGGGTCCGCGGTGAGGATGCCGGGCACGTCCTTCCAGAGAACGGCCCGCCTGGCGCCCAGTGCGCGTGCCATCAGCGTGGCGGTCAGGTCCGATCCGCCGCGGCCAAGGGTGGCGACGCTGCCGTCCGGCGCTCGGCCGATGAAACCCGGGACGACGGGGACGGTGCCCTTGCGGATGAGCGGCTTGAGGAGCCGCGTGGCGAGGCGGGTGCTGTCGGCCAGGCGCGGCGCCGCGCTGCCGTGGTGCTCGTCGGTGCGGACCACGTCGAGGGCGTCGACGAAGGCGCCGGGCCTGCCCTCGGCCGTGATGGCCGCGGCCAGGATGGTGGCCGACAGCTGCTCGCCGCGGGCGACCAGCGCGTCGCGCGTGCGCGGGGCCAGGTGGCGCAGCACGCCCACGGCCCGGCACAGATCACGATATTCCTCCGCCGAGGCATCGATGGCGGCCACCACGGCACGGAGCGCCGCGCCCTGCCCCAGGGCGACGCGGGCGGCCGTGCGATGGCGGTCCCGGAACAGGGCGATCGAGTGGGCCGCCGCCTCGGGCCGGCCAGAGGCCGCGTGCTCGGCGCCTTCGAGCAGCAGGTCGGTGATGCCCCCGAGCGCGGAGGCCACGATCACCAGGGGGCCCTGGTGCGCGGCAATGCGCGTGGCGGCCCGCGTGATGGCATGCCCGTCGGCGAGGGAGGCTCCCCCGAACTTCCACACTTCAAGCGCCTGCGGGCGGGCGGGTGTCACGCTGCATCTCCTGTCGGGAAAGAAACCACGAAGACACGAAGGAAATCACGAAGGGCACGCTCACTTCACACCGAGGCTCGCGATGCGTTGCTGTTGCCACGCCTCGAGATCGGAGGCGCTGATCTTGTCGGCGTGATGCAGCGTCCAGTTCAGGGCCGCGATCAGGTCGTCTGCGTCTTCCAGGCCGACGGCCAGGCGAATGAGGCGGTCGAAGCCGTTTCGCACCAGCTGAGGATGGGCCGTGAAGTACTCGGACACGGTCTGGTGGTGGTTCACCTTGGTGGCCAGGCCGTCGAACGACAGCGCGTAGCGCACGATGACGGTGGTGGCGAGCACGTCGGCGAGGTGTCGCGTGTGCGCCTCGTCTGCGCCGTGCATCCGGAACGAGAGCAGCGACCCGTACCGCACGTAGTGCTTGGCGATGGCGGCCGCGTCGGGATGTGACGGGAGCGAGGGGTGGAACACCTCGCTG
>DAIRFN010000277.1:0-7489 GCA_036795065.1 Vicinamibacterales bacterium
ATGAACGTGAAGGGCATCGGCAAGAAGAGCTTCCTGCGTCTCAAGCCGCTGATTGCGGTGGCGCCCAGGGGAGAGAAGGCGGGTGGCGGTCAGTAGCGCGCGGGGCCTGGCGCTGGTCGACGTGCTGGCGGCCACAGCCCTCTCGGTCCTCGTGTCGGCGACCGCCATCCCGGTGGTCGCCGGCGCGTTGGAACACGAGCGCGCCACGGTTGGCGCGCATTACCTCGGTGCGTGGCTGAAACAGGCACAGCTCCAGGCGCTGCGCCGTGGCACGTCGGTAGCGGTTCGTCTCGTGGCTGGGCCAGACGACACCGAACTCCAGATGTTTGCGGACGGCAACGGCAACGGTGTGCTCGTCCGCGACATCGACCAGGGCATCGACCCGCCGCTGGGTCCCGTGGATCGGCTCGGCACACACGCGAGGGGGGTGGCCTTGCGCGTGAACCAGCGCATTCCCGACGTCGGGGGAAGCGGCGTGCTCGACACCGGATCCGACCCGCTCCGTATCGGCCGTTCCTCGCTGTTGTCCTTCAGCCCGACGGGCTCGGCCACGGCTGGCAGCCTGTACGTGGCGGCGACGGGTGGGCCGCAGTTCGCCGTGCGCGTCATGGGCAGCACCGGCCGCGTACGGGTGCTGCGGTTCGACGCCGGGATGGGGACATGGCAGCCGTAGGCCGGCCCCACGCCGAGCGCCGGCGCGCGCTGCGCGTGCGTCCAGAGCAGGGCCCGTGGAAGGCCGAGGCCCTGCTCAGACCGGGCGTGCTGGTCACCATCATCGACGTCGCGGCGCACGGCGTGCGCGTGGCGTCGCCGGCACGGCTTCGCCCGGGGCGCCGGGCGGAGATCCAGTTCACCGCCCACGACACCGACGAGCGGTGCCTGGTGGCCGGCCAGGTGGGCCGCTGCCGGGTGATGCACCTGGCTCCCCTGTGCTTCGAAGGGGTGATCGAGTTCGATGCGGCACAAACGGGACCGTGCGGGTAACAACTACCCGTCGCCGATCGCGCCACAGCTCCTTATGGGCACTTACTACCCGGTCAGTCCTGCTCGACGGAATGGATTCGGCAACAAGCATAAGGAAACAGGCCATTTTCGCAACCTGGACCGACTGGCACCAAGCTTGGACATAGTCCCCGCACTCATCACAAGGGGGATCGATGCACAGCACGGACTCGTCGGTCGTCATTCCCATCCACCGGCAGCCTCGGCGCGCAGACCGTCGTCCGGGGCTGCACGCGCTGGTCCGCCAGATGGCTACGGAGGTGGCCGACGCCCAGCACGTGTCGGACGTCTCGGCGACCTTAGCCACGCGCCTGTCCGGCCTCGCGCATGCCCGGCATGTGCGGCTCACTGAGGGCCGTGGCGGGCCGCCGGTCCGGCCCGGTCACCCGGTGCTCACGCGTGAGTACGCGGCGTTCGCCGTCCCACTCCGATCAGGAGGCCGCCACGTCATGCTCGAAGCCAGCTTCGAGCACGACGCGCGCCCCGACGAGTGGACGTGCCAGCTGCTCGAGAGTGCCGCCAGCCTCGCGGCGCTGGTTCTCGAAGCCGAGCGCGGCGTGCTGCAGCAGTCAACGGGAGCCCTGGCCCCGGCGCGCGACGAGATCGCGCCGATCATTGGATCGAGTGAAGTGATGCAGGCGCTGCGCGAGCGCGTGGATCGCGTGGCGTCCACCGACTTCACCATCCTCATCGAGGGCGAGAGCGGCGTCGGCAAGGAGCTCGTGGCGCGGCAGATCCACGCGTGCAGCCGGCGCCGGCATGGCCCCTTCGTCGCCATCAACTGCGCGGCCCTCGTCGAGACCCTGCTCGAGGCCGAGCTGTTCGGCATCGAGGAGCGGACGGCCACCGGGGTCAGGGGGCGAAGGGGCAAGTTCGAGCACGCCGACGGTGGCACGCTGTTCCTGGACGAGGTGTCCGACCTCTCGCTCTCGGCGCAGGCCAAGCTGCTCAGGGCCATCCAGGACCTCACGGTCGAGCGCGTCGGTGGCCACGGGAGCCGCCGCGTGGACGTCCGCATTGTCGCGGCTACGAATCGCAGCCTCGGCGGGCTGGTCTCGCACAAGCTGTTTCGCGCCGACTTGTTCTACCGGCTCAGCGGGGTCGAGGTGATGGTGGCCCCCCTTCGCGTCAGGAAGGGCGACATCCTCGAGCTCGCCCAGTACTTCCTGTCGCGGCACCACTCGCGCGGCCGCTACACGATGACGCCGGCGGCGGTCGACGCGCTCATGAGCTACGACTGGCCCGGCAACGTCCGCGAGCTCGAGCGGATGATCGAAGGCGCGGTGGCGATTGCCGAGTCGCGGCACATCAGGCTGGACGACCTGCCGGTGAGCCTGCGGGGCGACTATGCGGAGGTGCTGATGCCCGCGGCCGCCGAAGAGCACACCATGCGCGCCTGGGGCAGTCGCTACGCGCGGCTCATGCTCGAGCGGTCACGCGGCAACAAGCGTGAGGCCTGCCGCAAGCTGGGCATTTCGTACCACACGCTGAACGCCTACCTCTCGTACCGGCCCGGCCCACGCCTGCTGGCCGCGCGGCGCCGGGCGCTGCCGGGGCCCGAGGAGGCGGGGGCCGAGGCCACCCGAGATTCTTGATTCTGCGGGGGCGGCATAGTACCGTGTGGTGTCTTTTCGCGACACGGCGCGACCCTCCGACACCCCATGACCGACGCGGCTCCGGCCCCCCTCAAGCAGACCCCGTTACACGCGGCCCATGTCGCGCTCGGCGCGCGCATGGTGCCCTTTGGTGGCTGGGACATGCCGGTGGAATATTCCGGCATCACCGCCGAGCACATGGCCGTGCGCACCGCCGCCGGCCTGTTCGACGTCTCGCACATGGGCGAGGTCGAGATTGCCGGGCAGGGCGCGCTCGAGGCGGTGCAGCACATCACCAGCAACGACGCCTCGAAGCTCCAGGTGGGGCAGATCCAGTACTCCGCCCTCACCACCCCGGACGGCACCTTCGTGGACGACCTGCTGGTCTACCGCTTCGGACCGTCGCACTACCTGCTGGTGATCAACGCCGGCACCATCGACAAGGACGTCGACTGGATCACGGCCCGTGCGAAGGAGGCCGTGCCCGACGTGGCCGTGGTGAACTCCAGCGACCGCTACGCCCTCATCGCCATCCAGGGCCCGCGCGCGGAGGAGATCCTGCAGACGCTCACCGCCATCGATCTGCCGGCCATCAAGTACTACTGGTTCGCGCACGGCGAGGTGGCGGGTGTGCGCGGCACCGTGTCGCGTACCGGCTACACGGGCGAGGACGGGTTCGAGGTGATGGTGCCCGCCGCCATGGCCACGCGCGTGTGGGATGCACTGCTGGCTGCCGGCACGCCCCTGGGGCTCATCCCCGCGGGCCTCGGCGCGCGCGACACGCTGCGCCTGGAGGCCTCGATGCGCCTCTTCGGCAACGACATGGACGAGACGTCCACCGTGCTCGAAGCGGACCTCGGCTGGATCGTCGGCTGGAAGAAGGACGCCTTCCTCGGCCGCGAGGTGCTGCACGGGCAGAAGGCCGCCGGCGTGTTGAAGACCCTGGCGGGCTTCGAGATGGTGGACCGGGCCATCGCGCGGCACGGGCACGGGGTGTTCCACGACGGCCAGCAGGTAGGCGTGGTCACCAGCGGCACGCAGACCCCGTTCCTGAAGAAGGCCATCGGCATGGCCTACGTGCCCCCGACGCTCGCCGCGCCAGGCACCGAGTTGGAAATCGACATCCGCGGCCGCCGCGCAAAGGCGGTCGTGGTGCCGATGCCGTTCTACAAGCGGGAGAAGAAGCGCTAGGGGCCCCCGAGTACCTCAGAACCCCAGCATCTCAGAACCCCAGCACCCGAGAACCCGAGAACCCCAGAACCCGAGAACCCGACGATGTCCTATCCGACCGACCTCAAGTACACCAAAGAGCACGAGTGGATTCGCCTCGAAGGCGACACCGGCGTCGTTGGCATCACCGACTTCGCGCAGCAGCAGCTGGGCGACGTCGTCTACGTCGAGCTGCCCGACGTGGGCGCCACGCTCACGGCCGGCCAGGTGTTCGGCACCATCGAATCGGTGAAGGCCGTCTCCGAGCTCTTCGCGCCGGTCAGCGGCGAGGTGGTCGAGGTGAACACCAGCCTCAAGGATCGGCCGGAGAACGTGAACAGCAAGCCGCACGAGACGTGGATGGTGAAGGTGAAGCTCGCCAGTCCCGGCGACGCCGGCGCGCTGATGGACGCCGCGGGATACGAGGCGTTGCTGGCCAAGTGAGCACCTTCGATCCGCTCGACACGTTTGCGCCCCGGCACATCGGCCCGCGCGGCGCGGATCGGGAGGCGATGCTGAAAGCGGTCGGCGCCGCCTCGCTCGATGCGCTCATCGACGAGGCGGTGCCCGCCAGCATCCGCCTGCCAGCGCCTCTCGCGCTGCCCCCGGCCGAAAGCGAATCGGCCTACCTCGCGCGGCTCGAGTCCATCGCCGCCCGGAACCGCGTCTTCCGCAGCTTCATCGGCCTCGGCTACTCCGACACCATCACGCCGAGCGTCATCCGGCGCATGGTCTTCGAGAACCCCGGGTGGTACACGCCCTACACGCCGTACCAGGCCGAGATCGCGCAGGGACGCCTGGAATCGCTCCTGAACTTCCAGACGATGGTGACCGACCTGACCGGCATGGAGGTCGCCAACGCGTCGCTGCTGGACGAGGGCACCGCCGCCGGCGAGGCGATGACCCTGCTGCACCGCGTGCAGGGCAAGAAACTCGGGGATCACGCCGGTGTGTTCCTGGTCTCGGACCGCGTGTACCCGCAGACGCTGGCCGTGCTGCGAAGCCGCGCCGAACCGCTCGGCATCGAGCTGCGCGTCGGCGCCGCGGACCAGATGGCCTTCGACGGCCCGGTCTTCGGGGCCCTGGTGCAGTATCCAGACGAGGCGGGGCGCCTGGACGACCTCGCGCCGTTCATCACGAGCGCGCATGCCGCGGGTGTCCTCGTGGCCGTGGCGACGGACCTGCTCGCCCTGGCCGTGATCACGCCGCCGGGTGAGATGGGCGCCGACATCGTGTTCGGCAACTCGCAGCGCTTTGGCGTGCCGATGGGCTTCGGCGGCCCGCACGCGGCGTTCTTCGCCACCAGGCAGGAGCACGTCCGGCACCTGCCGGGCCGCATCATCGGCGTCTCGGTGGATGCCCAGGGCCACACGGCCTACCGCATGGCGCTGCAGACGCGCGAGCAACACATCCGGCGTGAGAAGGCGACGTCGAACATCTGCACGGCGCAGGCGCTGCTGGCCAACATGGCGGCGATGTACGCGGTGT
This sequence comes from Vicinamibacterales bacterium, assembly GCA_036795065.1. Classification (GTDB taxonomy): domain Bacteria; phylum Acidobacteriota; class Vicinamibacteria; order Vicinamibacterales; family UBA2999; genus VFZN01. The sequence goes on from DAIRFN010000277.1 coordinate 5,295, forward strand.
ATCACGGGCCCGAGGGCCTGCGCGCCATCGCGTCGCGCGTGCACGCCCTGGCGCACGCGCTGGCGCGCGCGCTGGAGGAGCTCGGCTACACCCAGGAGAACGCGCACTTCTTCGACACCCTGCGCGTCACCGCGGCCGATGCCGCGCAGGCGAAGGCCATCCACGAGCGTGCCGCGACGCATCGCATCAACCTCCGCCGCGCCGGCGACACGGCCATCGGCATCGCGCTCGACGAGACCGTCACGCTGGCCGACCTGGTGGCCCTGGTCGAAGTCTTCGCGCTGGCGGCGGACATGCAGGGCGCGGTGCCGCTGACCACCTCGGAGGACCCGCTGGCGGATCTGCCGCTCGAGCTCCGGCGGACGAGCGCCTACCTGACGCACCCGGTGTTCAACAGCCATCGCTCGGAGACCGAGATGATGCGCTACATCCGGAGCCTCGAGCGGAAGGACGTCGGCCTCGACACCTCGATGATCGCGCTCGGCTCGTGCACGATGAAGCTGAACGCCGCCAGCGAGATGTACCCGGTGTCGTGGCCGGCCTTCGCGCGCATGCACCCGTTCGTCCCGGCAGAGCAGGCCGAGGGCTACCGGCAGGTGTGTGCAGAGCTCGAATCGGCGCTGTGCGAAGTGACCGGTTTTGCCGCGGTGTCGCTGCAGCCCAACTCGGGCGCGCAAGGCGAGTTCGCGGGCCTCGCCGTGATTCGGGCGCATCACCAGGCACGCGGGGAGGGGCACCGCGACGTGGTGCTCATCCCGGCGTCGGCACACGGCACCAACCCGGCGTCGGCCATCATGGCGGGCTTCCGGGTGGTGGTCGTGGCCACGGCGCCGAACGGCAACGTGGACGTGGCCGATCTGAAGGCCAAGGCGGCTGCGCATGCGGGCTCGCTGGCGGGGCTGATGATCACCTATCCGTCCACGCACGGCGTGTTCGAGGACGCCATCAAGGAGATCTGCGACGTCGTGCACCAGCACGGCGGACAGGTGTACATGGACGGCGCCAACATGAACGCCCAGGTCGGGCTCACCAGCCCGGCGTCGATTGGCGCGGACGTGTGCCACCTGAACCTGCACAAGACCTTCGCCATCCCGCACGGCGGCGGCGGCCCCGGCATGGGGCCCATCGGCGTGGCGGCCCACCTCGCGCCCTTCCTGCCCGGCCATCCGCTGGCCGCTGTCGGGGGGAGCAGGGCGATCCCGGCCGTTTCGGCGGCGCCGTGGGGAAGCGCCAGCATCCTGCTCATCTCGTATGGCTACGTGCGCATGCTGGGCCCAGAGGGCATGACCGACGCCACCCGCCACGCCATCCTGAATGCCAACTACATCAAGGCGCGCCTCGAGCCCCACTACCCGGTGCTCTACGCGCGCGAGAACGGCCGCGTGGCCCACGAGATGATCTTCGACCTGCGCGCCTTCAAGGCGAAGGGCGTGGACGAGATCGACGTGGCCAAGCGACTGATGGACTACGGCTTCCACGCGCCCACCGTGTCGTTCCCGGTGGCGGGCACGCTGATGGTCGAGCCGACCGAGAGCGAGCCGAAGGCCGAGCTGGACCGGTTCTGTGACGCGCTCATCGCCATCCGCCAGGAGATCGAAGCGGTCATCACCGGCGCCGCGGATCCGAAGGACAACGTGCTGAAGAACGCGCCCCACACCGCCGCAGTGGTCACCGCCGACGCGTGGACGCACCCGTACTCGCGCGAGCAGGCGGCGTTTCCGCTGCCATGGGTGAAAGCCGGCAAGGTGTGGCCGGCCGTCGGGCGCATCGACAACCCGTACGGCGACCGGAACCTCGTCTGCGTGTGCCCGCCGATGGAGAGCTACGTGTAGTGCGCATCCTCAACGCCGACCAGATGCGCGAGGCCGACCGCGCCACCATCCACGACGTGGGCATCCCCTCCATCGTGCTGATGGAGAACGCAGGGCGGCAGGTGGTGGCGGCCATCGAGTCGCTCCACGAGGACCTCGCCGAGCGGCGCGTGGCCGTCATCGCGGGGAAGGGGAACAACGGCGGTGACGGCTTCGTCGTGGCGCGCACGCTGCACCAGCGCGGCGTGGACACCACGGTGTTCCTGGTCGGGCAAGTCGCGGAGGTGAAGGGCGACGCGCGCATCAACCTCGACATCCTCGGGCGCCTGGGCGTCACGGTCGTCGAGGTGGCCCGGCGCGACGTCGCGCCGGTGGTGCACGGCA
>DAIRFN010000039.1:0-18339 GCA_036795065.1 Vicinamibacterales bacterium
CTGAACATCATTCGGGCTCTGGCGGGTTAGTTCACGAGCATCAGGTTCAGCGGCACGTCCTCGCGCGAGACGCGGTCCACCACCTGCGGCACGCCGTTGTCCAGCACCTCGACGTGAGCGGCGGTGAGGCCGGAAACCGGGTGGCCCCCGCGGGTCACCGAGACGTCCACACGGACGGCCTCCACCGAGCCGCGGAACAGCGGCGCCTGCGCGGCCGCGGGCGCGGCGGTGGCCAGCCATGCGGCGGCCGCCACCACGGCGCGCCCCCGCGCTATCGGTGCACGCGCGCGCGCAGCCACGCGAGTCCCTCCCGGTCGAGCCCGCCGTTGCGATAGCTCCACCACTCGTCGACCACCGTCTTCCCGGACCGTGCGAGCCCCTCGCGGACGATGGCCCGAGCCTGGTCGGGGCGTCCGGCGGCTTCCTCGAGTTGTGCGAGCGCGACCCACGCCGACTGGCGGTCCGGCGCCATCGCGCGGGCCTCGTCCAGCAGCCGCCGTGCGGTCTCGACGTTGCCGTCCAGGCGGTCCAGCTCGCTCAGAAAAAGGCGTGCGACGTAGCGATCCGACGCGGCCACGGCATCGTCCCGAGCGCCCTCGAGCATCGATCGGGCCTCGGGCAGCCGGTGCAGGAGGAGCAAACACGCGCCCCAGCCGGAGGCGCGCGCCCACGAGCGCTGGATCGATGGTCAGCGCGTGGCGGTATGCGCGCTCGGCCAGCGCCAGGCGCACGCTGCCCTCAATCTCCGAGCGAACGTTTCGATTCATCGCGCGCTGGGATCCCGCGGCGTCCTGCGCGGCGTCCGGCTCGAAGCGCTGCGCATCCATGTCCTCGACGGCGCCGGCGAGCAGGTGAAGGCCGGCCGATTCCGGTACGGTGGAGAGGCCGCGCTCCAGGACCTGCCGGGCGCGCACGGTATCAGTCTGCGCGAGGAAGATGGATGCGGCCACGCCGTACCACCGCCCGGGGAACACACGGTCTCGGCCCTTCACCTCAGGCGGCGACGCGCCATCGCCGAGCAGTCGCTCGCCGAGACGGACGTGAATCATCGCGCCGTCCGGGGTGGACGGTGCCACGCCAAGGGCAATCTCCAGGTGGTAGACGGCAGCGGCCGCCATCCGCTCGCGGTCACCCGCGCGCGCTTCCGCGGCCGTCACCGCCTCGAAGTCTTCGCGGGTCCACGCGCCCACGAGCTGGCGGCCCACGTCGAGCGTCTGCGTCGTCTGGTAGCTCCACACCGCGTCGCGGTAGATGGGCAGCAGGACCTGTGCATCCTGGGCCGCCCGCACGTCGACGCTCGCGGCGACGAACCCCGCCAGCAGCCATACCCACGGGTGCGCCCTGGGCATCAGGCACAGATGGTACGCGAATCCGGGGCTCGGAGACCGGCCGAAGGCGCGGTCCTACTTCGGTTCGAACCGGAACACGAGGTAGCTGATCGGCCCGTCCAGCTCGCTGAAGCTGTGCGGCGTGCCGGCCGGGATGATGATCACGTCACCGGGGCCCACGCGGCGGCTCTCGCCGCCCTGTCGGGTGCCCGTCTGGCTCATCCCCGCGTTCACGCGCGTCAGGTCCGTGGGCTTCGCGTTCCCCAACGAGCCGCCCGTGACCAGCGTGCCCGCCCCCTTGACGATGTAGTAGGTCTCGGTGACGGTGTTGTGGATGAGCGCGCCCGCCTCGGCCTTCGTGCGGTAGAGGCTGGCCACCGACGCCTTGCCGCCGGTCACGTCGCTGGCCGTGATCGGCCGATCGATCACACCCTTGGCGATCTGCTCCTTGAGGACGGCGTCGGCTTCGGCGGCGGTGATGTGCGTGGCGGGCACCTGAGGCGGCGCTGCCGCGGAACCCTGAAGACCGACCGACAGCAGCAATCCGACAAGACCGTGCATCACGCCTCCTTGCAAGAGTGGCCGGGAGGCGCGCGACCGGCCGCTCCCCGGGGCATCTTACTGGAAAGCGCGTGGAGGGACGAGGCGAGCAACTCGCGGGGCGAAACCGGAGAAGCTCCGCCCCGTGGGCCGCGATCAGAAGCCGAACACCAACCCGGCAACGAGCGTGTTCCGCCCGCCCGAGAGCGACGTGTAGGCGTCGTCCGAGAAATAGTCGAACGCGTAGGTCGTCCGGAACGTCCAGGCCGTCTTCAGCAGGTAGTCCACCGAGAGCGCCAGCGTGTGGAAGGTGTCGTCCGTGAGCGCGTCCTCGTCCGGCAGCTCGGCGAGAATCACGCTGCTTGCCGTGTCACCCCTGGCCGCGGTGAGCGTGTAGTAGGTGCTCAGCGTCACGCGATCGGTCGCCTTCACGTCACCGTTGATCGTCAGGGTATGCGTGTCGATGATCGACCGGAGCGTCTGGCGGGGCGTGAAGGTGATGGCCGTCAGGTTGGTGACCGAGTCGTAGCGACGGATGTTCGTCGAGAAGAAGAAGTTCTCGTAGTCGGTCTGCGCCCAGACGTAGTTGAACGTCAGCCCGGTGCGCTCGCTCGGAGCATAGCTGGTGATGACGCCCGCCTGGGAGAACGTCCCGTCCACGCGCTGGTTCACCTCGGACGGACCGGGGGCCGGGCCGCCGGTGTAGGCCAGCAGCGCGTTCGACCGTTCACGCCACCCGTAGAAGCCGCTGACCGACGCGCCGTTCGCCATGGCGTAGGCGACCAGCGCGTACAGGTCGGTGCTGTCCTCAGGCTCCCGCGTGAGGCCAGTCCGATCGCCGGCCACCTTCGACGCGCGCAGGCGCAGGCTCATCCCCTTCAAGGGCCGGGTCACGAAGCGGGCGTAGACGCGGTCGAGCTCCGTCCGCGAGCCGTACAGCGACCGTTGTTCGGGAACGCCCCGTGTGATGCCCCAGGTGATGTCGCGCTCAGCCTCGTCGCGCTGATACCCGACCGCCAGTGTGCTTCGGGGCAGGCCCGGGTCGATGCTGGCCTCGAGTCCGAAACCCGTGCGCGTGAGCTCGTCGACGCGGGGCTGCGTGAAGACGGTGTCCGGGTCGAAGTAGTTGGCTACCGGGAACGTTGAGTCGTTCGCTCGGTTCGAGTAGCCGGCCCGGGCCTGGAGACCGACCCGGCGTGCCACGCGGAGGTCCGCCGTGGCATGGGCCGTGTCGGTGTTGATCCGGCCGCGCGTGAAGCCGAACGTGGTCTGGTCGGCCTGGAAGTTGTCCTGGTCGAGGACGGCCTTGCTGTACCCCGCCGTGACCGACGCCGTCCGCCCAAACCGCTTGATGAAGCCGATGCGGTTGATCACGGTGGCGGTGTCGGGAAGGAACTGCAGCGGCAGCGTCTGGCCGCCGGGCGTGAAGAAGACGTCGGTGGCCGGGTTGCCCGAGAACGGGATGCCCTGGGTCACGTCGGCCAGCTCATAGTCCGGCGCGTTGTTCTTGAACCGGTCGACGCTGATCTGGTAGTCGAGCGTGAACGCGCCGCGGGGTGACAGGGTGAACTGCAGGCGTCCCGTGTCGAGCGTCTCGTCGACGCGCCGGTCGTAGGCGCGCCACCGCAGCTGCGCGCGCGCGTCGGCAGGCCCCTGGACGTCACCGCCACCCAGCAGGTACTGCGAGAACCGATCGCCCGCGCGACCCAGCCTGTCGTAGGACACATCGAGCGACCCGACGTCCGCCATCGCGTCGGATTTGACGCTCAGGCTGCCGCCGACCTCCGATCGGCCCACGTAGTACAACGTCTTGCCGGTGTCGGCGTTGAAGGTGCGGAAGAACCCGACGTTGCCGCCGGAGTACTGGGGATCGGTGCCACCGACGACCCGGTTCGGAGAGTAGAGGAACTCGACGCCGTCCGCGGCGGTGCGAAGGTAGCGATAGGTGCCGCGGGCCCTGACCGCGCTCGTGTCGAACTGCACGCGGCCGCGCTGGTTGTCGTAGCTGGCCGCATAGCGCTCTGCCCGCCAGCGGGGACGATCGTTGGACCAGTTCACCAGCCAGAACTCCCGCGCATCGAGTTGCACGCCCGTGCGGCGGTTGTCACCCATGCGCCAGTAGTCGTAGCGCTCCAGGACCTGCGTGAGGTCGTCACCAAACCCCTTGGAGACGTCGAAGAACGTCAACGTCGGGGTGACCCAGCCCGTCGTCGGCGCGTCGGGTGCCGTCTGCGCCGCGAGCGGCGATGCCGCCAGCCCCAGAGAGGCAGCCGCGAGAAGAGCCCGTTGCATCCGGATGAACGTAATCATGATGGCCGCCTCCCCCGCTAGAACCGCAAGTAGGGGTCGTTGTGGCTGCCGTGGATGGCAGCATGGCAACCCACGCAATTGCGAAACGCCGCGCCGCTGACCCGCGCGCCGACGGCCGCGTTCTGGGCGTGGCGGGTGTCGGCCAGTGAATGGCACTGCAGGCACAGGCTGGGCGACGGCAGTTCGGCGAGCCGGCGGTTGGCAGACCCGTGCGGCACGTGGCAGTTGGCGCAGTCTTCAATCACGGGCGCGTGCTCGAACACGAATGGCCCGCGCTGGGCTGGATGGCACGAGATACACCGATCGACCCGGGCCAGTTGGCGCACGCCATCGCTGCCATGCGGATCGTGGCAGCTGACACACGACACGCCGCCCTCCCGCACGGGATGGTGCGACGGCAGGGTGAAGCTGGCCGCGGTGTCCTGGTGGCACGTCGTGCACGCCGCGGAGACCGCATCCATTCGCCGGTTCCCGACGGTGGTGAACTCGGGGCGCACCACGGGCTTGTGCGGGCTGTGACACTCGCGGCACTGCACCTGGTTGCGGCCGTGGGGCCCGGCCTCCCACTGCGCGAGCTTCGCGGAGCGGGTATGGCAGGTCAGGCAGTCGGCCGGTTCGGGCCGGTTGATGTTGTCGGCCGCCGGGGCCGCCACGTGCTCGGTCGCCCCGCGATGACAGGTCGTGCAGTCCTGGTGGAAGCTCGGCAGCCGTTCGGTCTCGGGACCGCTGTGGCACTCCTTGCACGCCTGGGGAGCGACGGCGGCCGTCGCGGCCTGGTCAACCCGCGCCGCGTCCGTCGCCGGCGGTGACCCGAGGGCCGACGCCGAAGCACTGGCCCAGACCAGGGCCACCCAGGCGACGGCAAGAGCGCCGAAGATACTCAAGGCATGACGGTGAACGACGCGCATATTGGTGTCCTCTGAGCCAGCCAGACTCGATGGACGCGCGCTGTCGGCCAGAAAGGGTCGGCGGCCGTGTCCTCTGCGCGAGGAGGTGGTGGAACCTTGATTGGCAAGACCGCTGCCAACGGACACGCCTTGCCGGAAGGCGCGATTGTCGCAAGGTGGCTGGGCGGCCCTGCGGGATTGGATGAGCCCCGCCGGGAACCCGGCGGGACCTGCCGCGAATGAAGAGAGCGGAGCGGTCCTTCCTCTACCGGAACCGCGCCTGCAGTTTCTGCAGCTCCGCGTTGCCCGGACAGAGCTGCTCGAACGGCAGGTTGTACACGGGCGCGTCCACCATCTCGTTCTGCTCGACCATGTCCCTCGAGTCGGACGAGATGTAGAGCAGGCCCGTCAGCACCTCGTTGGCCTTCTGTCGCTCGCGGATGTACGCGTAGGCGCGGTCCCGGTCGGTGGCGTCGTAGTTGTCGGCCACCTTGTGCAGCCTCACCCAGCTGCCGTCGTGCAGCATCACGCTCTTCACCGTCCCCGCGTCCTGCTCCGAGGTGATCTCCTCCCGCAGGGGCACGAAGTCGGCCTGCACCACTTCCACCTGGTGCTCGCGCGTGTAGGCGTAGCTCTTGGTGGAGCCCTCGTGGTCGTTGAACGTGACGCACGGCGAGATGACGTCGATGAAGGCGAAGCCCTTGTGCGCGAGGCCGGCCTTGAGGAGCGGGACCAGCTGGCCCTTGTCACCCGAGAAGCTGCGCGCGACGAACGTCGCCCCCAGCGTCAGCGCCAGCAGCACGCTGTCGATGGCCTCCATCGTGTTCACTTCGCCCTTCTTGCTGGTCGAGCCCGGGTCGGCCGAGGCCGAGAACTGCCCCTTGGTGAGGCCGTACACGCCGTTGTTCTCGAGCACGTACAGCATGTTCACGTTCCGCCGCATGGCGTGCGAGAGCTGGCCGAGCCCGATGGAGAGCGAGTCGCCGTCGCCCGAGACGCCAATCATCATCAGCCCGCCGTTGGCGGCGCCGGCGCCGGTGGCGATGGCCGGCATGCGGCCGTGCACGCTGTTGAAGCCGTGCGCCTCGCGCAGGAAGTAGGCCGGCGTCTTCGACGAGCAGCCGATGCCCGAGAGCTTGGCCACCGTGTGGGGCGGCACCGACAGCTCCCAGAACGCCTGGATGATGGCGGCCGTGATGGAGTCGTGCCCGCAGCCCGCGCAGAGCGTGGTGATGGCCCCCTCGTAGTCGCGGCGCGTCAGCCCGATGGCGTTCTTCTTCAGCGACGGGTGGTGGACCTTGGGTTTCGCGATGTATGTCATGCCGCCCTCTCCAGCTTCGCCTTCACGCCCGAGACCACGTGGTGCGCGCTCATCGGGAAGCCCGCGTAGTAGCGGACCGACTCGAGCTTCGCCACGCCCACGCCCGTTTCGAGCATCAGCAGGCTCCTCAGCTGCGCATCCCGGTTCTGCTCGACGACGAACGTCACGTCGTGATTGGCCACGAAGTCGTGCACCTCGTCGCCGAAGGGGAACCCGCGCACGCGCAGGTAGTCGAGCGCGATGCCTTCCTTCGTCATCTGGTCGATGGCCTCCATGCAGGCGGCATGGCAGCCCCCCACCGTGATGAGGCCCATCCTCGTCGGCGCCGCCGCCTTGCGCACGAAGGGCGCGGGCACGGCCTTCGCCGCGTTCTGCACCTTGCGCGCGATGCGGTCCAGCACCTCCTGGTACTCGTCCGCGTCCTCGGTGTAGCCGCCGAACTTGTTGTGTCCCGAGCCGCGGGTGAAGTACGCGCCCTTCGGGTGCACGCCCGGCAGCGTCCGCTGCGGGATGCCGTCGCCATCCACGTCGAGGTACCGGTAGAAGTTCTTCACCTGGTCGAGCTCGGCGGCCGAGAGCACCTTCCCCCGATCCGGCCGGTACCCATCGTCCCACGTGAGCGTCGGCACCATCCAGTCGTTCATCCCGATGTCGAGATCGCTCAGCACGAAGACCGGCGTCTGGAAGCGCTCGGCGAGGTCGAAGGCCTTGACCGCCAATTCGAAGGCCTCGCGCGGGTCGGAGGGGTAGAGGCAGATGTGGCGCGTGTCGCCGTGCGAGGCGTAGGCGCAGAGCAGCAGGTCGCATTGCTGCGTACGTGTGGGCATGCCGGTGGAGGGGCCCGCGCGCTGCACGTCGAAGATCACGGCGGGCACCTCGGCGTAGTACGCCAGGCCGACGAACTCGTTCATCAGCGAAATGCCGGGGCCCGAGGTGGGGGTGAAGGCGCGCGCCCCGGCCCAGGAGGCGCCGATGACCATGCCGATCGCGGCCAGCTCGTCCTCGGCCTGGATGATGGCGAACCGGTTCTTCTTCGTGGCCTCGTCGCGGCGGTATTTCTGGCAGAAGCCCTTGAACGCCTCCATCAGCGACGTCGACGGCGTGATCGGGTACCACGCGCCCACCGTCGCGCCCGCATAGAGCGCACCGAGCCCCGCGGCCGTGTTGCCGTCGATGAGGATGGAGTCCTTCGTCGCGTCCATCATCTCGAGGCGGATGGGCAGCGGGCAGTCGAAGTGGGCCTTCGCGTAGTCGAAGCCGAGCGAAATGGCCTTCTCGTTCGAGTCGAGCAGGGCCTGCTTCCTCGAGAACTTCTCCTTCGTCAGGCCCTTGATGACCTCGGTGTCCATGCCGAGCAGCGCGGCGAGCGCGCCCGCGTAGGCGATGTTCTTCATCAGGATGCGCTCGCGCACGCCCTTGAAGGTGGCGTTGCACATCTCGGCCAGCGGCACGCCGAGGTAGGTGACGTCGGGCCGCTTCAGCTTCTCGTCGAGCGGCCAGGTGGAGTCGTAGAGCAGCCACCCGCCCGAGCGGACCTCGGCCACGTCCTTCGCGTAGGTCGCGGGGTTGAGCGCGACCATCAGGTCGAAGTGCGGCGTCCTCGCGGTGTAGCCGTCCTTGCTGACGCGGATCTCGTACCACGTCGGCAGGCCCTGGATGTTCGACGGGAACACGTTCTTGCCCGTCACCGGCACGCCCATCCGGAAGATGGCCTGCATGATGAGGCCGTTCGCGCTCGCCGAGCCCGTCCCGTTCACCGTGCCAATCTTGAATGCGAAATCGTTGACTTGACTCACCGGCCGACCGCCTCCAGCGGAATGAAGGTCACGCCCGCGTACGGCTGCTGCAGGACGAACTTCCGCATATCCCACGCGTAGGTGGGGCAGCGTTCGGCGCACAGCCCGCAGTGCAGGCACACGTTCTCGTCTTTCACCATCACGCGGCCCGTCTGCTTGAGCGGGCCGGACACGAACAGCGCCTGATCGAGGTTCTCGGCGGGCGCCGTCAGGTGCTGCCGCAGGTCGGGCTCGTCGGCGTTCTTGACAATCGTCAGGCAGTCCACCGGGCAGATGTCGATGCAGGCGTCGCACTCGATGCACAGCGAATCGGTGAAGTGGGTCTCGACGTCGCAGTTGAGGCACCGCTCGACCTCGTCCTTCGTCTGGTCGGCCGTGAACCCCTGCTCCACCTCGATGGTCATCTTCGAGAAGCGGTGCGGCATCGAGACGTGCGTCATCTTCTGCCGCGCCGCCGGGCTGTAGTTGTTGCTGTAGGCCCACTCGTGCAGGCCCATCTTGGTGCTCGTCAGCGTCATCCCGTCCGCCGGCCGCTCGGTGACCGGGATGCCCTGGCAGTAGTGGTGAATCGAAATCGCCGCCTGGTGGCCGTGCGCCACGGCCCAGATGATGTTCGCCGGGCCGAACGCCGCGTCGCCGCCGAAGAACACGCCCGGCTGCGTGGACATGTGGGTGAGCTTGTCCACCACCGGCATGCTCCACTTGTCGAACTCGAGCCCCATGTCGCGCTCGATCCACGGGAAGGCGTTCTCCTGCCCGATGGCCAGGATCACCGTGTCGCACGGGATGATCGTCCGGCCGGCCGGCTCCTGGATCAGCTTGCCGTTCTCTTCACGCGCGGTGAAGGTGTCGAACTCCATGCCCGTCAGCGTCCCGTTCTCGATCACGAAGCGGACCGGCGAGTGGTTCTCGAGGATCTCGACGTGCTCTTCCTCGGCGTCCTCCAGCTCCCAGGGCGACGCCTTGAAGTACTTGCGCGTCTTGCGTGCGATGACCTTCACCTCGGTCGCGCCCAGGCGCTTGGCCGAGCGGCAGCAGTCCATCGCCGTGTTGCCCACGCCGATGATGAGGACGCGCTTGCCCACCGTGTCGATGTGGCCGAAGTGAATGGACTCGAGCCACTCGATGCCGATGAAGATCTGGTCGGTATCGTGCCGCCCCGGCAGATCCAGCTCCTTGCCCTTGGGCGCGCCGCTCCCGACGAACACCGCGTCGTAGTCCTTCGACTCCACCAGCGCGCGCAGGCTGGTCACCGGCGTGTCGTACTTCATCACCACGCCCATGTCGGTGATGTAGCCGATCTCCTCGTCCAGCACCTCTTCGGGCAGGCGGAACGCCGGGATGTTCACGCGCATCAGGCCGCCGGGCCGGGGGCCCTTCTCGAACACGGTGCACTCGTAGCCGAGCGGCATCAGGTCGTTGGCCACGGTCAGCGACGACGGGCCCGCGCCCACGAGCGCAATCTTCTTGCCGTTCTTCGTCGCAGGCGCCGAGGGCAGCCGATCGCGGATGTCGTCCTTGTGGTCCGCGGCCACCCGCTTCAGCCGGCAGATGGCGACGGGCTTGCCGTCCACGCGCGTGCGCCGGCACGCCGGCTCGCAGGGACGGTCGCACGTGCGTCCCAGGATCCCGGGAAAGACGTTCGACTCGCGATTGACGATGTAAGCGTCGTTGAACCGGCCCTGAGCAATGAGCCGGATGTACTCGGGCACATTGGTGTGGGCCGGGCATGCCCACTGGCAATCGACGACCTTGTGGTAGTAGTCCGGGTTCCCGACGTCCGTACGCTGCATATACCGGCGATTATATAGGGCCGGCTTCGCCCGGTGGGCGGACCTTCGGTCCGTGGGCCGCGCTCGCGCGGTGGCCCTCGCCGCCCGGACTCTCGAGAGGTCCGCGCGGCGGCGCGCTACCGGAAGAGCCGCCCCACCCCGATGTAGGTGCGCCACCGGCCGTCGAAATCGGTCGATCCGCCGATCAGCACGGGGCCCACGAGGGTGTCCATGATGATGCCCGCGCTGATGCTGGTCCGCCAGGTGGCCAGGTCCCAATCGTTGAAGGTATCGCCGTTCTCGAGCCAGCCGCCTGCGTACACGGGCCCTCCCATGAAATCCGGAAGCCGGCCCAGCTGGCGCAGGTAGCCGCCAGTGGCAATGTAGTAGTGGTCGCCGCGCAGCTCGCCGGCGTCGTAGGAACCAAGGCGCAGGGGCGTTCCGAGCTGGAATTGATGGATCGGCAGCGGGCTCTTGTCGAACGACGTCCCCAGCCCCCCATACGCGAAGAGGCGCCCCCATTCGCTGAGACTCCAGAAGCGATTGGCCGTGCCGGACAGCTGCGTGAGCTCCACGCTGGATCGCACGGTCTCCACCGGCAGCGTGAGGTCGGGACCGTCGAAGACGTAGGAGAATCGCGTCTCTGCGTTCGTGCCGGAGGAGGGCACCACCGTGCTGTCCTGCCCGTCGTAGCGCCAGACCAGCTCGGCCACGGTTTCCTTACCTTCGATTTCGGGCAGCCCGGGGTCGCCCACCTCGATGCCGGCGTCGAGGTGGCCGATATAGGCCCCCAGGCGCAGGTCACTGTATGCCCCGAGGTTGACGCCCACGTTCGCGCCCGCCCGAAGGAAGGTCTGCCCATAGCGGGCCACGACCGCGTCGTCCTGGATCAGGTTGAACGTGGCCGTGCCGACGCCGGCGTAGGGCGCCACGAACAGCGGCGTAGGCCCCAGCGGCTGGTACAGCTCGATGCCGGCGGCCGGATTCGAGCCCAGCGTCCCGTCCACCCGGAGCTCCGAGCCCGACCCCAGCACATCGAACGACAGGTAGCGCGCGGTCATCGTGATGCGGAAGTCGGACGAGGTGGTGTTCTCCAGGTTCAGGCCCAGCATCATGAACGGTGGCGCGTAGGGCTTGGCGCGCGCGCGCACCAGCAGGCCGTGGTCGCCCGCGTCGTTCCTGACGATCTGCCAGGTCACGGTCTCGTAGCGATCGAGGCCGCTCAGCTGCTCGAGGTCGGTCTCGAGCGCGCCGGTATCAAGCGCCACGCCGACATGGCGCGCCAGCAGCGTATCGAGCCGGCGCGCATCGTCGCCGGCGAAGCCCTCGACGGTGACGAAGGCCGGCAGCGGCGGCGTCTGGCGGCGCCGGCTCTGCCGGTCCTGCTTCCACAGCTCGTACTCCGCCTCGCTGACGGCGAAGGGCAACAGCTCCTCGCTCAGGGCCTCCGCCGCCTTGTAGCCTTCGCGGATGAGGTCGGCGCTGCGCCGCCAGTCGAGCGATCCGTACGCCTTGAGAGGCACATCGACAATGACGTCGGCCGCGGCGATGGAAGACTTCGTCGAGGCCCGCATCATGGCGTCGAGCGTCGCTCCCGCCAGGCCGAGCAGGGTGTAGCTGAGCCCCTCGGGATCGTTGAGATCGCCGACGTTGATCGCGATGACCCGGTCGGCGCCCATCGACCTCACGACGTCGGCCGGCACGTTGTTCATCGCCCCGCCATCGACCAGCACGCGCCCGTCCAGTTCGACGGGCGGGAAGATGAGCGGCAGCGACATGGTGGCACGCATGGCCTGGGCCAGTGACCCGCGATCCAGGATCACCTGGGTCGCGCTCACCAGGTCCACGGCCACGGCGCGGAACGGCGTCGGCAACTCGTCGAAGTGGCTGATGTCGCCATAGGGCGCCGCGATGCCGCCCAGCAGCAGCTCGACCTGCTCGCCGGTGTTGAGCGAGGTGGGCGGCACGATCCCGCGCTTCAGCCCGAACTCCAGCCGCGAGGGATAGGCGCGCGCGTCGGCCTTGCGGCGGATGTTCTTGAACTTGAAGGTGGACGACCCGAACATCTCGTCCCAGTTGATGGCCGCGAGCATGGCCTCGAGCTCGTCGGCGTCCATACCCGAGGCGAACGAGCCGCCGATGAGGCCGCCCATGCTCGTGCCCGCGGCCACGTCGATGGGGATGCGGTGCTCCGCCAACCACCGGATCACCCCCACGTGGGCGATGCCGCGCGCGCTGCCGCCGCCAAACGCCACGCCCACCACCGGCCGCCCCGCGGCCGCATAACGCGGGGCAGGGGTCTGATCGGCCAGGCCCGCGGGCTTGGGCGCGGTGACGACGGTCGGTCGCTGGATCGGCGCGGCACAGGCCGCCGGCCACGCGGCGAGGACAACGGCCAGCAGGCTTGAACGGGGGAACGCGCGCATCAGATCGATAGTAGCCCGTCCTGACGCGAGTGAATCGAGTGCCCTCTCACGAGCGCGAGCGGGCGATCCCGCCGCGCGGAAGGCGCCGTCCTACCGTCGGCGTGAGGGGGCGATCCTACCGCGCCGAAGCGGGCGAGGGCGGGTCCCCAATCCCGATGACGAGCAATGTCTGATCGTCCTCTGCCTCGCGACCCCCCGCAAACGTCTCGAGGTCGTGGGTCAGCCGCTCGACGATCTCGGTCGGCGCCAGCGACCCGACGCGCGCCAGCGACGCGGTGAGCCGGTCCCGGTCGTAGAGGGTGCCATCGGGCGCCTGGCGATCGGTGATCCCGTCGGTGTACAGCACGACGCGATCGCCGTGGAACAGGGCCTGCTCGGGGCAGGCAGCCTCGCCCAACTCGCGAAACAGCAGCATCATGCCGCTGGCGGCAGCCACGGGCGCCACCTCCTCGCCCCCGCGGACCAGCAGCGGTGGCGGGTGGCCCGCCGACATCGACTGCCAGGTCCGACGCCCGACGTCCAGCACGCCGTACACCGCCGTCGCGAACATTGCCGTGTCCCAGAGGAACTGGAAGTGGCGGTTGATGTGGTTCAACACGGCCGGCGGATCGTCCGGCACGCCCGGAAACGTGTGCAGCACCGCGCGGATCATGGCCATCACGATGGCCGCCGGAGCGCCGTGGCCCGACACGTCGGCCACGATCACGCCGTAGCGGTCGTCCCCGATCGGGATGACGTCGTAATAGTCGCCGCCGGCGTGCCGGCTGGTCTGGTAGAAGGCCGCGAACTCCGCACCCGGGTGCGCGGGCATCGTCCGGGGCAGCAGCAACCGCTGCATGTCCGCCGCGTTGGCCAGCTCGCGGTCCAGTCGATCCCGGCTGCGCCGCAGCTCTCGCTCCAGGTACTGGCGCGTCAGGTGGGTGGCGACCCGCGCCAGCACCTCCTCGGCCTGGATGGGCTTGGTGATGTAGTCGGCGGCGCCGATGCTGAGGCCCGACACCTTGTCGGAGACCTCGCCGAGCGCCGAGAGGAAGATGACAACGCTCTCGCGGGTCTCGCGGCTGGCCTTCAGGGCGCGACACACCTCGAAGCCGTCCATCTCCGGCATCATCACGTCGAGCAGGATCAGGTCGGGGCGCGCGCGCGCGGCGATGTCGAGCGCGGCGCGCCCGTTGGTGGCCGCCAGGATGCGGTGGCCGCTCGCCTGCAGCGTGCGCACCAGCACCTGCAGGTTCACCGGGCTGTCGTCCACCACCAGGATCGTGGACGAGGGCAGCGCGCGGTGGTCGGCGGCGGCGCTGTCAGGCCAGGCCACCGGTCTCCCCGCGGCCGCCGAGCAGCCGGTTGGCCGCCTGCTGCAACCCCTCGAAGTCGAACTGTGCGGTGAGCCGCGCGATGCGCTGGCCGAGCGCCGCCTCGCCCTCGTCGCCCGCCACGAGCTCCTGGGCCAGCGCCTCGAGGTCGGTGACGCTGCCGATCCCGGCTGCCTCGTGCAACCGGCGTGCGAGGCCCACGCGCCGCGAGTGGTCCGACAGCTCGGGCTCTGCTGGCGCCTCGGGCGGGACGCTGACAATGAACTGGACGTCGAGGTGCTCGCGGATGGCGGCGTACAGCGACTCGGCCCGAACCGGCTTCGAAAGATAGGCGATGCACCCGGCGTCGCGCGCGGCCTGGCGGGTGTCGCCGAAGGCGCTGGCCGTCACGGCTATAACGGGGATGGACGCGACGGCGGCCTCGCCCTTGAGCCGTCGTGTCACCTCGAGGCCATCGAGGTCACCCATGCGCAGGTCCATGAAGATGACGTCCGGCCGGTGCCCGCGCGCCAGTCGCAGCGCCTCGTCGCCGCCGGCGGCCGTGATCACGCGCACGCCGGCGCTCTCGAGCAGCCGCGCCAGGATGCGGCGGTTGACGGTACTGTCGTCCACCACCAGCGCGGTGAGGTCCTCGCCCGGGGCGAGGCGGGCATCGAGCGGCGGCTCCGGTTCGTCGGCCGTGGCTCCCAGAGCCGCCCCGTCTCCCGCCGGCACCAGCGGCAGTGCGAAGTAGAAGCGGCTGCCCTCGCCAGGCACGCTCTGCACCCGCAGGTCGTCGCCCATGGTCTGGATGAGGTGCCGGCTGATGGTGAGTCCGAGCCCGGAGCCGCCCGCGGCGGCGCCATCGCGCGTCTGCGTGAAGGCCTCGAAGATGCGGCCGAGTGCCTCGGGCTCGATGCCGACGCCCGTGTCGCTCACCTCGAAGTACAGCGTCGTGTCGTCCACGGCCTCGATGGCCAGGCGCACCTCGCCCTGGTGGGTGAACTTGACGGCGTTGCCCAGCAGGTTCAGCAGGACCTGCCGCAGGTGGCGGCCGTCGAGGCACACGCGCCGCGGCACGTCGGGCGCGACGGTCATCGTCAGCAGCAGGCCCTTGCGGCGGGCGGCTTCGGCCACCACGTACTTCAGGTCGATGATGAGCTGCGCTAGGTCCGTAGCCGTCGCTTCGATGTCGATGCGCCCGGCCTCGATGCGCGAGAGATCCAGCACGTCGTTGATGAGGTCGAGCAGGTGCGCGCCGCACTTGGCGATGGCCTCGAGGGCGTCGCGCTGGGCCGCGTTCAGCGTGCGGTCGCGCTGCAGGAGCTGCGTGTAGCCGAGCACGCCGTTGAGCGGCGTCCGCAGCTCGTGGCTCATGCTCGCCAGGAACTCGCTCTTGGCGCGGGTGGCGGCCTCGGCCGACTCCTTCGCCGCGCGCAGCTGCGCCTCCTGCTGGCGCCGCTCCGAGATGTCGCGGAGGAAGGCGCCGAAGAAGTAGCCGCCCGCCAGCGGCATGGGCGAGGTGATCGTGATCTCGATCGGGAACTCGCGCCCGGTGCGGTGGAGGGCAGTGAGCTCGAGCCGGGTGTTGAGCACCGTGGCCTCGCCGGTCTCGAGGAAGCGCCGCATACCGCGGTGATGGGCCTCGCGATAATCCGGCGGGATGATGGTCTCGGCCATGTCACGGCCCAGGGCCTCGTCGCGCGTCCAGCCGAGGACGGCCTCGGCCTGGGCGTTCCACGTGACGATGTGCCCGGCCGCGTCCACGCCGATGAACGCATCGTGCGCGGTGTCCACGATGAGCCGCGCGCGCGCTTCGCTGTCCGCGAGGCGTGCCAGGGCCTCGCGCCGCTCCTGGTCGGCGAGGGCGGTGGCGATGAGGTTCGCGGTGGAGACGGCGAAGTTCTGCTCGTCCACGGTCCACGTGCGCGCCGATCCGTCCTCGGCGCAGAGCACGCCCACCATGCGGTCATCCTGCCGAAGGGGAACGTCGAGCATGGCGCCGATCCGGTTGGAGGCGAGATACCCATCCCGGAAGTCGCGCGTCCTCGCATCGGTGTGGGCGTCGCCGGCCGCGATCATGCGCTCGCGCTCGAGGGCCTCGAAGTAGGCAGGGGCATCCGCCCGGCGGAGCACCGCGCCGGACTCGTGGCTGTCCGTGGCGCGCCGATGGAGCCCGACACACCGGATGGCCTGCCGATCCTCATCGATCAGCCAGAGGCTGAGGCGCTCCACCTGCAGCGTGCGGGCCGAGGCGGCGAGGATCCCGCGCAGCCGATCGTCGAAGCAGCAGCCGCTCGAGTCGGCCTGGCGCGCCGTCAGCTCGGTGAGCGCGTTGCTCTGAGCGACGAGCCGGGCCTCGCTGGCCTTCAGGATGCGCTCGGCGAGCACCTGGTCGGTGATGTCGCTGAAGACGGTGAGGATGGCGGGGTCGCCATTGAAAGTGACGCGCCGCGACGACACGCTCGCCCAGAACGTCTCGCCCGTGGGCCGCTTCAGCTCGAAGCGGTGGTTGTCGGCCCGGCCGTCACGCGCGACCTGCTCGGCCAGCTTCCGCCGCTCGTTCGGGTCGACGTAGTAGTCTGGCGCGTGCCGGCCCACCGCCTCGTCGTACGGGATGCCGAAAACGTCGGACGTGCGCTGGTTGATGGCCAGGACCGTGTGGTCGCGCAGGCGGGTGACCACCGCGGGGAACGGGCTGGCATCGAATAACTGAAAGAAGAGCGCGTCGTCGGCTTCCGACATGGTCGAGGTGGGCGCGCAGGCGGGAACGCCGCCAGTTGTGCGCAGCCAGTCAAGGTACCTGCTGCGACGGAGGGCGTCAAGACGGCCTCGCTTCGCGCGGTGGGCCCGACGGGTAGGCCGGCCCTGCGGGCCGGCCCTTACGGGGCCGGGTCCGCCGCGGATTGCGCCGGCGCCGGCGACGCCTGTTCCGTGAGATGCATCTGCCCGGCGGGCGCGGCGAAGCCCTTCACGAATCGCTCCTCCGGCGTGCGATCGAGGACCGTCCTCATCGCGAAGTAGTCGGCCTGCAGCCGCTCGCGGGTGAGGTCCAGGATGTAGTACCCGCGATAGCGACCGTCCACGTAGTGCAGGTGCGGCATCCGCTCGCGCAGCCCCGCCAGCTGCTGTTCGCCCTCCGGCCCGCTGCCGAGCGTGCTGTTCGAGGTGACCGAGGTGACCGCGAACTCCACCCCCAGCGAACCGCGCCCCGTGGCGGGGTCGTAGCCGTCGTAGGGGCGCCGCGGCAGGTCGTAGACCCACGAGCTGTGCACGTCGCCCGTGAGGACGGCGAAGCTGTCGATCTTCGACTGCGACACCATGTCGAGCACGCGGTCACGCGACGCGCGGTAGCCGTCCCACGAATCAGCATTGAACGACGGCTTCCCGGGCTCGGTCTGCGGCGCGAACATCACCTGCTGGCCGAGGATCTGCCACCGCGCGCCGGCGCGCTTCGACTCGGTGAGCTCGCCGCGGAGCCAGTCTTCCTGTGCGCGGCCCAGGAGCGATCGGTCCACCGATGCGATGGCGGCCACGTCGTCGCGCGCCACCTGCTGGTCACGGCCGACGAGGCGCGTGTCGAGCATCACGAGATCCGCGAGGTCGCCGAACCGGTGCGTCCGGTAGATGAGCGGGCTCAGGGCCGCCGCGTCCTCGCGGATGGGCATCCACTCGAAGAACGCCTGGACGGCCGCGTTCCTTCTCACGAACCAGTCGCCCTCGCCCTTCTCGGGGTTGTGGTTCTGGGCGCCGCCCGACCACGTGTTGTTCGCCAGCTCGTGATCATCCCAGACCACGATGAAGGGGTGCTGGCGGTGCACGGCCTGCGAGTCCGGGTCGGCCTTGTACTGCGCGTGCCGCATCCGGTAGTCGGCCAGCGCGAGGATCTCCTTGTTCGGCGCGGGGATTCGCCCGATGGCGGTGCCGTCACCGAACTGGGCGTTGGGGTACTCGTAGAGGTAATCGCCCAGGTGCAGGATGGCGTCGAGGTCGGCGCGGCGCGCGAGCGCAGCGTAGGCGTTGAAGTACCCGAAGGGATAGTTGGAGCACGACACTACGCCGAAGCGAAGGCGGGAGACGCCCGCCGCCGGCAGGGTCCGCGTGCGCCCGATGGCGGACCGTCCGCGTCCCGTCTCGAAGCGATAGTAATAAGTCGTCCCCGGCCGCAGGCCGCCGACATCCACCTTCACGGTGAAATCCCGCCAGGCGCCCGTCTGGCCCTCTCCTCGCGCCACCACCTGGGCCAGCTTCGGGTCCCGCGCCACGACCCAGCGCACCATGGCCGTATCCCCGCCCGACACGGTCACCCGCGTCCACAGCATCACGCGGTCGGCCAGCGGATCGCCGCTGGCTACGCCGTGCCTGAACGCCGGATCCGCGGCGGACTGCGCGGCCTCGAGCCGCCTGCCGCGGAACAGCGGAAGCGCCGCCGCCGCGGCGCCGGTGGCGAGAAACAGCCGGCGAGGAATCCGTCTCATGCGCAGAGTGTAACGTCGAACCGTAACAGGCGTGTTGCGGGCGAAAAGAAACCACGAAGGCACGAAGAACACGAAGGACGGGCACGAAGACTCTTCAGGTCTTGGGTCTTGGGTCGTGGGTCTTGGGTCGTGGGATCTCGAGCCCTGGGGCTCGGGGCTCGACGTCCCAAGCGTTGTTCTTCGTGCGGC
>DAIRFN010000039.1:18349-23166 GCA_036795065.1 Vicinamibacterales bacterium
GCCCTTCGTGTCCGTCGGGTCTTCGTGGTCTCTTTTCGTCGTTACAACAGGCGGCGCGTGCCTTGTTCGAGGTCGAGCAGCGCACGCTTGGTGGGCAGGCCGCCGCCGAACCCGGTGAGCGAGCCGTTGACGCCGATCACGCGGTGGCACGGGATGATGATGGCGATGGGATTTGCCCCATTCGCGGCGCCGACCGCGCGCACGGCCTTCGGCGCCTCGATCCGGCGGGCCAGATCACCGTAGCTGATGGTCTGCCCGTACGGGATGGCCTGCAGCTCCTGCCACACGCGCCGCTGGAACACCGTGCCCCGGGGCGCAACCGCGGTGCGGAACCGCGCGAGCCGGCCCGCGAAATACTGGTCCAGCTCGTGCCGGACCGGATCGAGCACGCCCTGCTGGTCGTGCATCCACCCCGCGTCTGGCACCGGACGCCCCTCGCGCACGAACGCCAGCACGCGCAGCGCATCCGCGTCCCCGGCGAGCAGGAGCGGCCCGATGGGGCTGTCGATGGTCCGGTACACGACTGCCGCTTGGGGAACCATGCCCGAGATCATAAGATCACCCGGTCCCCAGATCACCAGATGCACGAGACCCTGTTCCCTCTCCCCCTCGCCAATTACGCCGACCCAGTCGGCGGATCCCTCCTGGACGTGCTGGCCTCGCGGCTGGCCGCACAACCCATCAACGGCGTGGCCACGGCGGTGTTCATCCTGGCCGTCGTGCACACGTTCGTGGCCAACACGTTCCGTCGGTGGGCCCACGACGCGCAGCACGCCTACGACGCCAAGTTGCGCGCCCGCGGCGAGACACCGCACCCCAGCTTCAAGGCCGAGATGCTGCATTTCTTCGGCGAGGTCGAGGTGGTGTTCGGCCTGTGGGTGCTGGTGCTGCTGGCCGCCATCACGATGACCCTGGACTGGCACACGGCCAAGACCTACATCACAGAGACCGTCCACTACACCGAGCCGATGTTCGTCGTCGTCATCATGGCCATGGCGGCCACGCGGCCGGTCGTGGGCTTCGCGCAGAACATGTTGCGGCGGGTGGCGGCGCTGGGCGGCGGCACGCCCGCGGCATGGTGGTTCACCATCCTCACGCTCGGACCGATGCTCGGCTCGTTCATCACCGAGCCGGCGGCCATGACCATCTGCGCGATGCTGCTCAGCCGGCAGTTCTACTCGATGCAGCCCAGCCGGCGCCTCCGCTACGCCACGCTCGGGCTGCTGTTCGTCAACGTGTCGATCGGCGGCACGTTCACGCACTTCGCCGCACCGCCCGTGCTGATGGTGGCCGCACCGTGGGGCTGGTCGTTCGGCTACATGGCGACGCACTTCGGCTGGAAGGCCGGTATCGCCATCCTCGTCTCCACGCTCGGCTACTTCCTCGTCTTCAGGCAGGAGCTCACCGCGCTCGAAACCACGGCCGCCGTCACCACCGTGGACGACGGCGACCAGGTGCCGGTCACGCCGTGGTGGATTATCGCGGTGCACCTGGCCTTCCTGGGCTTCGTGGTGGCACAGGCACACTATCCCGCCCTGTTCATCGGCGCGTTCCTGTTCTTCCTCGGCTTCGCGCAGGCCACGTCGCACTATCAGTCGCCCATCGACCTGAAGCCGCCCCTGCTGGTGGGGTTCTTCCTCGGCGGCCTGGTCACGCACGGCGGCCTCCAGGGCTGGTGGATCGGGCCGGTGTTGCGTGGCCTCGCCGAGCAACCGCTTTTCTGGAGCGCAACGCTGCTGACGGCGTTCAACGACAACGCCCTCATCACTTACCTGGCGACGCTCGTGCCCGATCTGGACGAGGCCCTGAAGTTCGCCGTGGTCGCGGGCGCCGTCACGGGCGGCGGGCTCACCGTCATCGCCAACGCGCCCAACCCGGCGGGCCAGGCGATTCTCGGCAAGTACTTCCAGAATGGCGTGTCGCCGCTGTGGCTGGCGGTCGCGGCGGTGGGGCCGACGCTGGTCGCCGCCGCCGCCTTCCTGCTGCTGTGAGTCACGCGCCTTCGGCGGCAGGCTACCGCACGCGGCGGAAGGTCATGACGCCGGTGGTCCGGCCCTCGGCGTTCTCCTGCCACACGCGCAGCGTGTCGCCCTCGAGGGCGAAGTGGCGCCAGGCCGAGGGCTCCGACGCCTGCGGCACCATCTGCTCCGCGGGCGCGCGGGGCTCGAGGCCCACGTAGGTGAACTCGTCCGGCCCGCTCACCGAGGCCTTGGCCGTGAAGTCGAGCAGCACGACGCGCGGGGCCGTGACGCCGGCCTCGCCCGGCGCCAGCTCGGCGTGCACCGCGATGTTGTTGAACTCGTCGAAGCTGAGGCGGCCGGAGGCCTGTCGGGGCTGGCCCTGAGCCTCGAGGCCCACGAGCTCCCATTGGCCCAGCAGCGCCGCCTCGGTCGGCGAGAGCGAGGGCGGTTGCGACGCGCTTACCGAAGGCCGCCGACCGCCGCCACCCATGCAGGCGGCCGCGGCCAGGCTCACTACCAGCACCAGAAGCGTCCTAGACATGCTCACCCGCCTCCCGCGGCCGCAGCCCATCCACACACGACCACTATAATCCTTCGGTGCCCGTCACGCTGGGTTCCACACACCTGCTCGCCTCGTCCCGGCTCCGGGGCCGGCGCATCGGCATCGTCTCGAACCCCGCCTCGGTGGACGGCGCGTTCACTCACATCGTCGATGCCCTGATCGCCGCGCCCGATGTGACCGTGGCAGCCGTCTTCGGCCCCCAGCACGGCTTCCGCTCGGACGTGCAGGACAACATGATCGAGACGCCGCACGCCGAAGATACCGGGCGGCGCGTGCCCGTGTACTCGTTGTACAGCGACACGCGCGAGCCCACGGCCGCGATGCTCGCCGGCCTGGACGCGCTGGTCATCGACCTCCAGGACATCGGCGCGCGCATCTACACCTACATCTACACCATGGCCAACTGCCTGCGCGCGTGCGCGCGGCACGGCGTGGACGTGATCGTCTGCGACCGCCCCAACCCCATCGGTGGCCTCGCCGTCGAGGGGCCGATGCTCGAGGCGGGCTACGAGTCCTTCGTCGGGCAGTTCACTGTCCCGATGCGCCACGGCATGACCATCGGCGAGCTCGCGCGGATGTTCAACGAGCACTTCGCGATTGGCGCGCGCCTCGAGGTGGTGCCCATGACCGGATGGGCTCGCCACATGTTCGCAGACGACGCCGGAGCGCCCTGGGTGATGCCCTCGCCCAACATCCCGACGCTCGACACCGCCATCGTCTATCCGGGAACGGTGCTCTTCGAGGGGACGATGGCCTCCGAAGGCCGCGGCACGACTCGGCCGTTCGAGCTGGTGGGCGCGCCGTGGGTGCAGGCCGAGCGCCTGGCGGCCGGGCTCAACACGAGGCGCCTGCCGGGCGTGCACTTCCGGCCCGCGGTGTTCGAGCCCACGTTCCAGAAGCACGCGCGCGTCACCTGCGGCGGCTGCCAGATCCACGTCCTGGATCGCCATGCGTTCCTGCCCGTGCTGACGGGGGTGGCGCTCGTCGAGGCCATCCGCCGCGAAGACCCGTCACGGTTCGGGTGGCGGCAGCCTCCGTACGAGTACGAGCACGACAAGATGCCCATCGACATCCTGGCCGGATCGCCCGCGCTGCGCACCGCGATCGATTTGGGCAACACCGCCGAGGACATCGCGGGGGAATGGCCCGCCAGCCACGGCCCGTTCCTCGCCGTGCGCGAGCGCGTCCTCCTCTACCGCTGACCGATGGCGCCCCCCGAACCGGGACTCGTTCTCCAGCGCGCCATCCGCCTGCGGGCCACGCCGAAGCGGGTGCTGGCCGCGTTCTTCGACCTTGCGGATCTGGCGGTGTGGTGGGAGGTGTCGCGCGCCGTGACGCTGCCCTGCCTGCTCGGCCCCTATGCCGTGCAGTGGCCGCCCACCGAGTTCGAAGACGAGGTGCTCGGCAGGCTCGGTGGAACGCTGCACGGCGTGGTGATGGACTACCGCCCGGGCCTGTCGTTCTTCCTCGCGGAGGTTTATTACCACCCGCCCAACGGCGACCCGATCGGGCCCATGGCCCTCAGCGTGGAAGCGCGTGCCGTCGGCACCGATCGATCGACGGAACTGGTCGTCCGCCAGACCGGCGACGACGAAGGCCCGCGCTGGGAACGCTATTTCCACGTGATGGGCACCGGGTGGGACCGCGCGCTCGAGGCGTTGCGCATCCACCTCGAGTGGTCCGGCGTCATCGACCCGAGGCTCGGATGACGGCCGACGTGCTGGTCATCGGCGGCGGTGTGGTGGGATCGAGCATCGCCTGGCACCTGCGCGAGCACGGGTTCACGGGTCGCATCATCGTCGTCGAGCGCGACCGCTCGTACCGCCGCGCTTCGTCGTTCCTCGCCATGGGCGGTATCCGTCAGCAGTTCTGCACGGCCGTCACCGTCCGGATGGTCCAGCACAGCGTGGGCTTCTGGAAGCAGTTCGACGCGCGCATGGGCACGCCCGAGGTCCCGCCGCGCGCGTGGTTCCGTCAGCGCGGCTACCTGTTCCTGGCCGACGCCTCAACGGCGCCCGCGCTGATGCAGCGCTACGAACAGGAGCGCCGGGCCGGCGCCGTGGTGCAGATGCTCGCGCCGGACGACATCGCCCGCATCGTTCCCGACGCCTGGCTGGACGACATCGTGTTCGGGGTGCTCGGACCCGACGATGGCTACGCGAACCCGCGCGAGGTGCTGAGTGGCTTCCACCGCGCGGCGGCGGCTGCGCACGTGGACTACGTGGAAGGCGACGTCACCGCGATTGCCGTGGAAGGCGGGCGCGTGACGGGCGTGACGCTGGCCAGCGGCGGGC
>DAIRFN010000278.1:0-7461 GCA_036795065.1 Vicinamibacterales bacterium
TCGCTGATGACGGGTCCCATCTCGATGCCCGGCTCGAGGCCGTTGCCCACCCTTCGGCCGGCCGCAACCTCGGTGATGCGCGGCGTGAAGAGGTCGCGCGCCTCGCCGACGGTGATGGCCACCGACGCCGCCAGGCAGCGCTGCCCCGCGCAGCCGAACGCCGAGTCGGCGGCGATGCGCGTGGTCATGTCCATGTCGGCGTCGGGCAGGACGATGATGGGGTTCTTGGCGCCGCCCTGGCACTGCGCGCGCTTGCCCGCGGCGGTGGCGCGGGCATAGACGGCGCGGGCCACGGCGGTGGAGCCCACGAACGACACCGCGCGGACATCCGGGTGATCGCAGAGCGCCTCGGACGCCTCACGGCCGCCGTGGACGAGGTTGACCACGCCCTTCGGCAGCTTCAGTTCGTCGACGATGAGCATCACGGCCGCCATCGTGCGCGGCGTCTTCTCGGATGGCTTCATCACCACCGTGTTGCCGGTGGCCAGCGCGTAAGGCAGGAACCACAGCGGGATCATGCCGGGGAAGTTGAAGGGCGTGATGATGGCGACCACCCCGATGGGCTGTCGAATCATCAACTCGTCCACGCCGCTGGCGATGTCCTCGCTGATGACGCCCATCATCGTCGTCGGCACGCCAGTGGCCACCTCGACGTTCTCGATGCCGCGCCGGATCTCGCCCTCGGCCTCCGCAAGCGTCTTGCCGCACTCCTCGGTGATGGTGCGCGCCAGCATCGGCAGCGCGTCTTCGAGCCGCTGCTTCAGCTTGAACAGGTACTGGATTCGCTCGAGGGGCGGTACGCGCCGCCATGCCGGCCAGGCCGCAGCGGCGGCGCGGACGGCGGCGTCCACTTCCTGCGCCGGCGACAGCGGCACGTCGGCCAGGGCGACGCCGGTGGCCGGGTTGGTGACGTGGACGTGATCGCGCGCATGCGAGCGCTGCCACACGCCGCCGACGTAGTTGAGGAGCTCGGTTTCGTGTGCCATGACTGATTCCGCCCTCCAGAATACACCGCGGGGCGAACGCGCTTCCCGGCCTCATCCACGCCCCGAGGTACCGGGCGCTCGACACGAGGCGAGCCCGGCCGTGATGGCCGCCGCCGTCGACTGACGATTTCCTTCCAGGGATCCGGAGGCCGTCGTGTCGGCGATGCCAACACGCGAGGCCTGGACGAGGTGCCCGCACGCCCGGGAGCCGAGCCCCGCCATCGTCTCGACCCTGGAGAGGTCCACGAGCTGCTGCGCCAGGTCGATGCGGCCCTCCAGGTCGGGCTGGTGTCGCGACTCGCTCAGACGAACCGCCTCGCGCAGGTGCGAGAGGGCCTCTGGCAGACGGTTCAGGTCGCCGTACGCCCCGCCCAGAATCGCATGCGCATGCGCCAACCGGCCGCGTGTGTAGTCGTCGTCCGGGTCCGACGCCGCCAGGCGCTGCCGCGCGGCAAGGCTGCGCTCGAAGCTCACCGCCGCCTCGCGAAGCTGCCCCTGCTCGCGGTACAAACCGCCGAGGCTCGACCAGTCGAGCGCCAGGTCGAGCTGCGCCTGCCGGTTGCCGGGGGTCCGTGCGACGCGCTGCGCATCGATCTCCTGCGCACGCCGATGCTGGGCCAGCGCGTTGTCCACGGCACCGATCTTCCGATACTGCTCGCCCAGGTACTTCGCCACCAGCGCGACGTTGCGCTGCCGGTCGGGGTCGTCGGGCCCGTCGGCCAGCAGCGACTCGAAGACCTCGCCCGCCTTCACCCACATCGGGATGGACTGCCCCTCGCCACTCCCAACCGGCGCGAGCGTGGCCTGCCAGAAGTAGGCGGTGCCCAGCAGCCGGCGCGCCGCCGCATCGCGCGCATCGCCTGCAAGCAGGCGCTCCGCGATGCCCTGTGCCTCGCGGGCGGCC
This sequence comes from Vicinamibacterales bacterium, assembly GCA_036795065.1. Classification (GTDB taxonomy): domain Bacteria; phylum Acidobacteriota; class Vicinamibacteria; order Vicinamibacterales; family UBA2999; genus VFZN01. The sequence goes on from DAIRFN010000278.1 coordinate 1,891, forward strand.
CTGACCGCCTCCTCGGGCTGACCGAGCGCGCTCAGCGTCGCGGCCAGCGAAAACTGCGCCCGTGTGAGCTCGAAGGCCGCGTCCCGCGATCGGGCCGCCGTCGGCGCCAGAAGGGCGATGGCCCTCCGGAAGCTGTTCACCGCTCCGGTGCGATCGCCCAGGTTCGGTCCGCTCGGATTGCCCTGCACCGTGCCAATCCGGTGGTAGGCCGCGCCCAGTTCGAGCCTCAGCGCATCGTCCTCGGTGCCCTTCGCGAGCACTTCGAGATACTTCAGCGCTTCGGCGACGATCTTCTCCCTCACCGGCGTGGAGCCGGCCAGCGGCTGCACGGCATCGTGGATGTCGAAGATGAGCGTGTTGGCCAGCCGGCGCACGTCGCTGAAGCGCTGGTCCGCCCGGTCGCGCTCGGCGACCGCGCGGCGCGTCTGCACGACGGACACGCCCAGCGCAGCCAGAACCGCCACCACCGAGACCACGGAAGCAGCGACGAGCGCGCGATGGCGCCGCGCAAGGGTCGCGAGCACGTACGCAAACGACGGCTCCCGCGCCACAACCCCCTGACCGGCAAGATGCCGGCCGATGTCGTCGGCCAGTTCCTGCGCCGACCCGTAGCGCCGGGCGGGCTCCTTGTCGATGGCCTTGAGGACGATGGCATCGACGTCGCCCCGCAACTCCGAGGGCCGCGCCCAACGGCTGCTCGTTCCCACCACGGCGCTTGGACGCGGCGCCGGTTGCTCCACGACCGTGCGCAGCACCTCGTCCAGCGGCTTGCCCGCCGTGTCGTACGGCACGCGCCCCGTGAGCAGCTCGAACAGCAACACGCCCAGCGCGTACACGTCGTCGGCCGCACTGGCGGGAAGGCCGCGCATCTGCTCGGGACTGGCGTAGTTTGGTGTCAGCGCGCGAAACCATCCCGCCGTTGTCTGGTGTCTCCCCTCGGCCGGCTCGGTGAGCAGGCGCGCAATGCCGAAGTCGAGGATCTTCGGCACGCCGTCGGGCGTGACGAGGATGTTGCCGGGCTTCAGATCGCGATGGACGATGGAATGGCGGTGCGCGTACTGCACGGCGCTGCAGATCTGCTGGAACAGCCGGAGCCGCGTGGCCACATCAACGTGTCGCTCGCGGCACCAGGCGGTGATCGGCAGGCCCTCGACGTATTCCATCACCAGATAGGCATGCCCGTCGTCGGTCAGGCCGCCGTCGATTAACGTGACGATGTGAGGATGATGAAGGGCGGCCAGCAGTTGACGCTCGGCCGTGAGCTGCTTGAGCGAGGCCCGATGCCAGCGGGCGGCGGTGACGACCTTGATGGCGACCTGTTGGGCGAAGCCGGCGTCCTCGCGTTCCGCGCGATACACCACGCCCATGCCGCCTGTGCCGATGATCTCGATCAGGCGGAACGCCCCGACGGAGCGACCAGTCAGGGACGGCGTTGCTTCGACCGGCGATCCCCCGGACACCCAGGGCGTGGACAGGAACTGCTCGCCGGGGGGCTCGGCGGCCACGAGCGACTCGACTTCGGCCACGACCTGGGGCGCATCGGCGCGCTGCTGGTCGAGGAGGCGAGATCGCTCCGTGGCATCGAGCCCGGCGACGCGCGTGTAGAGGTCCTCGACCTGGCGCCAGTGATCGCTGCTCACCCGTTCGACCCTCCTCGAGGCCCGAGAGTTGGAGTGGAGCGCCGAGGCTCCGCTGAAGCCAGGGCACTCCGGCGCGTCAGCCGGTCGCGGTCAGCTCCCGGTGGAGCCACACGCGCGCAAAGGCCCAGTGCCGCTTCACGGTGATCGGCGCCACGCCCAGCGAAGTCGCCGTTTCGTCGACCGTTAGTCCGCCAAAGTAGCGCAATTCCACCACCCGCGCCGGCCCCGGTGAATGGGAGGCCAGCCGCGTGAGGGCCTCGTCCAGCGCGATGAAGTCGACCTGCGGGTCGAGGCCTGCGGCCAGGCCTTCGTCCAGTTCGGCGAGGGTCTGCCCGGACCCGCGCTTGGCGGCCAGCCGGCGCCGCGCGTGGTCCACCAGGATGCGCCGCATGACGGTGGCCGCCGCGCCGTAAAAGTGCACACGGTTGTTGAATCCAGCCTCATTCTGCCCGGCGAGTCGGAGGTAGGCCTCGTGGACCAGAGCGGTGGGCTGCAGGGTGTGTCCGTCACGCTCCATCTGGAGGTAGTGGTCGGCCAGCTGCCGCAACTGGGCGTACACGAGCGGGACGAGCTCGTCGAAGGCGCGGGCATCGCCGTCGCGCCACTTGGCCAGGAGGTGGGTGACGTCGGACACGGTTGGGGGAAGTGCTTCAAAGTCTACGCCAACAGCCGGACAGGGGCGCTGATACCGTCAGGCCCGTTCCTGCGCCAGATCTCACATGTGGAAGATCTGGACGATGGCCACCACGGGGAGTTCAGCACCGCGTCGATGGCTCACGGGGCTGATGCTCCTGGTGGTCCTGCCCGGGCCCTGGCCGGCCGCCGCATTCGCCCAGGATTCCGCCACCGGCGGCAGCAGCGGTCAGGCCTGTGTGCTGTCCCGTGGTTACTGGCGCAACCACCCCGAGTCGTGGCCCGTCACGGTCCTGCAGCTGGGCCACCCGTCGAACCCCGCTCACACCTATCCCCAGGCAGACCTGCGTCGGATTCTGTCTCTGCCGGCCCGCGGCGATGCCAGCCTGATCCTGGCCCCGCAGCTCATTGCCGCTCGCCTGAACCTCGCCCACGGGTCGAACCCCGGGCCCATCGCCGATGCCCTCGCGCAGGCCGACGCGCTGCTGGGTGCGTTTCAGCAGCGCCTGCCTTACGGGGTTCCGTCGCGGTCCCCTGTGGGCCTCCAGATGGTGGCGACCGCAGCCATCCTCGACCTGTACAACAACGGGCGTCTGCCCGGCAGCTGCGGGCCCGTCAAGCGCGCGCCGGTTGCCGACGCCGGGCCAGACCAGACGGTTGTGGTGGGCGCCACGGTCACGCTGGACGGCACCGGGTCGAGCGATCCGGACGGCCAGCCGCTCGGCTTCCGCTGGTCGTTCGTCTCGGTGCCCGCCGGCAGCGCCGCTGTGCTGGCCGCCGAGACGAGCCCGACGCCGTCGTTTGTCGCCGATCTGCCGGGCCGATACAAGGTGCAGCTGGTCGTCACCGACGGCACCCTCGACAGCCCGCCGGCCGTCGTCGCCATCTCGACGATCAACTCGAGCCCGAGTGCCAATGCGGGGGCCGACCAGTCGGTCCCCGTGGGGACGACCGTGACCCTGGACGGCAGCGGCTCGACCGACCCCGACGGCGACCTGCTGACCTACGCCTGGTCGGTGACCTCGTTCCCGGGAACCAGCCCGCCGGCCCTGCTGAACCCAACCACGGTGAGCCCGTCGTTCCTCGTGGCTGCGCCTGGCGACTACACCGTGCAGCTGATCGCGACCGATGTGCACGGCCTGGCCAGCGAGGCCGATATCGTCACGGTCTCCACGGTGAACGTGCCGCCCGTGGCCAACGCGGGCCCGGACACGACGGCGATCACCGGGGAAACGGTGACGCTCGACGGCGCTGCCTCGTCCGACGCGGATGGTGACGCGCTCTCTTTTGCCTGGTCCCTCGTCTCGAGGCCGGACGGGAGCGCGGCCACGCTGAGCGATCCGACATCGGCCGCGCCCACGTTCGCCATCGACGTGTTCGGCACCTACGTCGTTCAGCTCGTGGTGAACGACGGCACGGTGGACAGCGGTTCGGACAGCGTGGTCGTGACCACCATCAACTCGCGCCCGGTCGCGCAAGCCGGCGCGGACCAGGATGCGGTCGTTGGCAGCGTGGTCGCGCTCGACGGCAGCGGCTCCACCGATATCGACGGCCATCCGCTCACCTATCTGTGGGCGCTGACCACGATGCCGGATGGGAGCGGGGCGGCGCTCTCCGATCCCACCGCCGTGCAGCCTACGTTCGTTCCGGAGCTGCCCGGTACCTACATCGCGCAGTTGATCGTGAACGACGGTGCGCTCTCGAGCGATCCCGACACGGTGGCCATCGTCACGGCGCCGCCGGCAAACCGGACCCCCTCTGCGAACGCCGGCCCGGACCAGACCGTACCGATCGGTGCGACGGTCCAGCTCGATGGTGGCGCCTCAAACGATCCGGACGGGGATACGCTGACCTTCACCTGGTCGCTCACCCGCCCCGTCGGAAGCGCCGCGGTGCTGTCCGCGACCGATGCGGCAACGCCGACCTTCGCGGCCGACGTGCCGGGCGCCTACGTCGCGCAGCTCATCGTCAACGACGGCCAGGTGGACAGCGCGCCGGACACGGTGACGATCTCCACCGAGAACTCCATGCCGGTCGCCCATGCGGGCGCCGACCGGTCGGTGGCGACGGGATCGACCGTTCAGCTCGATGGCGGCGGCTCGTTCGATGCGGACGGCGGCGCGCTGCAATTCGCGTGGTCGCTGCTGTCCGTCCCTGTCGGCAGCACGGCCGCGCTGTCGGACACGACGCTGGTCACCCCGGCGTTCGTCGCCGATCGGGACGGCGTGTACGTCGCGCAGCTGACCGTTGGCGACGGCGTGCTGGTCAGCGCTCCCGACACGGTCACCATCACCGCCGCACAGGGCGCGGACCTCGCGGTGACGCTGCCCGTGGCCCCGACCACACAGTCGCCCGGCGTCGCTCTCAATTGGCTCGTCGATCTGAGGAACGCGGGGCCGGCCGCCGCGGAGCAGGTGACGGTCCATGCGCCCGTGCCGGCGGGTTACACGTTGGTCGGCTTCGCTGCGGGCACAGGCGCGACGTACGACCCGACGACGGGCATCTGGACGATCGGTAGCGTGGCCCCAAATACGCTGAAGAGGCTGAACATAGGCGCGCGGATCAACCTCACCGGGCCGTACGACCTCACTGCGACCATCACCAACAGCAGCGTACCGGATCCGGTCCTCGCCAACAACTCGGCCACGGCCATCGTCACCCCGAATCCCAACGCGGACCTTCGCCTGGCGTTCCTCAACTTCGGGCCCGGCACCCGGAGCCCGGGGGTGACCATCTCGTTGCTGCTGGACGTCGTCAACGACGGACCCTCCGACGCGACGGACGTGTCGGCGGAGTTCGCGATGCCGTCCGGTTTCACGATCGTTTCCACGAGCGTCGGTCGCGGGACGTATGACGGCGCTACGGGCGCCTGGACCATCGGCTTGCTGCCACACGGCGCCCTGGCCCGCCTGGTGCTCGGCGTTCGCGTGAACGCGACCGGGGACATCGGCCTTCGCGCGGCGGTCACCGGCAGCAGCCAGCCCGACCCGAACCTGGCCAACAACGTTCTCGTTCCCGAGAGAATCAACCGGCCGCCCGTGGCCATCGCGGGGCTCGATCAGGCGGTCAGCACCAACACGACGGTGCAGCTGGACGGCAGCGGATCGTTCGACGCCGACGGCGATCCCATCACGTTCGAGTGGACCTTCGCGCTGCGGCCCATCAACAGCGCCGCCGCGGTCAGCAACGTCGCCATCGCGTCGCCGTCGTTCGTTCCCGATCAGGGCGGCACCTACGTCGCCCAGTTGCGCGTGCGCGACAGCTTCGGCGTGGTGAGCGCCCCGGACGCGGCCACGAT
>DAIRFN010000279.1:0-7433 GCA_036795065.1 Vicinamibacterales bacterium
CGCTTCCTGGGCCTTGTAGTCGATGGACAGGTAGGTGCTGCGCTGGAAGAAACGGATCTTCCGCACCTGCTCGCGGCTGATGCGGCTGGCCGTGAGGTTCGCGATGCAGCCGTTGGCGAACTTCAGCCGCGCGTTCGCGATGTCGACCCGCGGCGTCAGCACCGGCACGCCCACCGCCTCGATTCCCACCACCTCGCTGCGCACGAGGTCGAGGACCAGCCCGATGTCGTGAATCATCAGGTCGAAGACCACGTCGATGTCCAGGCTGCGCTCGGGGAAGGTCCCCAGGCGATGGACCTCGATGAATCTCGGCTCGTGCAGGTGCGGCCGCGCGGCCTCCACGGCCGGATTGAAGTGCTCGATGTGCCCCACCGCCAGCACGACCCCGGCGCGTCGGGCGGCGTCGAGCAGCTGGTCGGCCTCGTCCAGCGATCGCGTCATCGGCTTCTCGACAAGGACGTGCACGCCCGCGGCCATCAGCGGGAGCGCCACGGCCGCGTGCGCCTCGGTCGGGACGGCAATGCTCACGGCATCGACCCTGCCCACCAGGTCGTCCGCGCGCGCGATCGCCTCGGTCCCGTGCGCACGGGCAATCTCGGCGGCACGGGCGGCATCGGTGTCCACGACCCCGACGAGCGAGACGCCGGGTAACGACGCCAGCACGCGCGCGTGGTGCCGACCCAAATGGCCCACGCCAACAACGGCCGCGCGCAGGGGAGTGGCGCTCATGCCCGCTCCCGCGCGCCCTTCGGGCGCCCGACGACGGCAATGCCGGCCTCGTCCGCGGACGCCAGCATGTGGTCCCGTTCGAACATCAGCGTCTGCCCCGCGTCCAGTGACAGCAGCGTGGCGCCCGCCACGCGCATCGCCTGGATGGTGGCCAGGCCGACCACGGGCACGTCGAAGCGCATGTCCTGGCCGGGCTTGGCCACCTTCACGATCGCCACCCCCGGCCCGGCCAGGTGCCCGGCCCGCGCGATGGTCTCGTCCGTCCCTTCCATCGCCTCGACCGCGACGACGGCCTGGTGCTTCACCGCGATGGTCTGGCCGATATCGAGCCCGGCGATGGCGTCGGCCATCCGGTAGCCGAACGCCAGATCCTCCTGCTCGTCGTCGGTGGGCTGACGCCGCGTCATCACGCCCTCGGTGGCCAGCATGGGCTGCAACAGGGCCGTGGAGTCGATGAGCTCGACGCCGTGGTCGCGCATCACGTCGGCCACCGCCGCGATGATGGCGTCGGTGTTCCGCGCCTTGAGGCGCGTCAGCACCGACAGCGCCGTCAGGTCGGGCACGATCCCGCCGAAGATCTTCGTGTGCTTCACCTGGCCCGCCATCACCGCGCGGGTGACGCCGGCCTGCTTGAGGATCTTGAGCCACCCGCCCAGCTGCCCGAGAGAGATCCAGTGGACCGAGGCGGCGGGCCGCCCCGAGGCCGCGGCCTGCTCGAGCTCGGTCGAGGCCTCTTCCCTGATCGCGACGATGGTGACCTCGTGGCCCATCGCGCGGGCAGCGTCGAGCACCAGGAACGGGAAGCGGCCGTTGCCGGCGATCAGGCCCAGCTTCATGGCCGCTACTCGTCCGGGAAGTCGTCCGAACGCCGCCCGCCGCGACGCAGGATCGCCCCCCGCGTGGCCGTGCGGATGAACTCCACCAGGTACGCCACTTCTTCGCAGGCCAGCGTCGGGTCCTGCTCGATCTGCTGAAGGGCCTGCGTGGTGTTCAGCTTCGACTGCAGCAGGTAGCGGTAGGCGCGTTTCAGCTGGCCCACCCGCTCCTCGGTGAAGCCCCGCCGGATGAGTCCGATCTTGTTGAGCCCGTACACGCGTGCGCGGTTGCCCACCGACTTGGCGAACGGCAGCGCGTCCTTGGTGACCACAGAGTAACCGCCGATGAACGCGTGGCGACCGACGCGGCAGAACTGGTGCACGCCCGAATAGGCGCTGATGGTGGCGTAGTCCTCGACCGAGACGTGGCCGCCCAGCGTCGCGGCATTGCCGAAGATGGTGTGATGGCCGATGCGGCAATCGTGCGCCACGTGGGCGTACGCCATGAAGAGGTTGTCGTCGCCGATGGTGGTCTGCCCGCCGCCACCGGCCGTCCCACGGTGGATGGTCACGAACTCGCGGAAGATGTTGCGCTGGCCGATGACGAGACGGGTGTCCTCGCCGCGGTATTTCAAGTCCTGCGGCGGCAGGCCGATGGAGGCGAATGGAAACACCTCGGTCTCGTCACCGATCACGGTGTTGCCGTCGATCACGGCGGAGGCGCCCACCCGACACCCGCGACCGAGCACGACCCTGGGCCCGACGACCGCAAAGGGGCCGACGAACGTGCCGTCGCCCACACGTGCGCCCGGATCCACGCGCGCCGACGGATCAATCTGCGGGGCGTCGGGCCGCACGGCCAGCAAGAGCTCGGCCTCGGCCACCGTCTGGCCGTCTACCGCCGCCCGTCCGTGCACGCGCACCAGTGGACCATGGCGCTCGCCGAGCGTGACCTCGAGCCGCAGGCAGTCGCCGGGGACGACCTGGCGCCTGAACTTCGCGCGGTTCACCCCGCGCAGCGCCACCTGCCCGGCGGGCCGGCCGCCACGCTCCTCGATGAGCAGCAGCGTCGCCACCTGGGCCAGCGCCTCGATGGTGAGGACCGCCGGCAGGAGGGGTGTGCCCGGGTAGTGGCCCTGGAAGAACTCTTCGCTGACAGTGACGTTCTTGACCGCCACCATACGCTGCCCCGCCTCGTGCTCGTCGATGCGATCGACGAGCAGGGAGGGGAAGCGGTGGCAGAGCCGGTCGAGGACCCGCGGGATGCCGGCGCTCACTGCACCGGGGGCTTGCTGCCGGCCGGCTTGGCGGCGTCGAGCTTCTTGATGACGTCCGTCGAGATATCGAGCGCCGCATCGGCCCACACGAGGCCGGCGTCGGGGCCGTTGAAGATGAAGTGCAGACCCTTCTCGCGCCCGATCTCCTGGAGCACCGGCTCGAGCCGCACCTGGAACTCCTGCTGCAGCTGCTGCTGCAGTTCCTGCACCTCGGCCTGCGCGTCCTGCGTGAAGCGCTGAATCTCGACCTGCAGCCGCTCCACCTGCTTCTGCAACTCGCCGGCCGCGGTCGTGCTGAGCACGCCGGCTTCCTTCTCGAGCTTCTGCTGTGCCGTCTGCAGCTGCTTGTTCTTGTCGTTCAGCTCGGCGGCCTTCTTCTGCTGCAGCGCCTGGATTCTCGTGGTCGCGGTCTTGCCGTCGGCCGACTCGTTGGCAATGCGCTGCAGGACGACGTACGCGACCTTCGAGCCCTCGGGGAACGGGCGCGGCGGAGCCGGCGCGGGCGCGGCCGCCTGCGGCGCGGGCGTTGGTGCCGGCGCGGTGGCCTGCGGCGCAGGCGTCGCCGGCGCAGCCGGCGCTTGTGCGAACACGGGCGCGGCCGCCATCAAGGTAATCGTGCCGACAACGGCGAAGGCTCTCATTCCAGTGAATCCTTTCATATGCAATGACCAACCCGGCATCCTATACTACTTTCATGCTTCGTTTGCCGTTCCGTCCGGTGTTCCTCGCTGTCGCGATCGCCGTCATGTCGGCCTGCGACGACAACGAGATCAACACTCCCACCTTGCCGACGCCCGATCCCGTCACCGAAACGTTCGGCGGATCGATCAACCCGAACGGAGCCGCCACGCACACGTTCTCGGGCTCCACCGCCGGCAACGTCACGGCCACGCTCACCGCGGTCGGTCCCGACAGCGCCACCGTCATCGGGTTCCAGCTTGGCGTCTGGAACGGCGGCAGCTGCACCAACATGACCGCCAACGACACTGCGACCCAGAGCGCGATCCTCTACGGCGTCCTGTCCCAGCCCGCCGTCCTCTGCGTCCGCGTCTACGACGTCGGCCGTCTCACCCAGAACGCTACCTACGAAATCACCGTCGTTCATCCCTGAACGACGCTAGAACGTCGAGCCCACCGCGAAGCGGAACTGGAACTGCTTCGCCGGTTGCAGGCTGTTCGTGTAGACCCCGCCGCGCTGCGGGTTCATCGCGAAGATCAACCGGAACGGCACGTTCAGCACCGGCATGAAGAACCGGATCTCGGCGCCGGTCGACGTCTTGAACGCGCTGCGCTCGCCCACCACCTGCGTGGTCGGACCTGGCGCGTTCGGGTCGGTCAGCGCGCCCGGGTTGAACGGATCGGTGAGGACCGATGAGGGCGGCGGCACCACCTCGATGATGTCCTCATTCAACGCGAAGTCCTGGCCGCGCACGCGCACCTGCCCGGCGTCGTAGAACAGGATGAGCCGCACCGGGCCGGCGATGGAGATCATGTATTCGGCGTTGAACAGCAGGCTCTTGTTGCCGCCCAGCACGAGACCCGTGCGCAGGTCGCGCGGGCCGATGGAGCGGATGTCGAACCCGCGCACGCTGTACTCGCCGCCCAGGAACAGCGTCTCGTAGATGGGCAATACCTCGGTGTCGCCGTACGGACGCACGTACTCGACCTGCCCGCGCACGCCGAACGTGGTGCGATTGGTCAGGCGCCAGAGCTGCACGGCCTCGAACCGCGGCTTGATGAAGTAGGTGTTGCCGCCCGGGCCCGCGAGGTCGATGCTGCCCGTGACGCGGCGCCCCATGTTCGGGAAGATGGGGTTGTCGATGGTGTTGTGGACGAAGCTCGGCGTGATCTTGCTGATGGTGCGACGGCCGCCCGCGCCGAGCAGCAGCGAGTCGGCCAGGAACGGGTTCTGCGCGATGATCGCGGGGTTGTTGTAGAACGGGTTCAGCTCCGACACCCGCACCTTCTCGTAGCTGTAGGTGACGAACATCCGCGAGAAGTTCGCCAGCGGGAAGCCGGTCGTGATGTTGCCGCCGGTGGCCTCCTGCGTGAACTGGTCGATGTAGCGCAGCGTCCGCTTGTAGACGTCGAACCCGCCGGTGATCGCGCGGTCGAACAGGAACGGCTCGGTGAACGCCAGCTGGTAGTTCTCGGCACGCGACCCCACCTGCACCGAGAGGGTGAGCGACTCGCCGCGACCCAGGAAGTTGGCGGTCTGGAACGACAGCTGCCCGAAGAAGCCCTCGAACTGCGACACGCCCGCGCCGAAGGTGAGCTGGTTGCGGTTCTGCTCCTCCAGCTTCAGCGTGACGTCCACCTCGTTCTTCGTGTTGGGGGTCTTCTGGACGTCGACCGCCTGGCCGCCCTGCTCCTCGATGGTCTTGAAATAGCCCAGCTGATTGAGGCGCCGGACGCTGAACTTCAGCGCCTCGGTGTTGAACGGTGCCCCCTCGACCAGCCGCATCTCGCGCCGGATCACGTTGTCGCGCGTGGTCGTATTCCCCGTGAACGTGAGGCGATTGATGAAGTATTGCTCGCCCTCGGTCAGCCGCATCGTGACGTTCACCGTGGGCTCCGCCGGCCCGGCAATCGGCCCTTCGGCGGCCCCCTGGAACTCGAGGTCGGGGAAGCCGGTGAACTCGAAGTAGCCGCCGCCGCCGTACAGCTCACGTGCCTTGATGAGGCCGTCGCGAATGCGCTTCTCGCTGTACCAGTCGCCCTGATCCAGCTTGAACAGCGGGCGCAGGAAATCGGACTTGATGACCTTGTTGCCGTCGAAGCTGAAGTTGCCGACCTTGAAGCGGGGGCCCTCGTCGATGGGGATGTCGAGTTGCACCCAGCGCGTCTCCTTGTCGGCGCTGTCCTCGAGCACCTTCAGCTCGGGCTGTCCCACGCGCGCCTGCACGTACCCCCGGTTGCGGTAGTACTCGATGACGTGGTCCGCGTCCTCCTCGAACTTCGCCGCCTGGTACTTGCCGCGCCCGGTGATCCACGACATGAACCATTGTTCCTTCGTGGACTTCATCTGCCTCTTCAGGCTGCCGTCGCTGACGGCCGTGTTCCCTTCGAAGTTGATGGTCCGGACCTTGACCTGCGGGCCTTCCTGCACGTCGAAGACCACCTTCACCAGCTTCGGGCCGCCCGGCAGCGGCTCGACCGAGGAGACGATCTCCGCGAACTCATAGCCCTTCTCGGCCATCAAGCCCTGGACGATGCCCTTCACGCGGCGGACCACGCCTTCGTCCAGGAACGAGTCGAGGCGCAGCGAGATGCCCACCTCCTTCATCTTCTCGTCGATCTTCGTGCGCTCGACCTTGTTCGACCCGGTGTAGTCGACGATCTTCACCCGGGGCCGCTCTTCCATGTGGTAGATGACGCGCTTGCCCACCACCCCGTTCGGGTAGGCATCGTCGTTCACCTCGATCCACAGGTTGTCGAGGAAGTTGGTCCCCCACAGCCGCTTGAAGTCGTCGAGCAGCACCTTTTCGGTGTCGTCGCCGTAAGGCACCCAGACCCCGTCGGTGGGCCGGCTGGCCTGCGTCTGGATGTAGTAGAGGTAGGTCTGGGGCTCGATGAGCGACTCGTTGACAGGGTGGAACCGGAGCTCGAGGGACCGGACCACCGGCGCCGAACCATCGGGCGGCGTACGCACCGGGGCGGCCTGGGCGGGCGCCGGGGCCTGCCCCGCCTCGCCCGCGCGCGCGAACGCGCCGGGCGCCGGCGAAACCGCCGGCCACGTCGCCTGTCCGGCCACGGCCGGCACCACACTGAAGGCCCAAAGGGCCAGAATCACTGGAAAGCGCAAGTACACACCTGTCGGGCGCTGGCGTTAAACCCCTAATTCTACTGCACGTTCAGACGTTCGCCGTGAGCCGGCGGCCGGCGGCGACAGGAGCGCCGGCCGGACGGTAGGCCAGCTGCCCGCCTTCGAGGTAGACCTCGATCTCCCCGCCCTGCAGGTGCCCCCGGATGAGCTCCTCGGCCAGCGGGTCCTCGACATAGCGCTGGATCGCCCGGCGCAGGGGCCGCGCGCCATACGAGCGGTCCTTGCACGTGATGTCGATAATCCAGTCGCCGACCTCCGGCGAGAGCGTCACCTTCATCTTCCGGTCGAGCAGGTTCACGTTCAGTTGGTCCACCAGCAGTCCGAGGATCTTCCGCAGGTCGTCGTCGGTGAGCGCCTCGAACACGATGAGCTCGTCCACACGGTTGATGAACTCGGGGTTGAACGTGCGCTTCACCTCGCCCAGGACCATCTCCTGGACGCCTTTCTGCTGGTCGGCCTGGTCGGCCTGGAAGCCCATCGACGCCTTCTTCTGGATGAAGCGCGCGCCGATGTTCGACGTCATGATGATGATCGTGTTCTTGAAGTTCACCCGGTTGCCGAGGCCGTCCGTGAGGTGGCCGTCCTCGAACACCTGCAGCAGGATGTTGAAGATGTCCGGGTGCGCCTTCTCGATTTCGTCGAGCAGGACGACCGAATAGGGGTTGCGTTTCACCTTCTCGGTGAGCTGCCCGCCCTCTTCATGTCCGACATATCCCGGCGGCGAGCCGATGAGCTTCGACACCGAGTGCTTCTCCATGTACTCGGACATGTCGAAGCGGATGAGCG
>DAIRFN010000280.1:0-7415 GCA_036795065.1 Vicinamibacterales bacterium
GGGTAGCCGAAGGCGCGATACGGACGCGGCGCGCCCGGACGCGTCCACCGCAGTCGGAACACCCCGGCAATCGTCAGAATGTAGAAGAAGAGCGCCGCCGACACCACGTAGTCGAGCAGGCTCCCGTACAGGTTTCCATACGTGCGCGACGCGGGATCGAAGGTGCGCGGCAGCACCAGGAAGGCCGTCCACACGCCCTGGAGCGCCAGGCCCCAGGCAGGCACGCGGCGGTCGTTCAGCACGCCGGCGGACCGGAAGAACAGTCCGTCTCTCGCCATGGCGTAGTAGGCCCTGGCCCCAGCCAGCAGCATGCCGTTGGCGCATCCGAAGGTCGAGATCATGATCCCGACCGCCAGAAGAGCGCCTCCTATGCCAGGCAGTGCCACTTCGAGGGAGGCCGCGGCCACGCGGTCCGACGGCACCGTCTTGATCGCGTCGATCGGGAGCGTGACGAAGTAGGTGACGTTCGCCGCCAGATACAACGTCATCACGATGCCGGTGCCCACGGCGAGCGAGACCGGTATGTCCCGCCTCGGGTTCTTGACTTCCCCTGCCGTGAACGTGATGTTGTTCCAGGCGTCGGACGCGAACAGCGAGCCCACCTGCGCGATGGCCAGCGCCACCAGCAACCCGAACAGCGACGCGGCGTCGACGCCGGGCGCAATGGCCACGGGATTGACCGGAGCCCAGGCCCGGCTGAAGTTCGCGTCGATCGTGCCCGCGCTGGCGCCGAACACGAGACCGATGACGATGAGTCCAACGACGGCTGCCGTCTTCGCGGAGGTGAAGACGTTCTGGATGAGGCGGCCGTACTCGATGCCCCGTGTGTTGGTCCAGGTCAGCAGGGCGATGACGGCGATCGCGAGCAGTTGCGCGTTGGACAGCGAAACGGCATACCCCTCGGAGAGGTGAATGGGCGGAATGAGATAACGGTCCTCCCCAATGAACGGGAACAGCACGCTCGCGTAGCGCGCGAAACCGACACTGACGGCGGCCACCGTGCCTGTCTGGATGACAGCGAAGAGCGTCCACCCGTAGAGAAAGCCGGCGATCGGCGAGAAGGCCTCGCGCAGGTAGACGTACTGTCCACCCGCGCGAGGCATCATCGCGGCGAGCTCGCCGTAGGAGAGCGCGGCGGCCAGCGTGAGCAGGGCCGTCAGGCCCCAGGCGACCAGTACCCAGCTGGCAGACCCCAACAGACGGGTCATGTCGGCCGACACCAGGAAGATGCCCGACCCGATCATGGCCCCCACGACGACCATGGTCGAATCGAACAGCCCCAGCGAGCGCCGGAACTCTCGCGCTTCGGGCTGGCTGGGCTGGTGCGACACGCCGGTACGACCCGTCATCAGGGAATCACCACGCCAGCTTCACGCCGACGCGCGCGATACGCGGCGGCGTGATGGCAATCGGCCGCAGCCAGGACGCACCGGACGCCGTGGTCAGAGCCTGCTCCGCGTTGGTGTTGAAGATGTTGTAGATGTCGAAGAACCCGGTGACTCGCCCCGCTCCCATGCGGAACGCCTTCTCGGTGCGGATGTCGAACACGTTGACGTGGGGCGTGCGCTGCGCATCGATCGGCTCAGCACGCACGGTGGCGTTGCCCCAGTTGAAGGTCTGCGTGAACACGCGCCCGAACGGACTGCCGGCCTGATGGCGTACGGTGGGGATGACCCGGAACTCCCCCTTGAACCTGAGCGTGGCCAGCACCTTCGCCTGCCAAGTCGTGTAGACGAGGCGCTCGTCATCGGCATTGATGAACGCGTTAGGCGTGTACCCCGCGCCCGCGGAGAGTGCGGCCTCGCGGCTCCAGGTGTGCGCGAAGCTCGCCTGCATCGACCAGAAGCCGGTCTCACGACGAGTGGCCGTGATCTCCCAGTTGTAGTAGTCGCTGTCGGTGCCGGGCAGGTTGGTCGTGATGTTGACGATCGGCGACGCCAGCGCCTCCGCGCTCAGGTTGTAGCCGGTCAGCGCGCCCCCATCGTCCGAGGTGTTGAGCCGGCCGTCCGGACCCGGATCGCGGAAGGTGACCGGCACGGTGTACGTGTCGAGGGGCCGGTTCACGTTGATCTGGCCGCGCACCTGCCGTCGTCCATTCCACACGAACCCGGTCCTCAGACCAAAGTTGTTCGCCAGCTCGCGCTCTACATAGGCCGTGAACTGGTTCACGTAGGTGTTCTCCATGTCTGCGTCGAACACCGTGCTGGCACGGCCGCCGTTCACAGCCAGCAAAGCACCCTGCTCGCCCGAATCGTAATAGCCGTTGCCGTTCCGGTCAGTCCACGAATACCGCTGCCACCACGTCGAGGCGTTGGGGTTGAGCCCCGAGGCGAGATCGGCGCCGGGATAGAGCCAGAACTGGCCCCAGCTCGCCTTCGCGACCGTCTTGGCGTCGCCGGTGAGATCGTAGCTGGCGCTGAGGCGCGGGCCCCAGTTGTTGAAGGTGACGACGCCGTCCACACGGCTGAAGGACTGGCCGGCGGGACCCACCTGATCCGGCAGGTAGGCCGAGTGCCGGTCGAAGCGGATACCCGCGTTCACGGTGAGGCGGCGGTGCACCTGCCATGAGTCGTTCAGGTACACCGAGTAGGTCCAGAGACCGTTCTTCGACTCGGAGCCGGGTTGGTAGATGTCCACCTGAGTCGGCACGTTGTTGTTGCGCACCGACACGGTCTGCGTCGGGCCGGGGAAGCCCCTGAACGGTTGCACGAGCAGGTCGCGCAGCACCTCAATGCCCAACTTGAAGTTGTGCGTGCCGCCCCAGTCCCCTTTCACGTACGACAGCGAGCCGTTGGCCTGCGGCCGGTGGCGCCGGAGATCGGAGGACCACACGCCACCCGCCACGAAGTTGTTGCCGACGTCCTCGATGCGCGGATCGGTAGACTTGCCCTCGCGGCCCCACACCGAGTGATAGGCGCCGGTGCGCGCCTCGAAAAACAGGCTCGGCGAGAGCACCGCGTTGTACTCCGCCTTCCACACGTGGAGCGGGAACGTCGAGTACCAGACCGTGTCCTTGGTCATCAGCGCGGGGCTCTGACGCCCACCGCCGATGCGGAGTGCCCCCATGTAGTCGGGCTGCTCCTTCACCTGGTACTGGTAGAAGCCCGTCAACTTGTGGCTCTGCGAGACGTTGACGGTGGCCTTGACCGTGCTCACCGGCACCCACGTGTCCTGGATGTCGTCGAGCAGCGTCGGGTACCGCTGGCCGGTGTCGGTCCGGCGGAAGGCCCCGTACCACCACGCCGTGTCCTTCTTGATGTACCCGCCCAGGTCCGCGTTGAAGTCGCGGAACATCTCCAGCCGGTTCGTGTCACGCGGGTCCACCACGTCGCTTCCGATCACACCGGCCGCAATCTGGTCGTCACTGATGTTGGTGGCTTCCATCGCCTCGTTCTGGAAGTCGAAGTACGCGTTGCCGTGGTACTCGTTACCGCCGGACTTGGCGATGAACTGGCTGAGCACGCCGGGGTTGGGCATCTCGGCGCCGTTACCGACCGCGTTGATCGCAACCTCGGCCATGGCGCCGTAATCGGTGTAGTACATGTCGCTGCCGCCGCCGCCGGCCCCTTCGTTGACCATGATGCCTTCGACTTCGGAACGGTTCACGCCGCCGGCACTCGAGAGGCCGTAAGCCGTGTAGGGCTGCTGCGTCAGCGCGCCGCTCCCGCCGACGTCCACGCGCCCCATGGCCACCGCGGGCGTCTGCGCGAGCAGCGCCCAGTGGTCACGCGAGCCAGGCAGGCTGGCCAGCACCTCGTCATCGTAGCGGGTCGCCACGGTCGTACTGGTCACGTCCACCACAGGCGACTGCCCGCTGACGGTGACACTCTCGGCGATCGTCGCGGGCCCCAGTTCGACATTTACCGTGGCCGTGAACCCGGAGCCGACCCGGATGCCCTCACGGATGACTGTGCCGAAGCCGGATAGCTCGAAGACCACTTGGTAGTCTCCAGGCGGCAGATTCGTTACACGATAGGCGCCATTGACGCCCGAGACGGCCGTCGGTGTTCCCATGACCGCTGGCCCAGAAACGGTGACCGTGACACCGGGCAGGACGCCTTTGGTCTGGTCCATCGCGACACCGGTTATCACACCGGTTCCTGAGCCCGTCTGGGCCCATGCCGCCCCCCCTCCGATTACAAGCGCGCATGCGCATACCAACAAACGATGTGCCAAGTTCATAGCGAACACTCCTCGCATGGGTTCCTCGTTCCGCGCCTCATCGAACCTGCTGAGTACCTGTACTGGCCTTGCACTGTGGGGTTCACGCTCACGACTTGATCAGGGCCCCCGCTGCCGCGGCGCTTCGCGATTCCACCACTTCACGAATCGCGCGGTGGGCCATGTCGATCGCCGCGTCGGTGTGCGAGCTGCCCGCCGCATCCGCATTGGCGATGGAGATCCGTCCGAACTGCCGGCGACCGACGACGAACGCCCGGTCCTCGGGCGTCGACAGCGCCCAGCTGACCGGGTCCTCCAGGGTGTTGTAGTTGTAGGTGTAACCGTGCGGCCAGCGGTTCACCGTGATCCCCGCGATGTCCCGCGCCGGGTCGAAACCGCCGTCCGCCAGCGCGCGCGCCAGCTGCTCGCGAATCTCCCGCTCGAAGGTCTCGAAGGAGGTGGCGAGCAGCTCGGCGCGGCCGAGGCGATGTTGTTCCTTCCTGGGCTTCCCCGGCGCGCACGGCGTGCGAACCAGGTGCAGGACAGTGGGCTCTTCCGGTGTCCGCGAGCAGCGGTGGTTCCCGATGCTCACCGGTTCCGGCAGTTGCACGCTCGGGTGGTAGCCACTGGGCGCCGTGATGTTCGCGACGCCGAGCTTCGCAAACGATGTCCAGTTTCGGAGGAAGACGTTGGTGTAGACGATGGGCGCCTTGATGCCGTAGAGCAGCGCCTGGCGCTGCGCCTGTGGGAGCTCGGGACACATGTAGGGGATGACCGAGTTCCAGCACGCCATGACGCAGTGTCCGGCGCGGACGCTTCGCGTCTGGCCGCCCTTGACGTAGCTGACCTCGACCTCCCGCGCCGAAGCAGGGTCGCCCAGGTGGTGCACCTGCACGACGGTGCTGTTGAGACGCACCCTCGTCGGTGACCCCGCCCGGTCCAGCCGTGCGTAGTCCACGCGGGCGGTCACGACATCCTCCTGGCTGCTCCCTGGCACGGCGTCTGGCAGCAGGGCCCTGATCAGCAGCCGCGCGATCGTGGCGTTCCCGTCGGGGAAGTGAATCGATCGACCGCCCTCGCTCGCCCTTGCCTGGTTCTCGCGGCCATGCTGGCCACCGGGCTCGTAGAACAGCTGCTCGCGCGGAGTCGGCTCGAGCTTCATCCCCTGGAAACCCGGGTAGCCGGAGTTCCAGCCGTAGTAGGCCGGGACGGCATCGGCCTGCATCAGGAACAACCCCGTGGTGCGCGACTGGTAGAACCACGCGGCGTCGGGGTGCACCTTCGCGACCTTGAGCAGGAAGTCCTCGTAGCTCATGTGGAGGAGCTGCCGCTTCTTCTCCTCGTCCGACTGGCCGGCCAGGTAGTCGGGCTGGTTGCCGCTCTGCAGGCGCGCAATGTCCTTCTTCGCGTCGGGCGGCAGGGGTGTCTTCGCGAGAAACTCGGTCCACGCCTGGTCGCTGGCCTGCGCACCACCAGGCGTCCCCACGGCCAGCCGGTCTGTCCCGAAGCGCTCCTTCGGGAAGAAGACGCCGTTCCTGAGTCCCATCCGGCGATAGAGGCCGCGGTCCTCTTCCGTCTCGCGCTCGAATCGCTCGATGTCGATGCCCAGCCGCCGAAGCAACCCCATCGAAACGTCGCTGTACTGCTTCGGCGCCTCGATGTTCAGCGTGCCCCCGTTCAGCATGAACATCCGGCCATCCAGCTGGAACTCGTTCCGCTTCGCGTGGCCGCCGAAGTCGTCGTGGTTGTCGAGCACGAGGATGGACGCGCGGGGCCCGACGGCCTCGCGGAAGAACCGAGCCGCGGCCAGGCCGCTGATACCCCCGCCCACGATTACGAGGTCGTAGGCCTCGCCCGTGTCGGTGGCGAGGCTCTTCCACCCGCGGTTGTCCCGCATCTGGTGCGCAACCTCGAACGATCCGGCATGGCTGCCGCGCATGCCCGTCAGGCTCGGCGGGTAGTAGCCGGGCGCCTGCTCGGGCGCCAGTGCGGCCTGCTCCCCGGCGGCCTGCAGCCACGCGGGTGCGACCATCGATCCGGTGAGACCGACAGTCACGCCGTTCAGGAAGTCGCGACGCGTGATGTCGCGGTGCATGCCGAGGTCGCGATCAGAGATGCTCACGGCGTCCTCCTCAGTCCACGACTGCGCGGTCGGTGATGGCCAGCCCGCGGTCGATGATGTCGAATGCTTCGTGCAGCTCCGACTCGGTGATGCAGAGCGGCGGGTTGGTGAAGAACGTGTTCCACCGGACGAACGTGTAAAGGCCCTCTTCGCGGAAGAAGCGTCCCAGCGCCTTCATTTCCGGAGAGGTGCCGTTGAACGGCGCGAGCGGCTCGAGCGTCGTCCTGTTGCGGACGAGCTCGACGATACCGAAGAGGCCGATTGACCGTGTGGCCCCGACGGATGGGTGTCGATCCTTCAGATCGTCCAGCAGAGACCTCATCAGCTTGCCCGTCTCACGAGCGCGCTCGATCAATCCCTCGTCTTCGTAGACCGCGATGGTAGCCAGCGCCGTCGCACAACCCAGCGGGTGGCTGTTATACGTGAGGCCGCCGTAGAGAACATTCGACTCGAAGTGCTCCGCGATGCCGCGACGGACGCCCACCGCGCCCAGGGGCACGTACGCGCTCGTCAACCCCTTCGCCATCGTCAGGATGTCCGGCACCACGCCCCAGTGGTTCACGGCAAACCAGGCACCCGTCCGCCCGAAGCCGGACATCACCTCGTCGGCAATCATCAGGATTCCGTGACGCGTGCAGAGGTCCCGGATCCCTTCGAGGTAGCCGGGCGGCGGGGGCAACACACCGTTGGTGCCCGTGACCGGCTCGAGAATGAGGGCCGCGATGGTCTGCGGGCCCTCCAGTTGGATGATCTCCTCGACGTCGGCCAGGGCCTTTTCCGTCGCGTCCCAGCCGCGCTCGATGCCGTGGTACGGATGCGGAATGTGGACGACGCCGGGAATGCCGGGTTCCGAGGGCCAGCGGCGCGGGTCGCCGGTCAGCGTCAAGCTGCCGGCCGTGCCGCCGTGATACGAGCGATAGCGTGCGAGGACCTTGTGACGGCCGGTATAGAGACGCGCGATGCGGACGGCGTTCTCGTTGGCCTCCGACCCGCCGTTGGTGAAGAAGAACGCATCGATGTCGCCTGGGCACAGATCCGCGAGCTTCACGCCGAGGCGGGCCCGCGCCTCGGTGGCCATGAACGGGTTGGCGTAGGCCAGCCGGGCCACCTGATCCTGCACGGCGCGGATCAC
>DAIRFN010000281.1:0-7410 GCA_036795065.1 Vicinamibacterales bacterium
CGTCGAGCCAGGCGGCGAACTTCCCGCTGGGGTCGGTGGTGATGAACCTGCCGCGCGCCGAGGACTTCAAGACGTTCGAGATCTCGGCGAACCGCCGCTACAGCAACAAGTGGTCGGGCCAGGTGTCGTACAGCAACACGTGGCTGAACGACTACCCCGTGGGCCTCGCCACGGGCTTCCCGACCAACCCGAACCAGCCGGGCCGCCTGCCGCGCACGACGTGGCAGTTCAAGGCGACGGGCAGCTACGACCTGCCCTACGGCATCCGCGTCTCGCCCGTGCTGCGCGCGCAGTCCGGTGAGAACTACGCCCGCGAGATCAGCGTGCCGGCGAGCGCCGCCACGCCGTTCGGGCTCGTCCTGCCGGCGTCGACCATCTACGCCGACGCGGCGGACGCGAACCGCCAGGACAACATCTGGGTGTTCGACGTGCGCCTGGAGAAGACGGTGGAGATCGCCGCGCGGGCGCGCCTCCGCGGCTTCCTCGACTTCTTCAACATCACCAACAGCAGCGCCGCGGAGACCATCACGCGGACGACGGGCGCGAACTACCAGCGGCCGGCGGCCATCCTGGCGCCGCGCACCGCGCGGATCGGCGTCCGCTTCCTCTGGTAGACACGGAGGAGACCGGATGGGCGCAGATGACACGGGCCGCAGATGCGCAGATACGGGCGGGCCGCAGATGCGCAGATGAGGCATCGGCCCAACGCCGCAGACGCGCAAAACAACAGCTGCGCGGATGAGGCAAGGCGGCTGGTGATCGAAGAGTAAGGGTCGGGCTCGAGGGACATCCAAACCCCGCGAGCCCGGCCACGACAATCGAACTCGGCTCCTGTGGGGGAGTCTGTGGCGAGAGGGGCTGCGCCGGCCTCTCTCGCCTTTTTTACGTCTGTGCGAAGCACGGAGGTTCAAAGCACGGAGGTTCAGGGGGGCACGCGAGACGGGAGTGCGAGCGCCTCATGGCGCACCTGCCGACGCACGTGGCACTCGGGATCCACTCGGCACTCGCACTCGGCACGTGGCACCCGGCACTCGCACCCAGCACCCCGCACTCCGCACCCTGCACTCTCTCCGCCGGACCCCTGTAAGCTACTGGCATGACTGACCGTGCCGTCACCTACGGCAGCTACCTGGCCATCGACGAACTGCTCTCGCTCCAGCGGCCCCGCTCTGACGGACCCGAGCACGACGAGATGCTCTTCATCGTCATTCACCAGGTCTACGAGCTGTGGTTCAAGGAGATCCTTCACGAGCTGGACCAGGTGATGCGGTGGCTCGATCGGGGCGAGGCGCACCGGGCGCAGCACACGATGAAGCGCATCCTGACCATCCTCAAGGTGCTCGTCGCGCAGCTCGACATCCTCGAGACGATGACGCCGATGGAGTTCCAGTCGTTCCGCGCGCGGCTCGAGGCGGCCAGCGGGTTCCAGTCGGACCAGTTCCGGCAGCTCGAATTCGTGCTTGGCCACAAGAGGCACGGGGCGCTGGCCCGGTTCCCGGAAGGCAGCCGCGCCCACCGCGCGCTGGAGGAACGCTTCCGGGCGCGCACGTTGTGGGATGCGGTCCTGCATTACCTGGCGCGCGAAGGCTACGCCGTGCCGGCGCCGCTCCTGGAGCGGGACGTGACGGAGGTGCCCGAGCCCTCGGAGGCCCTGCAGGACACGCTCATCCACGTGTATCGTGTCGACCCGAAGAACGCCGAGCTGTGCGAGCGCCTGGTGGACCTGGACGAAGGACTGCAGGAGTGGCGCTACCGTCACGTGAAGATGGTGCAGCGCACTATCGGCACGAGGCCTGGCACCGGCGGGTCCAGCGGCGCGGCCTACCTGGCGACGACACTGATGCAACCGCTGTTTCCCGACCTGTGGGCGATCCGCGCCAGGCTGTGAGAGTCTTCGTGGTTTCCATTGACCCATGCTCAATCCATCTCACCTCGCCCGACACTACTCCCGCTTCCACGTCGCCGAGCGGCTTCTGCTGACCGGGCACTCGCACCAGGCGTGGCCAGACGTGGGGTTCGAGGCACAGCAGCAGGCGTGGCTCGATGCGGCCGAGCACCTCGACCACAAGTGGGCGCTCGCTGAAGAGCAGGCCGAGCGGGTGCGCGACGGGTGGCGACGTTTGCTCGGTGAGCCGCGCGCGGAGGTCGCCCTCGGCCAGAACACCCACGAGCTGGTGTGCCGGTTCCTCTCCGCGCTTCCCCTGGACCGGCGCCCCCGCCTGGTGACGAGCGATGGCGAGTTCCATACCATCCGCCGGCAACTCGATCGGCTGCACGAAGCCGGGCTCGACGTGCACAAGGTGCCCAGCCGGCCGGCCGAGACGCTGGCGGAACGCCTGATGGCCGCGGTGGACGATCGCACGGCCGCCGTGCTCGTGTCGTCCGTGCTCTTCGAGACCGCCGAGATCGTGTCCGCCCTCGGCGACCTGGCGGCGGCGTGCGGCTCTCGCGGCGTGGAGTTGCTGGTCGATGCCTACCACCATCTGAACGTCGTCCCGTTCGATGTCGAGGGGTTGGGGCTCGGGCGAGCCTTCGTCGTGGGTGGCGGCTACAAGTACTGCCAGCTGGGCGAAGGCAACTGCTTCCTGCGCGTGCCGCCCGACTGCGCGATGCGGCCGGTCTATACGGGCTGGTTCGCTGAGTTCGCCGCGCTCGAAGAGACCTCGCGCACGGGCGAGGTCGCGTATGGCCGAGGCGCTGCCAGGTTTGCCGGCGCGACCTACGATCCGGCATCGCACTACCGCGCGGCCGCCGTGTTCGCGTTCGGTGTGCAGCAGGACCTGACGCCCGAGCGGCTCCGCGAGGTGAGCAGGGCGCAGACGGGGAGGCTCGTGAGCGGCATCGAGGCGCTGGACCTCGACCCAGCGCGGCTTCGCGTGGAAGCGGTGCCTGCCGACCGCCGCGCGGGATTCGTGGCGCTGAGCGCCGCCGATGCGCCAACACTCGCGCGCTCGCTTGTGGCAGCAGGCGTCTGGTGCGATGCGCGCGGGGAACGTCTGCGTCTCGGGCCAGCCCCCTACGTGACAAACGAACAGTTGTTACGGTCGATCGCGCTGCTCGCCGACATCGTTGGTCGCTCGTGACCGGCGATCCAGCCTGCCGAAATCGACGGTTTCAACTGTTTGGATTTGGCAGAGCTACATGGCACGACCTTCGACCTCACGCCTGATTTCCTTCCGGAATTTCAGTGTTCCCATCGGGGCATTTCCGGCATATCGCTTGCAATTCCGTGAGCGGCGATTGAAACGGCTTGTGCACCCCCACAGGAGCAAGCCAGGTTTGAGCCAGGCTGACTAGGCCACTGGCTCGAGGGGCCCATGTTGATGGGCCCCTTTTTTGTTATCTTCAGGGCGCTATGAGGTTCGGCACCGGCCTGATGGTAACGAGCGTTCTGTTATGGAGCGCACTCGTCACCACGACCGACGGCACGCCCCAGCCGCCGCCGGGCGCCGTCACCCCGCCGCTCGCGCCTTCGCAGCCGTCGCTGGCCGTCCCCGGCCCCACTGCCACGCGCTCCTCGTCCGACTATCTCGGCTCCGAAGCCTGCCGCCGCTGCCACGACGTGGAGATGGAGCAATGGGAGCGCTCGCTGCACGTGAAGATGACCAAGCCGGTGGAGAAGGCACTGGTCGTGGGCGACTTCAGCGACGGCGCCCGGTTCTCGGATCACGGCCGCTCGTATGCGTTCGGGCACAAGGACGGCAAGCCGTACATGTCCATCGCGTTCGGCGATCGCGCGCCCGAAACCTTCACGGTTGACTACACGCTGGGCGCGAAGCGCTACCAGGGTTACCTCTCGACGCTGCCCGATGGACGCATCTATGTGCTGCCCGCGTTCTGGCACCTCGAGAGCCGCCGCTGGCTGGACTGGAAGGAGACCACGCCCATCCCCGACGGCGCGCACGACCTGCGGCAGATCTGGAACGCCAACTGCTTCAACTGCCACGGCACCAACATCGTCCAGGGCTACGACATCACGGCGAAGCGCTACAACTCCACGTGGACGGAGATGGGCATCGGGTGCGAGGCGTGTCACGGGCCAGGGCGCGAGCACGTGGCGTTGATGGACGAGTGGGAGAAGAACCCCGCCGGCAAGCCCGCGTACGACAACAGCGCGAAGAACCGGCAGCTCACCGACGTCCTGAAGACCCTGTCGCCCCGATCCGCGGAGCCACGGCGCACGTTCGACACGTGCGCCTACTGCCACGGGAACAAGACCAACCTGTTCGTTGGCTTCCGCGGCGGCGATCGGTACGAGGACTACGCGCTGCCCTTCCTGGTGAGCGATGCGATCCCGCCCAACGACCTGCAGGGCGAGTTCTGGCCCGACGGGCGCCCGAATCGGTTCAATCGCCCGCAGGCGCTCACGCTGAGCGGCTGCTTCCAGGCCGGCGCCATCACGTGCACGAATTGCCACGTGGCGCATGGATCCCGCAACGAGCACTCGCTGAAGGTGAACATCTACCAGGGACGGAACGGCGACGGGCTGTGCACGCAGTGCCACACGGCGCCAAAGCGTGTGTCGGGAGACGGGTCTCTCCCGGGAGGAGCTCTCGCGTCGTCGGGAGGGGAGAACCCGGGAGTCGGGAGTCGGGAGTCGGGAGTCGAGAGCCCGCAGCCGGGCGCCGCGCCGGCCGTGAAGCCGTCGTTCACCGGGACGGGGCTGCAGGCGCACACGTTCCACAAGCCTGAGAGCGCGGGCAGCCGGTGCATCAACTGCCACATGAGCGACGTGAACTGGCGGCTGCTCATTCGTCGCCGCGACCACACGTTCAAGCCGCCTGTGCCGGAGATGACGGCGCGCTACGGTGTGCCTAACGCCTGTACGACCTGCCACGACGACAAGACGCCGGAGTGGGCCAGCGCGCAGATGGACGCGTGGTGGGGCGATGGCGGGCGGCGCCGGCAGAACCTGACGACGGCCGACGTGATGTACCGCGCGGGCTCGGGGGATGCGTCGGTGATGCCCGACCTGGCGCGTATGGCGGTGGACCGCACCCACGGGGCGCTGCTGCGCGCGAGTGCCGCCGACTACATCGCACAGATGCTGTTGGGCGTCGTCGGCGCGAGCGGCACGATGCAGAGCCAGACATCGTTTGGATCGGGCTCGGCCTCGGCGAATCGGCGCCCGGCAGCGGGGCCGGCGACCGCGCCGCCTTCGGTGATCAACGCGTTGATGGGGGCTGCGGCAGACCCGGAGGCGATGGTGCGTGCGGCGGCGGTGAAGGCCCTGGCCGCCTCTGGGCAGATCGAGCGCGTGACGCCGGCCCTCACCGCCAGGCTGGTGGACACGGCCCGTGTCGTGCGCGTGAAGGCCGCCGAAGGCTTGCTGTCCCTCGGCGTGGCGGCACTGCCCGGACCGGCCGGGCAGGCCCTGGCAAAGGCCCAGGACGAGTACGCGGAGAGCCTGACTACGTTCCCGGACATGGCGTCCAACCACGCAGCGCTCGGTTGGCTCGAGGCATCCAGGGGCCGCACCGAAGAAGCCCAGCAGGCGCTGGACGCGGCCCTGCAAGTGGACCCGCGATTCGCGCGCGCCTACGTCGTCAAGGGCATCATCGCGGCGCGCGAGAGCCGGTACCGCGAGGCCATCGACCTGTGGAAGAAGGCGCAGGACATTACGCCCGACGACCCGCGCCTCGGCGACCTCATCGCGGAGGCCCAGAAACGACAAAAGGCCGGAGCGCGTTAGCGCCCCGGCCTCTTGGGTCTTGGGTCTTGGGTCTTGGGTCTTGGGTCTTGGGGCCTGAAGGGTCGCCGTTCACCCCCGACGCGGTTCGACTCCCGGTTCCCGACTCCCGATCTGATCCCTACTGCTTCTTCAGCTGCTCGATCAGCCCCTTGGCCTGCGCGGCCTCGGCCGAGTTCGGGTCCACAGCGATCACCTTGTTCATGATCTCGAGCGTGCCCGCCGTGTCGGCCTTCTGCAGCTTGGCGAGGCCCAGCTTGAAGAGCGGCTTCCCCCAGTTCGGGTCGATGTCCGAGGCGCGCTGGTAGTACTTCACGGCCTCCTCGGTTTCACCCTTGGCGAACTTCACCTCGCCGAGGTTGTAGAACACTTCCTTGTTGGCGCTCGTGGACTGCGCGACGCTGAGCAGGGTGGTCTCGGCGCCGGCCAGGTCGTTCTTCTCGAGCTGGGTCATGCCGATCTCGATCTTGGCCTTGTCGGCGTTGGAGTCGCCCTCGGGCACCTTCTTGTAGGCCTCGATGGCCTGGTCGTACTGCTTCTGGTTGCGGTAGAGGCCGCCGATCTGGAGGTGCAGGGCCGTGAGGGCGGGCACCTTGGCCAGCATCGCCTCGTAGATGCCAATCGCGCCCGCGTAGTCCTTGGCGGCGACCATCGCGTCGGCCTTGGCGAGCTCGCCCTGCAGTTCCTTGGTGTTGACGCCGGCCAGGGCCCCCGCCGGCCCGGAGCTGCCGGGGTTCAGGGTGAAGTCCACGGGCGGCATCGGTGCGCCGATCGTCTTGATGGGCACGTTGCCGGAGGCGCCCTCGAAGCCCGGGGCGGATGCGGTGACCTTCCACGTGCCGGCCTTGAGGCCGATCATCGAGTAGCGGCCGCGATCGTCCGTCGTCGCGGTGAACGACGAAGGCGCGGAGGCCGGGTTCTCGGCGACGACGGTGGCGCCCTTGATGGGCTGGCCGCTCGCGTCCTTGACAGTGCCGCCGATCCGGCCGGTCTGCGCCGCGGCGGGCAGGGCCATCACCAGCGCCATGGCGGTCGCGCTGAACAGGGTCTTCAGGTCACGCATTGCTTGGGTCTCCCATGCGGCGTCCCACGACGCCTAAAACCAATCAAGTATATGTTAACCGCGATGTCTCCCGTCCGCCCCACCCGGTGCATCCTCCTGCTCGCGATGGCCGCCGTCAGCATGGTGGCGGCCACCTCGACCGGCGCTGCCCAGAACCGTCCGTCGAGCGCGCCGCCAGCCCGTCTTCCTGGCATCGACACGGTGGTCGAGGCTGCCATGGCCGCGGGCCAGACCCCCGGGGCTGTGGTCCTGGTCGGGCGTGGCGACCGCGTGCTCCACCTCCAGGCCTACGGCAACCGCGCGCTGGTCCCGGCCCGTGAGCCCATGACTGTCGATACGGTGTTCGACCTCGCGTCGCTTACCAAGGTGGTGGCCACCACGCCGGCGGTGATGTCGCTGGTGGAGCAGGGCCGCATCCGCCTGAACGATCCGGTGTCCAGCTACGTGAAAGGCTTCGAGCGCTACGGCAAGGGCCGCATTACCGTTGGGCACCTCATGGCTCATGTCTCGGGCCTCAGGCCCGACGTGGACCTGGCCGACCCGTGGACCGGCTACGACGCTGCCATCGAGCTGGCGCGCAACGAGGTGCCCACCTCCGCCCCGGGCGAGCGCTTCGTCTACAGCGACATCAACTTCTTCCTGCTCGGCGAGATCGTGC
>DAIRFN010000282.1:0-7403 GCA_036795065.1 Vicinamibacterales bacterium
GGCCGCGCTCGGTCACCCCTACGGCCCGAACGAGGAGCGCGGCATCTTTCGCTCGGTGAACGGCGGCCGCACATTCGAGAGGGTGCTGTACCGGGACGAGCACACCGGCGGCGCCGATGTCCTGATCGATCCGAAGAACCCGTTGGTGGTATACGCCGCGCTCTGGCAGGCTCAGCAGGGGCCGTGGGAGAACGCGGACTTCCGTGGGCCCGGGAGCGGCCTCTTCAAGTCCACCGATGGCGGGACGACGTGGCGACCGCTCACCGCGGGGTTGCCCACGTGGTCCGATGATCGCCTCGGGCGCATCGGCATCGGTATCGCCCCCAGCCTGCCGTCCCGGCTCTTCCTGGTGGTCGAGGCGCGCACGAAGAGCGGCATCTACCGGACCGACGATGCGGGTGAGACGTGGGTGCTCGTGAACAGCGATCCTCGCGTGGTGGCGCGGCCCTACGATGCCACCGACGTGCGCGTCCATCCGACGAATCCGGACATCGTCTTCGTGCCGACCATCGTGGCGTGGAAGTCCACCGACGGTGGGCGGACGTTCACGGCATTCCGAGGGGCGCCGGGGGGCGACGACTATCAGCGCGCGTGGATCAACCCCCGGAACCCCGACATCATTGCGATGACCTCCGACCAGGGGGCCATCGTGTCGCTGAATGGCGGCGAGACGTGGAGCAGCTGGTACAACCAGCCCACGGCGGCGTTCTACCACGTCACCACCGACAACGCGTTTCCCTACCGGGTGTGCAGCGGCCAGCAGGAGAGCGGGTCCGCCTGCGTGTCGAGTCGAGGGGATCACGGTCAGATTACCTTCCGCGATTGGTCGCCGGTCGGGGTCGAAGAGTACGGCTACGTGGCGCCGGACCCGCTCGACCCGGACGTCGTGTACGGGGGCAAGGTCTCGCGCTGGGACCGGCGGACGGGCCAGGTGCAGAACGTGGGCCCGCGACCGTTACGTGGCGCGGACTACCGCGTGGTGCGGACAATGCCGGTGCTGTTCTCCCCGGTCAATCCCCGGAAGCTGTTCTTCGCCTCGAACGTCCTGTGGCAGACCACAACCGGTGGGCAGTCGTGGCAGCAGATCAGTCCGGATCTGACTCGACCCGTGTGGGAGCCGCCCCCGAGCGTAGGCATCTACGCGAGCGAGCCCGACGCGCGTCCTTCCCAGCGAGGCGTCATCTACACGATTGCCCCTTCCTATCTGGACGAGCAGGTGATCTGGGTGGGCACCGACGATGGGCTCATCCACGTGACGCACGACGGAGGCAGGACCTGGAGCGACGTCACGCCGCCGGACATGAAGCCCTGGATGAAGGTGTCGCTGATGGACGCCTCGCACTTCGACGCGAGCACCGCCTACGCCGCAGTCAACACCTTCAGGCTCGACGACCTTCGGCCCCACATCTACCGGACACGGGATGGAGGGAAGACGTGGGCGCACATCACCAGCGGGATTCCCGCCGGCGGCATCATCAACGCGGTGCGGGAGGACCCGAAGCGGCGCGGGCTGCTGTTCGCCGGCTCCGAGCAGGCAGTTTACGTCTCGTTCGACGATGGCGCGCACTGGCAGTCGCTGCGCGTGAACATGCCGGCAATCTCGGTGCGGGATCTGGTCATCAAGGGCGACGACCTGGTGGCCGGCACGCACGGCCGGGGCTTCTGGATCCTCGACGACATCACGCCGCTGCGGCAGTTGCCCGAAGTGACCTTATCGGCCGGGCCGCACCTGTTCGCACCCCAAGAGGCGCTGCGCGTGCGGTGGAACATGAACACCGATACGCCGCTGCCGCCAGACGAGCCAGCGGGGCAGAACCCTCCGGATGGGGCGATCCTGCACTACTGGCTGCCCGCTGACGCGAGCAGTGCGGTGACACTCGAGGTGCTCGATGAGACGGGGGCGGTGGTGCGACGCTACGCCAGTGACGATCCGCCAGAGCCCCTCGTCGAGGGCCGGAACACGCCGGACTACTGGATTCGGCCGCATCACCCCCTGGCGCGCACCCGTGGACTGCATCGCTTCGTGTGGGACCTGCGCCACGAACGACCGGCCGTCGCGTCGTTCTCCTATCCCATTGCCGCTATCGCCCGGAACACCCCGCGCACTCCACTCGGGTCGTGCGTGTTGCCAGGCCGCTACACCGTGCGGCTGGAGGCTGGGGGGCTGACGCGCACGGCGCCGCTGGTGGTGCGCATGGATCCCCGTGTGAAGGCGCCCGAGGCGGCGATCCGCCGTCAGCACGAGCTGTCGCGCGCGCTGGACGGAGGCATCCGCCGGACCTCGGCTGCGCTGGCCGCCGCGAGGGGACAGGGCGCTGGACGGCCGTCAACCGTGCAGGAGCTTCAACGGATGATGGGCACGCTGGTCCAGTTGTTCGGTCTGGTGGAGGCCGCCGATGCGGCACCCACCGACCAGGCCCTTGCGGCCGTGAAGGACGCGCTTGCGGCGCTGGACACGATGATCGCGCAAAGGTAGTCGCTTCCGATTCGAGGTGCCAGGTGCAGTTCGTCGCTCTGATTCTTGGTGTGCTTCAGGCCGCGGCCCCCGCGGCGGTTCCCAGTGTGGATCAGGTGTTCGCCGATTGGACCGCCGCAACACCCGGCTGTTCGGTTGGCGTTGGCGTGGACGGCCAATCCGTCGTCGAGAAGGGCTTCGGCATGGCTGATCTCGAACGCGGCGTGCCCAATCGCGGGGACACGATCTTCGAGGCCGGATCGGTGTCGAAACAGTTCACGGCGGCGGCCGTGCTGCTGCTCGCGCGGGGCGGCAGGCTGTCGCTGGACGATCCCATCCGCCATTACCTTCCCGAGCTGCCGGAGTACGGCACGCCGGTCACGATCCGGCAGATGCTCAACCACACCAGCGGCCTGCGCGACTGGGGCAGCGTGGCGGGCATCGCGGGCTGGCCGCGGACCACCCGCGTGCACACGCACGCGCACGTCCTCGACATCCTGTCGCGGCAGCGGGCGCTCAACTTCCCGGCGGGCACACGGTGGTCGTACAGCAATTCTGGCTACAACCTCGCGGCCATCCTCGTCTCGCGCGTGAGCGGGATGCCGTTCGCTGAATTCACCCGCCGCCACATCTTCGAGCCGCTCGGCATGACGCGCACCTCGTGGCGGGACGATCACACGCGCATCGTGCCCGGCCGCGCGCTGGCCTACGACCGCCAGGACGATGCGTATCACCTGGAGATGCCATTCGAGAACGCGCACGGCAACGGCGGGTTGCTGACGACGGTGGGCGACCTGGTGAAGTGGACCAGGAACTTCCAGTCGCCCGTGGTGGGCGACGCCGTCTTCGTCACCGAGCAGACCACGCCGGGCCGCTTCACGGACGGCCGCGCCCACGACTACGGCCTCGGCGTGTGGGTGGGGGAGTATCGCGGCGTGCGGGAGATTCGCCACAGCGGGTCGACGGCCGGCTATCGCGCCTATCTCACCCTGTTTCCGGAGAAGCGCACCGCCGTGGCCGTGCTCTGCAACGCGGGCGACGCCTCCGCGCAGGCGCTCACGTACAAGGTGGCCGACGTGGTGCTCGGGTCCTCACTGGCGGCTCCGGTGGCCACCAACGGGGGCGTCGCGCTCAGAGAGGCCGACGCCTCCGCGTTCGTGGGGCTCTATCGCAATACCGCCACGGGCGTGCCGGTCCGGATCGTGAAGGAGGCTGCCGGGCTTCGCGTCGAGCGCGGCGCGACGCTGACCGCCGAGTCGAGCTCACGCCTGGTGACACCCGCGGGACAGCGGTGGGCCTTCGACGGCCATGGTGGTATCACCGTGACGGATGCCTTCGGCCGGACCGACACCCTGGCGCGCGTGGCCCCGTGGACCCCGGCCTCAGACGACCTGAGGCCCTTCGAGGGCACCTATGGCAGCCCGGACGCCGAGACCGAGCTTGTCGGGTCGGTGGAGGACGGCGCGCTGGTGCTGCGCCAGCGTCCTGACCGGCTCGTTCGCCTGACGCCCATCTACGAGGCGGCGTTCTCGGGGTCGCTTGGGACGGTGATCTTCCACAGAGACGACGCGGGCCGTGTGACCGGGTTCAGCGTCTCGCAGGATCGGGTGTGGGACCTGCGCTTCGCGCGCGAGATTCCGGCGGCACGCTGATCAGTGGGACAGACGCGGCGGCAGTGGGCGCGCATCATCGGACCGTCGGCCGCGGATGCACAGACTGGGTTTCGCAGGCCCTCGGGTCATCGGTGAATCTGTGGCCCCGCTCCTGGTGTCGCCTATCTGCGGCCCATCTATGGGAGGCCAATCTGCGGCTTCGGGGTCTGCGGCCTATACTGTGTCTGTGAGCCTCTCGCGCGGAGCGCGCTTCGTCCTAGGCCTGCTGCTCGTCGCCACCTTCGTGTCCCTGGGGGCGATGACGGTGCTCTACCTCGCGTTCGGGCGCAGCCCGGGCGTCGTGCAGGGGTCGACGCTGACGCTGCGTCCCGCGGGTGACCTCCCCGAGATGGTGCCCGACGTGGTGTTGCCCCTGAGCGACGGTCATACGCTCACCGTGCGGGGCTACGTCGAGCTCATCCACAAGGCGAAGATCGATCGGCGCGTCTCCCGGCTCCTCTTGAAGCCAGGTACGCTCGACTCGCCGTTCTGGGCCAAGCTGCAGGAGCTGCGCGAGGCCATCCTCGATTTCCGGCAGAGCGGCAAGCCCGTCTATGCGTTCCTCGAATACGCGGGTGATCGTCAGTATTACCTGGCCTCGGCGGCCGACAGGGTGTTCCTGTTGCCGACCGCCACGCTCGACCTGACGGGACTGGCCAGCTACGAGGTGTTCCTCCGCGGGGCGTTCGACTGGGTCGGCACCTATCCCGACTTCCTCCACGTCGGCGACTTCAAGACGGCGGTGAATACGTTGACCGAGAAGACGTTCACGCCCGCTCACCGCGAGATGAGCGAGTCGCTCAACCGCGATCAATTCCAGCAGCTCGTGCGAGCCATTGCCGACAGTCGGCGCAAGCCGGAAGACGAGGTGCGGGCGCTCATCGACCAGGGCCCGTTCCTGCCCGAAGAGGCCCTGCGCGTGGGCCTGGTGGACGAGCTGGCGTACGAAGACGAGCTCGACGACCTGGACGATGTGACCATCGAGCCGACGATCGAAATGGAGCGCTACGCGGGCGTCACGTGGGAGGCGCTCGGCGTGCACCGGCGCTCGCGCGTCGCCGTCATCAATGCCGTCGGCACCATCGTCAGCGGTGAGAGCGGCTACGACCCCGTGAACGGCCCCGTGCTCGGTTCCGACTCCATCGTCGAGCACATCCGCAAGGCGCGTGACAGCGGCGCGAAGGCCATCATCGTCCGCATCGACAGTCCCGGCGGATCCTCCGTGGCCTCGGATGTCATCTGGCGCGAGCTGATGATCACGAAGTCCGAGACGCTGCCGGTTGTGGTCTCGATGTCCGACCTGGCGGCGTCGGGCGGCTACTACATCGCGGTCGCGGGCGACGTCATCGTGGCGCAGCCCGGGACGCTGACCGGGTCCATCGGGGTGTACACGGGGAAGTTCGTCACCGGCGGCACCGTCGACAAGCTGGGCGCCAACATCGAGGCGGTGAGCCAGGGGAAGCACGCCGAGATGTACTCGCCCGACCGCCGCTTCACCGACGAGGAACGCGCGAAGGTGCAGGAGTCGATGCAGGCCACCTACGACCACTTCGTCGAGCGCGTGGCCGAGTCGAGGCACACCACCCCGGAGAAGATCGACCAGATCGCGCAGGGGCGCGTGTGGACGGGTCAGCAGGCGCGCCAGGCGGGCCTGGTGGACGAGCTCGGCGGTCTGATGGTGGCGCTGGCCGCGGCCAAGCAGCGCGCACACATCCCCGCGGACGAGGAAGTGGAGCTCGTTGTCTACCCGCCGATCCGCAGCTTCTACGAGGTGCTGAGCGAGCAGTTCCAGTCGCCGGTCGGCGCGCTGCGGACGCGCGCCACCGCCGATGCGCTGTTCACCCTGCTGGGCCCGCGCGATCGCCAGGCGCTGGCGGCGCTGCTCGCGCCCTCCCGCCTGTTCCGTTCGGGCGAACTGCTGGCGCACATGCCCTACGTGTTCGTCCGCTGACGCGCCGTGCCGGGAACGGCGCTCCGGAGAAAAGAAAAGCCCGGTGCGGGTGAACCGCACCGGGCCTCGAGTCGTGGGGGACGTGGCGCTTACTGCAGCGGCGGCAGCCCCGGCAGCCCTGGCGTCGCGGGCTCGCCCAGCAGCTGGTCCATCACGTCCTGCTTGATGTTGATCTTCAGGCCGCTCTTTGCCTTCTGCATGTAAGCACTGAAGAATCGATCCTGGCGCTGGGCGGCCAGCTCGTCACGAAGCTGATCGCGTCCGCCGGCAATCTGATCCTCGGTGACCTCCTGGCGCTCGACCACCCGCACGATGGCGGTCCCGCTCGGCGTTGAGATTGCGTCGCTCACCCCGCCCACCGGCAGCGAGAAGGCCACCGCGTCGATGTCGTCGCTGATGCCGAGATCCGGGATCGCCGCGCCACGGGCGATGAGCTCGGTCGGCTTCACCTCGAGGTTGAACTTCTTCGCCGCGGCCGCGAAATCCTTCGCCGTCCTGAGCTCGGCCGCGATCGAGGCGGCACGCTGCTTCGCCAGCTCGTTGGCCTTGTCGCGCACCACGTCCTGGCGCACGCGGTCCTTCACCTCGTCGAGCCCGGGCAGGTAGGGGTCCTGGCGGCCCGACACGGTGGCTATCACCCAGCCGCGCGCCACGCGCTGCGGCACGCTGATCTCGCCTTCCTTCAAGCCGAACACCGCGGCCGCCAACTCGGGCTGCACGCCCAGCTCGTCGATGGGCTGGTCCGAGAGGAACAAGCCCGTTTCGGCGAACTGCAGGTTCCGCTCCTTCGCAACGCGCTCGAGATCGGGCGGGGTCTTCACCGCCGATGCCACCGCCTTGGCGACGGTCTCGGCCTCCTGCTGTGCCCTCTGCCAGCGGAGCTGGTCCACGATCTCCTCGCGGACATCGGCCATGGAACGCACCACCTCGGCCTGGCTGTCGACCACCTTGATGATGTGGAAGCCGAACGAGGTCTTCACCAGGTCGCTGATGTCGCCGCTCTTCATGCCGAAGGCCGCGGCCTCGAACTCGGGGACCATGCGTCCGCGACCGAAGTAGTCGAGATCCCCGCCGCGGTCCTTGTTCGATTCGTCCTCGGAGTATTGCCTGGCGAGCGCGTCGAAGTCCGCCCCGGGCGCCTTGGCCTGCTTCAATACGGTCTCGGCCTGGGCCCTGACGGCGTTCTCGTCCTTACCCTCGGTCTTGAACAGGATGTGGCTGGCCCGCACCTGCGCGGGCGTCGTGTACTGCGAGAGGTTCTGCTTGTAGAACGCCTCGACGTCGGCGTCGAGGACGGTGACGGTGGCGCGCACCTGGTCGACGTCGACGAGCGCGTACTTGATCC
>DAIRFN010000040.1:0-18762 GCA_036795065.1 Vicinamibacterales bacterium
CGGCGGCGCGGTTGTGGGACCACGAGGCGGCCAACCTCCAACGGTCCGGCAGGCGACGGGTCGTTCGTCGGTGACCTCCGCTCCGACGGACCGCGCGCACGCGCGGTGGTCAGGTGCCGCAGAACGTGCGATAGGGCACACCTCCGGCAGGCGGGGCGCTGCTGAACTCGGGCCGCGACCGGGCGTGGTCGTAGGGCTCGACGAGCGCTGCCAGCAGCCGCTCGGTGGGTGCCAGGTCGCCCTGCGCCGTGGCCGCGGCCAGCGCCTCTTCCAGCTTGTGGTTGCGCGGAATCACGGCCGGGTTGTGGCGTTCCATCAGCGTGCGCACCTCCTCCGTAGACTGCGCCTGCCGCCGCAGTCGCGCCCGCCAGACCTCGTGCCATGCGGCGAGCGCGGCGTCAGCCTGCGCGAGCCGCTCGGCCTCCGCCGGCGCGCACAGCGCGCGGAAGGTATTGGTGAAGTCGGCGCCAGTGTCGCGCATCCAGTTCAGCAGCCCCTCCACGAGCACGGCGTCGCCGGCCTCTTCCGCGAAGAGCCCGAGCTTCGCGCGCATGCCGCCCTGCCAGTAGCGGTGAAACAGATTCGCGAAGCGATCGAGCGCGGCGGTGGCCAGGTCGATGGCCGCCTCCTGCCGCTCGTCGAAGAGCGGCAGCATCGCCTCGGCAAGGCGGGCGAGATTCCACTGCGCGATGGCGGGCTGGTTGCCATAGGCGTAGCGGCCCTGCGCGTCGATGGAGCTGAACACCGTCGCCGGGTCGTAGGCGTCCATGAAGGCGCACGGGCCGTAGTCGATGGTCTCGCCCGAGAGCGCCATGTTGTCGGTGTTCATCACGCCGTGGATGAAGCCCACGAGCTGCCAGCGCGCCACCAGCCGAGCCTGCAGATCGACGACGGCGTCGAAGAGCGCGAGGTGAGGGCGAGCGGCCTCGGCGAACTCAGGATAATGGCGCCGCCGTGTGTAGTCGGCCAGCGCCGTCAGCGCCACGGTGTCGCGATGGGCCGCGGCCCATTCGAAGGTGCCCACGCGGATGTGGCTGGCCGCCACGCGCGTCAGCACCGCGCCCTCCAGCGCCGTCTCCCGGTACACCGGCTCGCCGGTCGCCACCACCGCGAGGCTGCGCGCGGTCGGGATGCCGAGCGCGTGCATGGCCTCGCTGACGATGAACTCGCGAAGCATGGGCCCGAGCGCGGCGCGCCCGTCGCCGCGGCGCGAGTACGGCGTCTGGCCCGCGCCCTTCAACTGCACATCCACACGGCGGCCATCGGGCGTGATCTGCTCACCGAGCAGGATGGCGCGACCATCGCCGAGCGTGGTGAAGTGGCCGAACTGGTGGCCGGCATAGGCTTGCGCCAGGGGACGCGCGCCGGGGGGCAGCGTGTTGCCGGCGAAGATGCCAGCGCCATCGTCGGTGACGAGGGCCGAGGTGTCGAGGCCCATCGCCTCGGCCAGCGGCCCGTTGAAGGCCACGAGCCGCGGCTTGCGGACCGGCGTTGGCGCGACCTGCGCGTGGAACAACGCGGGCAGGTCCGCGTAGGTGTGCTCGAGCCGCCAGCCGCTCATCCGTCCATCATAGCGGGCGGCCGCCGATCGCCTTCGGCTAGCGAGACCGCCAGGGCCCCTTGATGAGCAGCTTCGGGTCTGCGCCTGGCTTCGGCACGAACTTCTGCGTGCGGCCGTACTGGTTGTCGCCGCCGTAGAGATTACCGGCCGAGTCCACAGAGAACGCGTGCACCTCGAGGTATCCGTCCGGAAGGTCGGGCGGGACGAGCCACGTGTAGAGCCGGTTGCCCTTGAAGTCCAACTTCACGAACCGCAGCGGCTTCAGGTCCGTCATCCACACCGCATCGTCATTGACGATGAGATCGAGAGGCAGCGAGAAGCCGGGCCAGGCTTCCACGAACTCCACCGTCTTCGGATCGGGCGTCGTGCGGAACACGTTGATGCGCCCGCCGGAGCGATCCAACGCGTAGATGCGGTTGTCGGGGCCCACCGCCACGGCATGCACGCCATTGAACTGGCCCGGTCCCTTGCCATTGCCGCCGAACTCCCCGAGGTAGTTCATGTCCTTGTCGAGGATCATCACTCGATGGTTGTCCAGCCCGTCCGCGATGAGGATGCGACCATCCGGGAGGAACGCCACGTCCTGGGGCTTCGCGAAGTGCGCGGCGTCGCTGCCGGGCACGTTCTTCTCGCCCAGCGTCTTCAGCAGCTTGCTGCCGTCGTTCGAGAACACGTAAATCTGGTGGAAGGTCTCGTTGACCACCCACACGCGGCGGTCCGGGTCGTATGGGCTGATACGCAAACGGTGCGGTCCCGGCCCGTCCGAGCCCTCGCACAGGCGATCCCACTGGGTCCACCGGTCCTTCACGTTGCCGTTCGCGTCGAGCGTGTAGAGGCAATTGCGCCACACGCGGCGGTCCACCAGGCTGAGCACGTTCATCTTCAATGAGCCTGCAAAGCCCGAGAACACCGCCGGAACCGGCGTGGGCAGGCGGAACTCGCCCCGCTGCGCGATGAAGATGCGGTCCGGTGACTCCGCGAACACGCCGGAGTTGCCGCCGAAGGCGAAGCCCGGCTCGGCGAACGGCTTCTGCCAGCCGCGAACGACGTCGTAGGGGCTGGGGCCGACAGGACCCATTGTCACGGTGGAAGGCGCCGAGAGCTGGGAGGCGGCGGGCGAAATGCTCTGCGCGCGCATCGCCGACGCCAGCGCCGCTGCTGTCAGGAGAGCCGCTGCCGCGAGGTGTCTCATCGTCATGGGTGACGAAGAGTGAACCTTGAAGCCGCCGCTCGAGTCAACCTCCGAAGGCCTTCTTCCACCGCTTCTTCGGGTCGTCGAACCTCACCTCCGCAGGATCGAAATCCTCGGGGTCGTAGTCGCCACCTGCCCACTCGAGCATCGCCTTGTGCTCGGGATGGCGTCGATCGCGAATCGCGCGAACGAACTCGGTGAAGCCGTGCGGCCCACCGCAGTCTTCCGGCGGGCAGCAGCGCTCGCCCCCGGTGCAGCGCGGGTAGAGGCGCGACGGCTGGGCCGGCACCAGGCCTTCGTGTACCAGCGCGTGCTCCCAGTCGTCGCCGAAGTCGTAGGCATAGAGCGCCGGCGGCGTGTGCCACCCGGGACGATCGAAGAACCGCGAGACGGGCACCTGCCATCCCGGAATCACGGGGCGATCGATGGCCTCGTTCCCCATCGGGATGCCGATGGAGACGATGCGCCGCTCGTCCAGGTCTGGGAGGCGGAACTCGTGGAGGTGGTAGTCCTGCCAGCCCATCGCGTCCTGGAGGGCCACGTGGAGGTCCCAGAACGAATACTTCTCGGGCACCTGGACGCGCCGCCACACCAGCGGGTCCGTTCCGCTGAGGACGAGGAGGAACTGGTGGACCAGCGCCGGTCGGGCTGGGCGTTTCGCGGCGCGCTTGCGAATCGATTCCACCTTCGCCATGGGGCGCTCCTCCCGCGCGACGCGCGGTCCTGAAACATTCCGGCTTCGGTGCCAGTCTATTCCCGTCATGCCCAGTCTGACCGACGCCCGTCACGCCCTCCGGCTGCTGGTCCGGAGCCCCATCTTCTCGGTCACCGCCGTCGTCTCACTGGCGCTCGGCATCGCGGCCGCGAGCACCATCTTCAGCCTCACCGACGCGTTGCTGTTCGCGCCGAACGCCGGGGTCCGCAACCCGGCCGAGGTGGCGGACATCGGCAGGGCCAACGAGGGCAGTGGGTTCGACAACATGTCCCACCCGGCGTTCGTCTACCTGCGCGACCACACCCAGACGATGGTGGGAATGGCTGCGGTGGACTTCGCCGGCGGGCCGATGAGCCTGGGCGAGAACGGGACGAGCGAGCGCGTCATCGGCACGCTCGTGTCGGGCAACTACTTCGACGTGCTGGGCACGCGCGCGGCCCTGGGCCGGTTCTTCCGCCCCGACGAGGACCTGGTTCCGGGTGAGCGCCCCGTGGTGGTGCTGACCCACGACTTCTGGATGCGGCGCTTCGGCGGCGACCCTGGCATCCTGCAGCGGACGCTTCGCATCAACAATCGCGAGTTCTCGGTCGTTGGCGTAGCCGAACCGGGGTTTCGGGGGGCGTCGCTCGTCGGCACGGACGTGTGGGTGCCCATGGCCATGGTGGCGGTGGCCCGCGGGCTCCCGACGTCGGACCTCCTCACCGAGGCGCGTGGCGTGTGGCACGTGGCCATCGGGCGGCTGAAGCCCGGCGTGAGCCGCGCGGAAGCGCTGGCCGAGCTCAACACGCTGATGGAGGCCTACAAGGCATCCGAACCGCGGGCCAATCCTCGCCACACCATCGCGCTGGAGCCGACGAGCCGCGTCCCGGGTCCCGTGCGGCTGCCGTTCCTGGGTTTCATTGGCCTGCTGTTCGCGCTCACAGGAGCGCTCGTGGCTATTGCGTGCAGTAACGTCGCGGGCATGCTGATGGCGCGTGCGGCGGCGCGGCGGCGCGAGATGGCCACGCGGCTGGCCGTGGGCGCGAGCCGAGGCCGACTGATTCTGCAGCTCCTGACCGAAACGGTGGTGCTGTTCGCGGCGGCGGGGGTTTCGGCCATCCCGCTGACGTTCTGGCTGGTCGGCCTGCTCGAGAGCTTCCTGCCGGCGTTGCCGGTGATTATCAATCTTGATCTCGTCGTGAACCTTCGCGTGCTGCTCTTCGCGATGGGCATCGCGCTGCTGACGGCGTTGGTGTTCGGCCTTGCACCTGCACGTCACGCGATGGGCGGGGATCTGGCGCCCGCGCTGCACGGGGCGAACGCCACGGTCGACCGACGCCGGTTCCGCCTGCGGAACGCGCTGGTAGTGGCGCAGGTGGCGCTGTCGCTGATGCTGGTCGTGACGGCGTTCCTCTTCCTGCGCACGCTCCAGAACGCCGCGCGCACGGATCCCGGCTTCACCACCGCCAACATCCAGCTGGCCAGCATCGACGTCGGGCTCTCGGGATTCCGCGAGCAGCAGGCCGTGGACTTGATCGAGCGCCTGCAGGCGCGCGTGGCGGGCATCAGCGGGGTGACGTCGGTGGCGGCATCGCGCATGATCCCCCTGCAGGGCAGCTCGTTCGGCCTCGGTCGGATCCGGATCCCCGGCCGGCAGGCGGGGCCCGAGAGCAGCGACGAGCTCGACGCCGATTGGAACGTCGTCTCGCCCGAATACTTCGAGACGATCGGCATGCGCGTGCGGGAGGGCCGCGGATTCACGCCGACCGATCGCCCCGACACGCCCATGGTGGCCGTGGTGAACGAGACGTTCGCACGCATGGCGTGGCCCGGGCGACCCGCAGTGGGCCAGCGGTTCATGCACGAGAGGCGCGACAACGAGGAGCGGCCCATCGAGGTCGTTGGCGTGGTGGCGGACGCGAAGTACCGCTACATCAGCGACCCGCCCACGCCCTTCGTGTTCGTGCCGCTGGCGCAGCAGCCGATGACCGACATCACGCTGTTCGTCCGGCACGCCGAAGGCCGGGCAGTGGCCGGGGAGATTCGCGCGGCCGTCGCACAGGTGGAGTCGAGCGTGCCGGTGATGTTCCTGCAGTCGTTCGAAGACGCGGCGGCCATCGGTCTCGTGCCGCAACGCGTGGCCGCGTGGATTGCGGGTGGCGTGGGCACGATGGGCGTGTTCCTCGCGGCGCTGGGGCTCTACGGCCTGATGGCGTTCCTGGTGGCGCAGCGCACGCGCGAGATCGCCATCCGCATGGCGCTGGGGGCCTCCACCGGCAACATGCAGTCGATGGTGCTGAAGCAGGCCGCCTGGCTGGGCGCAGGCGGCGGCGTCATCGGGCTGGTCCTGGCGGGGGTGATCGGCACGCTGATGCAGAGCCTGCTGGTGGGCGTGCCGCCGGTGGATCCGCTGTCGTTCGGGCTCACCGCGGCGCTCTTCGCCGTGGTGCTGGCGGCGGCGTGCTGGTCGCCGGCCCGGCGCGCGGCGCGGACGGATCCTGCGGTGGCGTTGAGGGCGGAGTAGATCTTGTCGGGAGTCGGGAGTCGGGAGTCGGGAGGCGGGAGGCGGGAACCGGAGTCGGACGGCGAGACGCTACAGCTCCTTGAAGGTGTCCGGTCCGACGTTGAACGCGCGCGCGAACCCCTCGACGTAGCGGCCGCGTCCGAGCGTGAGCTCGTAGAGGTTGAAGTCGCCCAGCTCGAGCGTCATGGCCGCGGTCGGGAAGCGGGCGATGAACCGCGCGGCGGCGCGCGCGAAGGGCTCGGTGCCCTTCTCCAGCACGTGCACGCTGGCCTGCACCGTCAGGCGCGGCAGCTGCATGGGGTCCGCGTCGGGCGCGTCAGGGTCGTGGACGAGCAGCCCGACCTGCGACCCCTCCCGAAGCCCCCGCGCGTGTCGCGCCAGGCCCGAGGCCTGGATGAGCACAGCGCCGAAGTCGTCGCGCACGGCGTAGGGCAGCAGCCCGGCCTCGGGCTCGCCGTCCACCAGCACCGCCAGGCTCAGCACGCGCTGGCCCTCCAGCAACGAGCGGATGGCGTCCAGGACTTCTTGCGTCATATCCAAACGTGGTGCGGGGCGACCATTGATGATTGCCGATTGCAGATTGAGCGATTCATTGCGGATTGGCAGATTGAGCGATTGGGCGATTCATTGTTGATTGGAGGATTGAGCGATTGGGCGATTCGTTGTTGGTTGAGCGAACCAATGATTGACGATTCGGCCGTCCGTCCGCTGCGGCGGGTTACTTAATCGCCGCGCTCAATCGCGAATCCCTCAATCCCTCAATCCCTCAATCCCCCAATCGCCCAATCCCCCAATCGCCCAATCCAATCACCAATCGCCCAATCAACCAATGCGCAATCAATCGCTCAATCTGCAATCACCAATCGCTCAATGGACGCCAGGCGCGCGAGCCCCAGCGAAGAGGGTTTTCATCGAGGAGAGCGCGCCGTTCAGCTCTTCCCTGCTGCGGCACGTGCAGAAGCGCAGGTAGCCCTCCGACGCCGTGCCGAAATCCACGCCCGGCACGCAGCCGATGCGGGCGCCCTTGATGAGGTGCTCGGCCATGGCCCACGACAGCGACTCGCCCGGCAGCCCCGCGTCTTTCACCCACTGCGGGTTGATCTTGAGGAACGCATAGAATGCGCCCGCCGGCGGATTCCCCGAGAAGACGTCCGGCGCAGCGTCGCGCACGCCGTCGTAGAAGAGATCGCGGCGGGCCTTCAGCTCCACCCGGTAGTCCTCGATGCACTGCTGTGAGCCCTCGAGCGCGCCGATCGCGCCGTACTGGGTGAGCGAGCTGACGTTGCTGGTGGTGTAGAGGACGATCTTCAGGGCCCGCGCACGAATCACGGGGTCCTTCACCGCGTAATAACCCATGCGCACACCCGTGACCGCGTAGGTCTTGCTGAACGTGTAGAGCGGGATGGTCCGCTCGTACATGCCCGGCAGCGACGCGATGCTCACGTGCTCGCCCTCGAAGATCATGTCCTCGTACGCCTCGTCCGAGAACACCCACAGGTTCCGTTCGCGCGCGATGGCCGCGAGGCGCTCGAGATCGGCCCGTGGGATGATGCCGCCGGCGGGGTTGTTCGGCGAGTTGATATAGAGGG
Source organism: Vicinamibacterales bacterium (assembly GCA_036795065.1). GTDB lineage: Bacteria > Acidobacteriota > Vicinamibacteria > Vicinamibacterales > UBA2999 > VFZN01. The sequence continues at coordinate 7,561 of DAIRFN010000040.1, forward strand.
CACGCGTCTTCGGTGTGATGGCGCGCTCCACCTCGTCGATGTCCCAGCGCCAGCCCAGTCGCTCGTGCAGCGGCACCGCTACCGGCACCCCGCGCGCGGCGATCACGATGGCCATGGTCGGGGGCCACTCCGGGTCGGGGACGACCACCTCGTCGCCCGGCTCCAGCACCGCGTGCATGGCCGCGTAGATCGCATGCGTCCCGCCGTTGGTCACCTGCACGTCGTCCGGAGAGTCGATGGGGATGCCGTTCTTCGTCCGCATCTTCTCCGTCAGGAGCTGTCGCAGGCGCGGCAGCCCCGCCGTGGGCAGGTAGTGCGTGTGGTTGGCGTCCAGCGCCTTGCGCACGGCCTGCTTGAAGGTATCCGGCGCGTCGAAGGACACGTCGCCCTGGTCCAGGCGGAACGGGTCCTTCACCGTGTACATCATGTCGCGGATCCTGACGATGGCGGAGAGGGGGACGGAGTCGAGGAATGCGCCCATGGCGCTAGATCATAATCGAGACGTTCCTGGTGCCGGTCGACCTGCACGACCTGACGCGGGTCCAACGTGACCGTTCCGCACCGCCTGAGCCGGGGAAACCTGCGCTGAAGGTCGTCAGATCACTATGGGGACGTTCACGAGCTCATCCGCGGCCCGTCCGCGTTGGTCGCCCCGCTCGTCGGCGTCGTCCGCCCCGCTCGCTTCGTCCGCGCTCACAGTCGTCCTCGACGACCATCGCTCGCGTCCGACACTCGGGTATCTGACCAGGGAGGCCGATATGCGCCACATCAACTTCGGACTGTCCGTTGTCCTGTTCCTCGCCCTGGGCTGGCCGGCTCAACCGTCGGCGCAGGACGCCAAGTCAGCGCGAGGGACGGTCACGGCGATCGGGGCCGACTCGATTACCGTCAAGGCCGGCAGCAGCGAGCTGAAGTTCGCTGTCGACGGGAAGACGGTGCTCACCGCCAGCGGTGCGGGCACGGCCTCGCGGCAGGCCGAGGCCGCCGGCAAGCCCGGGCCACGGCTGTCCGAGTTCCTGAAGGCCGGCGATGCGGTCGAAGTGAGCTACCACGAGACGGGTGGTTCGATGCGCGCCTCGAACATTCGCCGCGTCACCTCGGCCGGACCGGCCGGTGGAGCGACGTCGGATGCACGAGCCGAGACGGCCAATGGTACGGTCCAGTCGATCTCGGGATCCTCCCTGAGCATCACCGGCTCGGCGGCCGGCGGAGGCACGTTCACGCAGTCGTTCTCCATCGATGCCAGCACGAAAGTCGTCGCCGAAGGGGCGGGGACGGCGGCCGCGGGGAAGGGTGGAAAGGTCTCGATTTCGGAGTTCGTGGGCGTCGGAGATCAGGTCACGGTCACCTATCGGACAGCGGGCGCCAACCTGCACGCGAACGAGGTGCGCGTGAGGGCGAAGAAGAAGTAGCACGCGAGCGTCGGGTAACTGGATGCGAGCCTGTCGGCCGATCAGGGCGCGAAGCTGGCGATGTGCGCGACTGCTGCGGCGTCGAGCCGAGTGAGCACCTGGATCAGCAACTCCACGGCGCCGTCGAAATCCGAGCGCTGGATGATGCCCGTGTGCCCGTGGAGATAGCGCGTCGGCACGGTCATGTTCACCGCCGGCCGCCCCGAGTCGTAGCGTTGAATCTCCGCGCCGTCCTCACCGTAGCCGGTGAGCACGTTGGGCTGCAACGGGATGCGCGCCTGCCGGGCGACGTCGAAGAAGAAGTCGCGCAGCTTGCGATTGGGGATCATCGAGCTGTCGAGCAGGAAGATGCCAGGCCCGCCGCCGAGCCTCTCCTGCGCCTGAGTAGGGCCAATCGCGGGATAGTCCGCCGACACTCCGGCCTCGATGGAGATGCCCATGTCAGGACGTGCCTTGTCCACGGCCGTCTGCGCCCCGCGCAGGCCGATCTCCTCCTGCGTGGTGGCCACCCAGAGAATCTGCGCCGGCAACTTGATGCCCTCGGTACGGATTCGACGGGCCGCCGCAATCATCACGCCGAGGCCCACGCGATCGTCCCACGCCTTGCCGGCGTAGCGGCCGTTGGGGAGCGCGAGGAACTCGCTGAGCGGCGCGATGCCGTCACCGGGACGGATGCCCATCTTCTCCACCTCCTCGCGCGAGGCGGCGCCCACGTCGAGGAACGTGTCTTCGAGCGGCCACACGGCGCCGCGCTGCGATGGGGGCGTGACGTGCGTCGTGCGCAGGCCGGTGATGGCCGTCACCGGGCCGTTCCGTCCGAGGATGGTCCACCGCTGGTCGGGCAGCGCCTGCTCGAGGATGCCGCCGAGGATCTTCACGCGGATGAAACCGTCGGGCGTGATGTGCTGCACCATCAGGCCCACTTCGTCCATGTGCGCGGTCACCATCACGCGAGGGCCCGTGGTGTTCCCGGGCAGCGTGGCCAGGACGGATCCGAGGCCGTCGTACTCGATGCTCGCGCCAAGCGCGGTCTGCTCGGCCACGACAATCCTGCGGACCTCCTCCTCGAACGCGGGCGGCCCTGGTGCCTCCGAGAGCGCCTTCAGCAGGCTGGCCGTGGCGTCCAGCGCCGCCAGGCCGGGCTGCGCCGAGCTGGCGTGAGCGGGCGCAGAGTGGACGCCGGTGGCGAGGGCCGCGCTACTCACGGCGGCGAGGAAGTCACGACGGGTGTGCGGGGACGGCGATGTCATGGCGATTCTCCCGGCTCAGACTACTCCGTTTCATTTCCACGGCATCGTGCAGCGGCCCGGGCGGCAGCCGCGGCGCGCGGTCGCGGCTTGCCCGGCGAGAACCGATGATCTAAGGTTTCCGCACCATGCCGAGTACGCGAGCGTTCCGCGTGCCCGCCTGCGGGCTCGCCGCCGCGGCTGTCCTCTGCGTTCCGCGTGCAGGAGCGATGCGGGACTATGCCGGCGCCGGCGTGCTCAGCAGGTCCCAGCGGTTCCCTTCGAGATCCAGGAACACCGCCACCTGGCCATACGGCTCCGTCCGCGGCGCGGTGACGAACGTCACTCCCGCGTCCACCATCCGCGCGTAGGCCTCTTCGAAGTCGTCCACGCGAAGGAAGAAACCGACGCGGCCGGCGAACTGACGGCCGACGACGGTGGACTGCTGGCCGCCATCTGCGCGGGCCAGCAGGATGCCGGTCTGCGCGCCCGGAGGACGCACCACGACCCAGCGCTTGGGGCGGCCATCGTTGGTCAGCGACGGCACGTCTTCCACCAAGTCGAATCCGAGGACATCGACGAAGAAGCGGATGGCGGGGTCGTACTCCCGCACCACCAGCGCGACCAGATGCAGGTGTGACATCAGTGCCTGCCACCCTCTACCGCGAGAAGACGGCGCCATGCGGGACGGCCGTCCCGGTGAAGCCATGAGGCCAGCGCACGCCCGTGAGGCTGATGCCCTGCCGCATGCCGCCCGCGTCCCGAAAGCGCTCGTCCATCGAGAGCGCGCCGGTAGTGGGATCGAAGCCCACGACGAACAAGCGGTTTCCCTTGCCGTTCCCGCCGGAGTTCACCACCACACGCCGGCCTGTCGGATCGATCGCCGCCCAATGCGGCAGCTCGTCATCGCCGAACGTGACGGTGGACACCGCGCGCGGACGCTCGGGGTCGGTGACGTCGAGCGCCACCAGCGCGTGCGCCTCGGGCACGGGCTGCAGCCAGTAGTGCCCGGTGAGCACGGGCACGCCGCAGTCCTTCCCCTCGAATGATCGGACGAAGGAAGCGCGCGGTTCGGGGCGGTCCACGTCCCGCAGCAGGTAGAGGCCGCAGTTGAACGTGTGGATGTAGACGCTCTTGCCGTCGGGGAGCAGACGCGGTTCGCCGGAGAGCTGGTGTTCGTTGCCACGCGGCCCCGGCGGCAGCGCGATGGTCCGCAGGAGCGTCAGGTCGGACAGCCGCCAGAACTGCACCCACTCGGAGGTGGCCTTCAGGTTGCCGGCGTCCATGTCGGTCGTGGTGGACACGGCCAGGTCGAACGCCGGCATCGGCAACACGCTGTAGGGGTAGAGCGCCTTGTCCGCGACGTCCGGATCACTGGCGCCTGCGCTGCGGATGACGATGCCGCGCTCATCCATCTCCACCAGGCCGCCCGTGATGGGCGCCGCCGCCTCCGTGGCTCCCGCGTCCGGCTTCGCGCCGTCCTTCTCCGTGCCAGGCATGGCGTGCGCGCCTGCGTGACCCGTTTCCGCGGCGCCTGCCTTGTACTGGAACGTGGCCAGCACGTTCCCGTTACTCATCCGGATGTAGGTGTGCGGGTGGGTGAATCCCGCGAGGTCGCCGAACGACGTCAGGATGCGCGGCTCGCGAGGAGACGTGAGGTCGAACAGCCACGAGCGTCCGGCGGAGAAGCCATTGGCCAGGAGATGTCCGTTGGCGGGCATCTCGTGCTCCGTGTGATGCGGATGCGTCCCGGCCTCTCCGGTCGGGAGCGAGGCGACGATGGTGCCGTAACCGGCCGAGGAGGGCGTGGCGTCGATCACCGCGAGGAAATCGCTGGCCTTGCCCTCGGCGTCGCCTGCCCAGAGAAACAGGTACGAGGGCGGGTTGGCGGAGGGGGAGCCGCATGCGCTGCTCCACAGGAACAGTCCGATGAGGAGCAGGCGATTGGCGGTCATGACGGCGGTCGGCCGCGCTCAGGCGGGCGGCGCATCCATGCCGGCCCAGAGGTTCATGGTGCTCAGCTCCGCGTGGCCGCACGCCTTGAGGTACAGGAACAACTGCGTCCGGTAGGCCGCGCACGCGCACAGTACCTGGTTCACGATGAAGGCGCCGCGGGTCATCTGCATGCCGAACATCTCGACGTCTGCTCGAAAGTCGGCGTCGGACACGTCGGCAAGCAGCGCCTCGTAGCGGGCGGGTTGCGCGGCAATCGCGGCGAGCGTCTCCTCGACGGTGAGCGACTCTGCCGCCTTTTCCGCCTTCGTCCACGACTCAGCGTCGAAGGCACCCACCTTGGCTGCCTTCAGCAACTCGGGCCCCATCACCGTGAGGTACCGCAGCAGCTCGAGGGCGCTCCGCTGCTTTGGCGTGGGCCGGTAGTCGAGGTCGGCCGGGGCCAGCTTGCCGGCCAGGTGCAGGAGGATTCGGACTTCGTTCTGGAAGGAGGCGATCAGTTCGGGTTTGGTCAGCACCATGGGGAGTCCTCGGCTTTGAGAAGGGAAGGCAGGATAACACGCGCGGGTGGATGCAGGGAGGGCGCCTGAACCACCCCCGCGCGAACGGATCGTGACAGAATGCGCGGCATGCCCCGTCGGCGTGACGTGTGGCGCATCGATCGCACCGGCTCGCTCGACCGGTTGACGCGCCGCACCGAGGATCTCCCGGATCCAGCGGCAGGGCACGCGCGGGTCGCAGTCAAGGCCGTCGGCCTGAACTTCGCAGACATCTTCGCGTGCCTCGGGCTCTACTCGGCGACGCCGATCGGCTCGTTCATCCCCGGTCTCGAGTTCGCCGGGATCGTCGAGGCGCTGGGTCCCGCGTCGCCGGACACGGAGCTGCGCGGCGTTGGCGTCGGCGATCCCGTCGTGGGAGTGACGCGCTTCGGTGGATACGTCACGGCGATCAACACGGACCTGCGCTACGTCAGGCCGATTCGTGCGGGGTGGAGCTTCGCCGAGGCGGCCGCCTTCCCGGTGCAGGGGCTGACGGCATGGTACGGGCTCGTGCGGCTCGGCACGGTCGAGCGCGGAAGCGTCGTCCTGCTGCAGTCGGCTGCCGGTGGCGTCGGGCTTCAGGCGCTCGCCCTTCTCGCGGTCACTGGCGCTCGAACCATCGCGACGGTCGGGCGCGAATCCAAACGCCAATGGTTGATCGACCATCGCGGCCTGGCACCGGACCTGGTGATCGTGCGCGACCGGGGCACGTTCGGCGTGGATCTGGACCGTGCGCTCGGCGCACTTGGCGCCCGGGGCTTCGACCTGGTCTTCGATGCCGTCGCCGGGCCGTTCTTCCAGCCGGCCTACGATCGACTGCTCCCGGAAGGGCGGCTCGTCGTGTACGGCGCCGCGGATTTCATGACGCCCGGGGCGCGCGCGAACTACGCACGCCTGGCCCTGCGCTATCTGCGCCGCCCGCGCATCGATCCCCTGCGGATGGTGAGCGACAACCGCAGCGTGATGGGGTTCAATCTCATCTGGCTGTGGGATCGCGTCGAGCGACTGACGGCGGGATTCGATGCGCTCGACACACTGACTACCGAACCGCCGCTGGTCGGACGCCACTTCGCGTTCGCCGACCTCGCAGCGGCCATGCGCCACCTGCAGAGTGGAGAGAGCATCGGTAAAGTCGTGCTCGACGTCGACTGATCGCGACCCGGAGGGTAGCCGCGACACCGACGTGGATCAAGCCACGCACGTTCGAGGCGCTGCGTCGTCAGGCGGCGGCCCGCTCGAGGATCGACTTCAGCACCCCCGCCGTCCCCCTGAGCGGCAGGTTGCTCAGATAGAAGTGCCGGCACCCCAGCGAGCGCAGCGTCCGGATGGTGTGCGCGCAGATGTCCACGGGCGTTGCGCCCTCGGCGAACTCGCGCAGCAGGCCGTCCACCGGCACCGGCAGGAACTGGCTGAGCATCCGGAGCGTCTTCTCGTTCGCGCTGCGGTAGTAGAACACGCCGAAGACACCCGGAAGGGCGAGACCGAGCCTTTCGCCCTCGGCCAGGAAGGCCTCCACCTCCGCCGCCTGGTGGTGCGAGACGATCTGCGTGAGGAAGAAGTCGGCGTTGAACTGCGGATCCAGCATGAACCGCATCTGCCCCGCGGGGTCGGCTACGGGGTTGGCCCAGCCGCCCAGCTCGAGCGCCGGATGCCGCTCGCGGATCGCCCGCCGCAGCTGCCACGCGTGCTCGACGATGCGGGGACGGCCGACGTGCTTGTCGCCGCCCAGGACGACGAGCGATGGAAAGCCGTGCTGCACGGTCTGGTCCGCGTAGGCCAGGCAGAACTCCATCGAGTGCTTCGAGGTGAGGAAAGGGATGACGCGCGAGCGCGGGACCGACTCGCCGAGGTTCGCGACCAGGTGCCGCAGGTTGTTCTCCTCCTGCGCGCCCACGGCGCTGTCGGTGAGCATCACGCGCACGTCGCGGCGCGCGAGCGCGCGAATGGAGTGATAGAGATCGATCCAGGCGTCGATGCCTTCGCTCGACCCGAGCTCCGCCCTGGGGGGACGGAGCTCGGCAGAGATCACCGAATCGAGCGCGCGGAGGTCCTGGAGGAAGGAGGTCGCTCCCTGGCGCTCGATCACTTGCGGTTGTTGAGCTTGTAGCCCGCCGGCGGTGCGAACAGGTCGTCGGAGAGCGCGCCGGTTTCCACCGACTGCACGGTGCTCGTCATCGAGACGCCGCCCATCTTGGCCATCATGCCGGCCATGGGGCCCTCGCCCTCCATCTTGATCTGCATCTCCTGCTCGTAGGGGATGCCGCCGGTCTCGGCCAGCTGCTTGTACATCTCGGCCGTGGCGTTCGCCTGGCCGGGCGAGCCCTTCGCGGCCCGGGGGTCGCTGAAGAACCATCCCTTGTCCACGGCGGCGCGGTAGAAGGTGATGTATTCCTTCGTGCCGGGCGCGTCTTTCACCACCCACATCGGCCCCACCAGCTTTACCGTCATCTTCGGCCCGCCCGGCCCGCCCATCGTGGAGGGCACCGAGATCTCCATGTCGTAGCCGGTGGCCGCCTTGCCGGCAATCTGCTTCGTCTGGCCGTTGGGTTTCACGGAGGTGGTCATGGCGGAGGTGTCCACGGTCTTGCTCATGTCCGCGGCCAACGCCTGCATGTCCCACACGTCGGCTTCCTTCTTCTTCAGGTCGAAGGAGTACATCTTCTGGGCGTCGAGATCGAAGATGGTGACGCGCGTGGTGCCGCCGTTGACACTCTCGGTGCGCATCTTCGAGCCCTTGAGGTAGGTGGTACCACTCATGTTGCCCGACATCCCCAGGCCCTTGCCGACCGTGGTCTGCCGGATAGTGAGATCCGCCCACGCTGGGCTGGCCAGCGCGGCCATCAGTGCCGCTGCAAGAATCACGCGCTTCATGAAGCCTCCGAAGGGGGTCCCAGGAGTATACCGTCCCGACCTCCGCCTCCCGACTGCCGACTGCCGACTCCCGACACCATCTAAGGCTGCGAACTGGTGGCGCGCGGCTTCGCGGTCTTCGCCCACTGGTCGGCCCAGTTGAGCATCTCCGCGACGGTGTGCAGCACCGACTCGCGCGCCTGGTATCCGTGGGCTTCGTGGGGCAGGGTCACGTAGCGCACCGTGGCGCCGTGTCCCTTGAGCGCCACGTAGAAGCGCTCGGACTGGATGGGGAACGTGCCCGAGTTGTCGTCGGCTTCGCCGTGGATCAGCAGGACCGGCTCCGTGATCTTGTGCGCGTTGGCGAAGGGCGACATGCGCATGTAGACGTCCGGCACCTCCCAGAACGTGCGCTGCTCGTTCTGGAACCCGAACGGCGTGAGCGTGCGGTTATAGGCGCCGCTCCGGGCGATGCCGGCGCGGAAGATGTCGGAGTGCGCCAGCAGGTTGGCCGTCATGAACGCGCCATAGCTGTGACCGCCCACCACCACACGCTCGGGATCCACGATGCCCATGTCCGCGGCCTTGTCCACCGCCGCCTGTGCGCTGGCCACGAGCTGGTCGATGTAGGTGTCGTTGGCCGTCTCACCCGCGCCGACGATGGGCATCGTCGCGTCGTCGATGACGGCGTAGCCGTGAAGGAGGAACATGAAGTGCAGCGTGCTCCATCCCGGCGTGGTGAAGCGGAAGGGCGACCCGGTCACCTGGCTGGCCGTGCGCGGATCGGTGAACTCGCGCGGGTAGGCCCACAAGAGCGCCGGCAGGCGGCCCTGCGCCGGCGTCCAGCCTGGCGGCGTGTAGATCGTGGCGCGCAGCTGCACGCCGTCCTTGCGCTGATAGGTGACCATCTCGGCCTTCGCGCCCTTCAGCGGCGGCGCGGGATCCGGGTAGCTGGTGAGCGCCACGCGCTCGTTGGCCTTCACGTCGCGCGTGAAGACGTTCGGCGCATCGGTGCGCGACTCGCGTTTGGTCACCACGCGCGCCGCATCGGTCGTGATGAGGCCGACCACCGTCTCGTACGACTCGTCCGGGCTCTGGAAGAGCCGCTCCTTCTGCAACGTCTTGAGGTCCAGCTTGTCCAGGAACGGGCGATCGCCGGCAGGCGTGGAACCGGATCCCGTCAGGTAGACGGCATCGCCGACCTGCCGTATGGCGTCGATACCGGATCCCATCGCGCGGCGAAGCGGCGTGCCCGGGTTGCCGTACGAGTCTTCCTGGCTGCGCTCCCACAGCTTTCGTGGCTGGGCGCCGGGCGTGTCGATGAGCCACGTGCGCGTCATGCGGGTCTTGCGATCGTTCTCGGTGAGCATCGCGACGCCGGCCTCGGTCCACGCGAGCTGGTTGAAGCGCCACTCGGTCTTCGTCAACTCGGTGGGCGCCGCAGTGAACGGCGCGGCGAGTGCCATTACCTTGTCGCGGTGCGGAACCGTGGCCTTCGGATCGCCTCCGTCCAGGGCCTCCGCCCACGTCACCGTGGCGGGCGCCGTGGCCTGCCAGCGCCACGCGCGCGGGCCGGGCAGCACTCCGCCGTTCGGCACGGTGTCGGCCACCGGGAGATCCGCGACCTGCTTGACCACGCCGCCCTTGCGATCCCACACCTCCACCGCGGTCGGGAAGTCGTCGTAGGGGACCAGCCACGAGAACGGCCGCTTCGTCCGCGCGACCAGCACGAAAGTGCCGTCGGGCGACGGCGAGAAGGTGTGGAAGATGGCCGGACGGCCCACGGGCGTGCGGGCACCCGTGCCCGCGTCCACGATCGCCAGCTGGCTCGTGGCGTAGTGCTCGAACAGGGCTTCGTCGTACGCGGAGGTCAAGAGGTCCTGGTAGGTGCGCACCGGCGCCGGCACGCCGCGGTTCTCCTGGACGTTCGGACCGGCGGGCACGGCGGGCGGCGCGGGGGGCTGGCCGCGGCTGGGCAGGACGAACGCGCAGAGCAGCGACGCGCCCTGACCCACCCACTTGCAGGCCGAGGGCGACTGCGTGGACCCGAGCGCGTTGTTCAACTGCGCGGGCGTGATGGCCTTCGCCGCGCCCGTGGCCGTGTCGCCCACCCATAACTCGATGCCCGTCTCGCGCGCGTGCGTGAAGGCGAAGCGCGTGCTGTCGGGCGAGAAGCCGATCCAGCCGATGGCGGGCTCCGCCGGCAACGTCACCTTGCGTTCGGTGCCATCACTCGGACTCTTGATGGTGAGCGCGCGATACCGCACCGCGCGATGGAGCCCGTTGGTCTTCGGATTGATGCGCGTGCCCGCCAGCCGCAACATGGGCTGAGCCAGCTCGGCCAGCGACGGCATGCTGCGGCGCTCGAGCACCGCCATGGCCTCGCCCGATGCCGCCAGGTCTACCGTGGGTGGCGGAGGCGCGTCGAGGACGTCGACGATGGGTTTGGGCGGGAGCAGGTAGCCCGGCGGGGCCGAGGGCTGCTGCCCCGCCAGGAGTGCCGTGGAGAGAGACGCGACACCGGCCAGGAGGAAGAGCTTGCGCATTGGCTGGGACTCCTGGCGGGAGTATAGCCATTTAGCGATTGAAGGATTGCAGATTGAGCGATTGATTGGGGATTGCGGGATTGCGGGATTGAGCGATTGGATTGGGTGATTGGGTGATTGGGCGATTGAGCGATTAGGTGATTCGGAGTCCAGCGCGTTACGGGACGACGACCGTGATCTCGTTCGAGGGGGCCCCCGCACCCGCGCCGTTCGTGGCGCGGACGCGAACGAAGTAGGTGCCGGGTGGCGCCGTCACCGAAAGCGTTGTCGACGAGCTGCCCGTAGGCAGCACGGCCAGGTTCGCGAGCCCGGTTGCGCTTCCGGCCTCGACCCTAAACGACGTGGGCAGGTCACCCGTGGCGGGCGCGCTCCAGGTGAGCGTCACCAGCCCGCCGGCGCCGAGCACATGAGACAGGCCAGATGGGGCGCCGGGCAACGCGGGACCGACGGTGAAGCTCACCTCGTTCGAGGCGGCGCCGATTCCGCACGGGTTTCGCGCGCCGATGCGCACGAAGTAGACACCATTCGGCGCAAACGTCGACAGCATGGTCGCGGCAGCGCCGGTATCGATGATCGCCAGGTTCGCCGTGCCGGGGGTTGATCCCGCGGCGACCAGATATCTGTCCACCTGGCCGCCCGTTGTGGGTGCGGTCCACGACAGCAACACGGTGTTGCC
>DAIRFN010000040.1:18772-22905 GCA_036795065.1 Vicinamibacterales bacterium
TGGATGCTGGTCGCGCCCGGCGCCGCGACCGGCGACGCCCGCCGCTTCGAGAGCCGCAGCGCCACCCAGAGCGCCCGGCGGCCCGCGCTCATCGTCACCTTCGTGTCGCCCAACCCGACCGGCGCCTGCTGCGCGGGCGGGCCCGGCAGCGCCGTGCATTCACCGGCGGGTGTCATCGCCAGGCTCACCTCGTTCGACGCGGGTCCCGTACCTGCGGCGTTGCGCGCGCGCACCCGCACGAAATAAGCGCCGGGCGGCACGCCCGAAAGCACGTACGAGGTGGCGGTGCTGCCGGTCACCAGCGTGGCCAGATTCGACAGTCCCGGCGCGGAGCCCGCCTCGATCACATACGTCGTGGGTGCCACCCCTGTGGTGGGCGCGGTCCACGAGAAGGTGGCGGTAGTGCCCGAGGCGCCCACCGTGAGCCTGCCCGGTGCCCCCGGCAGGTCTGGCGACTGCCGGAAGCTGGCGACGGTCGCGCTGGTGTTGTTGAGCGAGAGCGCGTTGTTCTGGAATGTCGCGCCCGTGGGGGCGCCGTCGTAATTGGCGCCCGGATTCGAGAAGTGCAGCACCCGCGGGCAGTTGCAGCCGGTCGTGTATGCCATCACCGTCCTGAACAATCCGCCGGGATGCTTGTAGCCGTACGAATACGGGAACACGGGAAGCGTGCTCGGATCGTCGGGCGCGTGGGTCGAGCCCATGTTGTGCGCCAGTTCGTGTCCGAACGTGTAGTTGGGGCTGATGCACGGGTATGCAGAAACGCTGAACGCCAGGGGCGCAAAGGCCACCGACACCCGTTCCATCAGCCAGGCCACGCCACATCCGTTGCTGATCGAGCCCACGACGAGCTGAACCAGGTCGGCGCCCAGCGTGTCTCGCCGCGCATGAACGGCGTCCATGTACCCGTCATCCACCCCGGTCAGGCGCTCGAGGTCGGTCGCCATGTCCGTGTTGCTCTGGGTGTAATCGACCCACTCGGCGCCGACCAGGCGCAGCCGCTGGTGGACCCCGCTCTTCATATAGGCGATGTTGGTCTCGGTGACGCCGAGCGCGATGCGCGCCTGGATGGAGGCATCCGTGCCGCCCGCCGCCTCGCGCGCCGCCGCCGTGTACACCACCAGCACGTCGACCACACTCGCGTCGTCACCCGCGGCTGCGGGGACATCGATGCCGGCGGCCACCGCCGGGGAGGGCGAGTGGGGATCGAGCTCGGAGCCGAGTTGCGCGAGATCCAGCTGCCGAATGGCGTGGTGCCCGCCTCGTCCGACAGGCTCGATTGAGAACGCGGACCCCAGCAGGCGAATCGAGCCCTGCAACACGTCGCCCACTCGCACGAACGTGATGGAGCTCAGCGGTTCGTCCGGCACCTGGCCCGACCACGAGATGGACCCGTCGCGGCCCACCTCGCGCCGCATGAGCTCGGCGCGCAGGCTGACGCCGGGGAAGAGATCCAGCGTCAGTCGATCGCTGTTGAGGGCGGCTATCTCGATGCCGGTGAGGCGCGCCCGCACAACCTCGCGCCGCGGGGCGACATCCGCCGACCGCAGGTCGACGGCTGGAGCCGGCACGAACAACGATGCGGGAACAGGAGCCTGAGCCGCACCGGGGCGCGACCAGGCGAGGGTAACCAGCGCCACGGCAACAAGCAGCAGACGACGAGGCATGGACGTTCGGGGCCCCGGGGGTGGAGGGCGAACCTACAGGATAGCGCAGGGGCGGGCCGATCGGTCTCCGGAGACCGGAAATCGCTCCGGTCAGGGCACGACCACCATCACTTCGTTGGAGGCGGCACTGGCGCCTGCCCCGTTCACGGCACGAACGCGCACGAAGTAAGCGCCCGGCGGCGCCGTCGCGTCCGTGGACGTGACCGGGCTCCCCGTCGACAGGCTGGCCAGGTTCGCGAGCCCGCTGGCGCTGCCCGCCTCCACCAGGTAAGCGGTGGGAACTCCCCCGGACGCGGGTGGCTCCCAGTGGAGCGACACCACGCCGCTGGATGACACCGACCACGACAGGTCCTGCGGCGCGCCGGGCAGAGCAGAACCCAGCGTGAAGCTCACCTCGTTCGACGCGGGGCCGACGCCGCACGCGTTGCTGGCGGCCACACGCACGAAGTACACGCCACCGGGCGCAGATGCCGCAAACGACGTGCTGGCCGAACCGGTGGCAAACGCCGCCAGGTTCGAGAGGCCAGGCCCCGAGCCCGCCTGCAGCACATATGTCGTGGGCGAGCCGCCCGGCGAGGGCGCGTTCCACGACAGCGTCACGTTGTTGCCCGAGACCACGGGCGTCAGCAGCACCGGCACGCCCGGCAGCCCCACGCACCCGCTGGCGGGTCCCATCACGATCGACACATCCTGTGAGGGCGCGCCCATGCCCGCCGCGTTCGCGGCGCGCACGCGCACCCAGTAGGTGCCGGACGGAACGTTCGGCACGCTGAACGACGACGCGATCCCACCGGTGTCCAGCACGGCCAGGTTCGACAGGCCGGGCGCGCTGCCGGCCTCCAGCACGTAGCGGGTGGGCGGCTCGCCCACCACGGGCGGGGTCCACGTGAAGACGATGGTCCTGCCCACCGTCCGCGCCGAGAACGTGCCGGGCGGGCCCGGGAGCGGGCCGGGATCGGTCACGGTCACCGATGCTTCCGGTGACGGCAGGCTGCTGCCGACGGCGTTGGTCGCGCGCACGCGCGTGTAATAGGTACCCGCGGGCAGCGACAGCACCAGCTGCGTGGCCGTTGAGGGCGCCGACTGGGTGGGGAGCGTTGTCGTGCCGGGCGCCGTGCCGATCTCGACGACGAAGCTCGAAGGCGCGCCACCGGTGAGTGCCGCGGCCCAGGCAATGGTCACCGACGTGCCAGAGGCGTTCGCGGTCGTGGCCGTTGGCGGATCCGGAGCGGCGGCAACCGAGGTCACGTTGAACGAGACCGGCGCCGACGTCGTTGCCGACGAATCGCTGCCCGTCACGATCAGCCCGCCGGACCCGGTCTGGCCCGGCGCCGGAGTCAGGGTCACCAGGAAGGTGCGGCTCGTGGCCGTGGACGACTGGGAGGTGGCGAGGATGCCGCCCGGCTGCAGGAGCACCGCATTGGTGGTGGCCCCCGATAGCGCCAGGCTGCCCGCCGGCGAATCGATGTCGTTCACCGTCACGGTGAAGCTGGTCGCGACGCCCGTGGTCGTGGATACGAGCACCGGCACCCCGGACAGCGTCGGCGCGTCGTTCACCGGGGCGACGGTCAGTTCGAACGACCTCGACGCACTCAGCGAGCCGTCGCTTACCGATACCGTGATCGTGGTCGTCCCGCTCTGGTTGGCCAGGGGCGTCACCGTCAGCGTCCGGCTCGCGCCGCTCCCGCCCGGCGCGAGCGCCGCACCGGTGTTCGGCACGAGGGCCGGGTTCGACGAGGTGGCGGAGACCGAGAGGCTGGCCGCTGGCGTCTGCGCGTCACCGACGGTGAAGGCCAGCGCAGGCGTGGCGCCATCCTCGTTGATGTTCTGATTGCCGAGCGCCGTGATGGTCGGCGGCGTGTTTGCGGCCACCGCCTGGCGCCAGTTGGCGATGGTGCTGCGGGCGTTGTTGATGGAGAGCGCGTTGTTGTGTTGCGCGGCCGTACCCGTGGACTGGCTGTTGTAAGAGACCGACGGGTTGGAGAAGTGCAGGATGCGCGTGCAGTTGACGGGACAGTTGTACGCCATCACCGTGCGGAACAGGTTGCCGGGATTCTTGTAGCCGAACGAATAGGGATAGAGGGGCGACGACTCCACGCCGTCTTCCGGCGCGTGGTTCGAGCCCATGTTGTGCCCCAATTCGTGGCCGAACGTGTAGTTGGGGCTGATGCAGGGGTAGGCGGTGACGCTGAAGGCGTAGGCCGCCATCCCGGAGGAGAGCGACTGCATCAGCCAGGCCACGCCGCACGCGTTACCGGCGGTGTTGCCGACGACCAGCTTCACCAGGTCAGCGCCGAGGGCGTTGCGCCGGGCGTGCACCGCGTCCAGCTGGCCATCGCCGCTGCCGGTAAGGGCACTCAGGTCAGTCGAGAGGTTGCCGCTCTCGATGTAGTCGATGGCCTCGGCGCCGACCAGCCGGAGGCGCGGGATGACGCCGCTGTTGGCGTAGGCGGTGTTGGTTTCGGTGAT
>DAIRFN010000283.1:0-7328 GCA_036795065.1 Vicinamibacterales bacterium
ACCGCGCCGCGCGCGGGAACGGCGCGGGCCGGCACCTCGATTCGGCGGCTCGTCGAACTGGGGCTGCCTGCGGCCTCCACCGTCACGGCCGAGGTCGGAGTGTTCGCCGTCGCCACGGCGCTCGCCGGGCGCCTCGAGCCGGTCGCCACGGCGTCGCACCAGATCGCCCTGAACATCGCCGCCGTCGCCTTCATGATCCCGCTCGGCCTCGCATCGGCCGGCGCCGTCCGCGTGGGGAACGCGGTGGGCGCCGAGAACCCACGCGGTGCGGCTGCCGCGGGCTGGACGGTCATCGCCATGGGCACGGCCTTCATGCTCTTCTCGGGCCTGCTCTTCGTGCTCATCCCGCGGCCGCTCATCGGCCTGTTCTCGCGGGACGCCGATGTGCTGGCGCTCGGCAGCTCGCTTCTGCTCATCGCCGCGGTCTTCCAGCTGTTCGACGGCCTGCAGGGGGTCATCACCGGCACGCTGCGCGGGCTGGGCGACACGCGCACGCCGATGGTCACCAACCTGGCGGCCCACTGGCTCGTGGGCCTCCCCGTGGGCTACACGCTGTGCTTCATCGCCGGCTGGGGCGCCGCGGGGTTATGGTGGGGTCTGTCGGTCGGCCTCATCCTCGCCGGCGCGGTGCTGCTGACCATCTGGGCCCGCAGCGTGCGGCACTACCAGCACACCGGCCGGCTCTGATCGAAAAGAAACCACGAAGGGCCACGAAAGACGCTCTGGGTCTTGGGTCTTGGGCCTTGAGGTCGGGCTTCGTGACCTTCGTACTTCTTCGCGTCTTCGTGGTTTCTCTCGACACCCGGCTCTAGAATGGGCGGTCATGATCTGCGACGCGCACGTCCATTTCTTCTCGCCCACGTTCTTCGGCACGCTGGCCGCGCAGCGCCAGGTGGCCACCGCCGACGCCATTCGCCATCTCGGGTGGGATGATCCGGTGTCCTCCGAGGCGCTGGCCGACCGATGGGCGGCCGAGATGGACGCGCAGGGCGTGTCGCGCGCGGCCATCATTGCCAGCGTTCCGGGTGACGAAGATTCGGTGGCCGAAGCCGTGGCGCGGCATCCTGAGCGGCTCGTCGGGTACTTCATGCTCGATCCCACGAAGGACGATGCGGAGAACCGGGTGGTCCGCGCGCTCGAGCGCGGGCTGCGCGGCGTGTGCCTGTTCCCCGCCATGCAGCGCTACTCGCTGCACGACGAGCGCGTCGGCCGCATTGCCGAGATCCTGGCGGCGTTCAACCCACCATCCCACCCGAAGGGTCCTACCGGCGAAGCCGGTCCCACCGCGCGCAGCGCGGTTCTGTTCGTCCACTGCGGCGTCCTGTCGGTGGGCGCGCGGACGAAGCTGGGCCTCCCCAGCCCGTTCGACATGAGCAAGGGCAACCCGCTCGACCTGCATACGCTGGCCCTCCGATTCCCGCGGCTCCCCATCGTCATCCCGCACTTCGGCGCGGGCATGTTCCGCGAGGCGCTGATGGTGGCCGACGTCTGCCCCAGCGTCCACTTCGACACATCGAGCTCCAATGCCTGGTTGAAGTACTTGCCCGGCCTCACCCTGGAGAAGGTGTTCGAGACAGCACTCACCGTGCTCGGGCACGAGCGCTTGCTCTTCGGCACCGACTCGTCGTTCTTCCCGCGAGGCTGGCACCGGGTCATCTACAACCTGCAGCACACGGCCCTGGTGAACATCGGTGCCTCCGAGACGGCACAGGCCGCCATCTTCGGCGGCAACTTCGATCGCCTGCTCGGCCCGCGATGAGCCGGACCTCTCGCTCGACTTAACCAGTCGAACAATGTTAGAAGGTTAGACATGGCGATGCCTGCGGTCAGGCGCGGCGGTGTGCAGACCGCCCGCGGCTATCTCTTCGAGATCACGGGTGGCAACCTGGCGCTCGACCTGGCCAACACGGTGGACGTCAGGCCCACCCCTGACGCCCGGGATCTGCTGCGCGACTGGGACGATCTGGTGGGCTGGAGCGTGCAGGCCGGGGCCGTCGATGCCGTCGCCGCCCGGCGGCTCGCACGAGACGGTGCACGCCGACAAGGAGAGGCCCGGGCGGTGCTGCGGCGGGCGCGATTCCTGCGCGAGGCACTCTTCGGCATCTTCTCCTCGGTGGCCGCCGGCCGGCCGATTCGCTCCGAGAGCCTCGCCGTGCTCAACGACGCGCTGTCGCTTGCCCTCGGTCGGCGTCGCGTGGCAGCGCGTCCAGGGGGCTTCGTGTGGACCTGGCAGCACCCCGACGACATCCTCGACACCATGCTCCCCCCAGTCGTGCATGCCGCGGCCGACCTGCTGTGCACGCCCGACTCTCTCGCGCGAGTGCGTGTCTGCGCCGCGAGCGATCGCTGTGCCTGGCTGTTTCTCGACCTGAGCCGCAACGCCTCCCGCCGGTGGTGCGACATGACCGTGTGCGGCAACCGCGCCAAGGCGCGGCGGCACTACGAGCAGCGGACGCAGGCCCGGCGCCGCCCCGCGCGTCGCTGACGAGGCCTCCCGGCTTCGCGCCCGCCCGTCCCCAATTCGGTCCCGGCATTCGTCTGCGGCGCCAGCCCCAGGGCGCGAACCGGCCTGCCGTCGCTACCGTATCTATAACCACCAATGACACTCATGCAGGTTGTACGCACGGTTGACTCGTGGCGAATCGACATGGACCGCTCGTGGGGCCGGCTGCTGGTCCAAACGGCAAACACCCTGTACGAGCTCGAGGCCATCGATGGGCCGCGCCTCATGGTGCTGATTCGCGGCGGGCGGCACTTCCTCGAGCCTCGGCGGGCGGTGGTGGCGGGCGCACGTCGATCGTCCACCGAGATCACGCTCGGCGCCATCCATGTGGGTCTTCCCCTGGAGATTCACTCCGAGGGGCAGGTGATCGTCACGAGCCCGGTCCGGCGCATCGAGCTCCAACCGGCGGTGCCGTGATCGCGTCCAGTCGAAGGCACCGCATATGAATCAGATCGCAGGAGACCTGCGGCGCGGCATGCGCGCGCTGCGTCGCAGCAGGACGACGACCGGGCTTGCCATCCTGGCCTTCGCGCTCGGCATCGGCATCACCACGGCGGTCTTCAGCGTCTTCGACGCCGTCCTCGTCCGCCCCCTTCCGTATCCGGAGCCCGAGGCGCTGGTCGTGGTGTACGACACCCAACCCGCGTGTCCCGCCTGCCCGGCCTCTTATCCCAAGTACCACGACTGGCGCGAGCGCAACGACGTGTTCGAGGCCATCGGCGGGGCCGCCGGCGGCACCTTCGTGCTCACCGGCGTCGGGGAGCCGATGCGGGTGACGGCTGCTCGAACGACGGCGTCGCTAGGCGCCGTGTTCGGTGTGGCGCCGAAACTCGGGCGCTGGTTCACGGACGAGGAAGACCAGCCCGGGGCCGCCCGGGTCGCCGTGCTGAGCCACGGATTCTGGACCGACACGCTCGGCGCGGATCCATTGGTCCTGGGCCGACGGCTGCTCCTGAACGGCGAGCCATACCAGGTGATTGGCGTGATGCCGGCGTCGTTCTCGGTGCGGAATGCCGCCGTGTACGTCCCGCTCGCGATGGCTCTCGACCCCGCCACGCGGGGGCGCCACTTCCTGCAGACCTTCGCGCGCTTGAAAGCGGGTATCTCGCTCGAACGCGCCACATCCGACATGCGAGCGCTGGGCAAGCAGCTCGCCACCGAGTTCGGGCACGACCACGGCATCGACCTCCGCTCCTACCGCGACGTCGTCGTCGGCAGTGCCCGCGGTCCGCTCCAGGTGCTGCTGGGCGCGGGGCTGCTCGTGCTGCTCATCGCGTGCGCGAATGTCGCCAACCTGCAGATGGCCGCGGGCCTTGCACGCCGGCATGAGCTGGCGATCCAGCTGGCATTGGGCGCCGGGCCGGCGCGTCTGGCCCGTCAACTCGCCGTCGAGGGGCTGTTGCTCGGGCTGTCCGGTGGCGTCCTGGGCGTCCTGTTGGCCTCGTGGGCGCTGCAGGCCTTCCTGGCCATGGGGGAGAGCCTGCTGCCCCGCGGGACGACCGCGTCACCCGATGGACGCGTGCTGGCGGTGTGCTTCACCCTGTCGGCGGGGGTCGGCATCCTTTGCGGCCTTTGGCCGCTGCTGCGGCTGCGTTCGCCGGGACTGCTGCCGGCCCTTCGGTCGGGCGACACGCGGACGGCCAGCAGCGGCACTCGCCTCGGCGACGGGCTGGTCGTGGCCGAGATCGCACTGGCCTTCGCGTTGCTCGTGGGCGCGGGCCTGTTCGTCAAGAACCTCGTGCTGCTTCAGGACCGGGATGCCGGTCTCGACACCGAGCGTATCGTGGCCTTCGACCTGGCGCTCGGCGAGCCAAGGTACCGCACACCCGATCAGATCCGCTCGTTCTATCGATCGCTGCACGAACGTCTGTCCGCGGCCAGCGGTGTCGAGCGCGTCGGGTTCGTATCCCATCTCCCGATGCGCAGATTCGGTGACAACGGCGAGATGAACCGCGAGGGCGGCAATCCCTGGGCGCCAGGTGACGCGCCGCTGGTCGAGTACCGATGGATCCACGGCGAGTACTTCCAGACGCTCGGCATCCGTCTGCTACGCGGGCGTCTGCTGGACGATCGCGATCGCACCAGCCCGTTTCACGTGCTCGTCAACCGGTCGATGGCCGAGGAGTTCTGGCCCGGAGAAGACCCCATTGGAAGGCGGTTCGGGCAAGGCCGGGACCGATCGCAGTGGTACGAGGTCGTCGGCGTTGTGGGTGACGTCCGGTCGTATGGGCTGGCGCGCTCCACGCCGTTCGAGTTCTATCGCACGCTGGACCAGAGCGCAGTGGGCGCCATGACGGTCGTGCTCAAGTCGAGCGGCGCCCATCCGGCGGCGCTCGTACCCTTGGCGCGCAGTCTTGTCGCCGAGCTCGATCCACAGTTGCCACTCACCGCGGTTCAGACGCTCGAGGACGTAGTGGCGGCGTCGGTGGCCCAGCCGCGCCTCCTCTCGACGCTCACCAGCCTGTTCGCGGGGCTCGCGGGCCTGCTCGCCGTGGTGGGCATCTACGGTGTCATGGCCCACAACGTCCGTCGGCAGCGCCGCGAGTTCGGCATTCGCCTGGCCCTGGGTGCCCGGCCGCAGGCGGTCTGGGGGCTCGTGTTGGGGCGGGGCCTCCGCCTCGCAGGGCTGGGGATTGGCGCGGGAGTCGTCGGCTCCTGGATGCTGACGGGCGCCCTCAGCTCTCTCTTGAACGACGTGCAGCCCACGGACGGGGCGGTGTTCGCCGGTACGATACTGGCGATCCTGCTGGTTAGTGCCGCTGCCTCGTGCCTCCCTGCCCGATCGGCCAGCGGCGTCGATCCGATCGTCACACTTCGAGAGGGGTGAGGGAGGGTCGCCCGACCGGGCCGCCGCGCCCGTCCTGGCCGGCCGGCAACCGGCCTTGGCGAGTCGTGCATTGCACGGTAGGCTCGCGCGGATGACCCGCGCACACCGGCGACTGCTGGCGCTGGCCGCCGCCTGGCTGATCGCATCGTCGGCGCCAGCCGCAGACTCTCGCGTCTCGTCCCCCTACGTGGGGATCACGCTCATCGAACGCACCGAGGCCTTGCCCCGCCCGGTCCGCATGCACATCGCGCAGGTAGACACCCGCGCGCCGGGCATCCGCTTCAAGGTCTCGCCGCCGGGTGGTACGCGCGAGGTGGTGCGGCAGACCACACGCGACTTCATGAAGGCCGTGGGCGCACAGCTGGCGATCAACGCCCACTTCTTCCTGCCCTTTCCCTCCGCCGACGTGGACGCGTGGGTGATCGGCCTCGCCGCTTCCGAGGGCCGCGTCTATTCGGCCTTCGGGACCCCGGAGCAGAACTACGCGCTCGTCGCCGACGCGCCGGCGCTGAACATCGATCACCGCAACCGCGCTCGCATCGTTCACCGCGACGCGCGCAGGGCCGACGGCACGCATGTGCGCGAGCGGGCCCGACTGTGGAACGTGGTCGCGGGGTCTTCGCAGATCGCCACCGGAGGCAAGGTGACCATTCCGGTCTACAGGGGTGCGACCCACCCGCGCGGCGTGCTGACGCCCGGTGGTCCGTCGAACTACTCCAACGCGAAGTCGTGGAACGACGTCGTGACCGCGCGCACCGTCATCGGCCTCTCGAAGAATCGGCGGGTCGTGACGCTGTTCACCGTGGACGCGCGCGGCGGCAGTGAGGGGATGCCGCTCGCGGAGATCGCCCAGCTGCTGGTCCGCGAGTACGGCGTCTGGGACGCCATCAACCTCGACGGCGGCGGCTCCACCTCGATGGCCTGGGAGAATCCGGAGACCGGACAGGCCGAGCTCCTCAACACCTCCTCCGACAACCCGGACGGTCGCGCGGTGGCCATCAGCCTGGCGGTATTCGCGCGCCGGCGCTGAAGGGGTGCAGGGACGCACGGTCGCCCCGTCCATACACGGGCACCGTGCGTCGTCGATCACGCCCCCTCTTCGAACTCCGCTGCCACCGTGCCCTTCTTGACCGCGCGATCCAGCGCGCTGTGGTCCTTCTCGTTCTGATTCGCGTAGGCCATCGAGAAGGCGGCGACGGCCTTGTCGAAGACATCACTCTTGCCCATGTCGCCGCTGAGCATGGCCGAGGATCCGGATCGGGCGTGCGACAGGGCCAGCGCCTTTCCGCACCAGGTGGCGTAGAGGTCCATCTCGGAACGGCCGAAGGTCTCCACCCGGATACTGATCTTGATGTCCCTCAGTTGGCGGACGAAGAACTGGCGCTTCGGGCCCTCGGTCCACCCGAGGAACATGTCGCTGGCGGGCTGCATCAGCCGGTAGCCGTGCACGACACGCTGCCCGTTGTTCTTGAACACGCTCGCGCCGGCGAACGGCTCCAGGACCGATGCGCGCGCCTCCTTGACCTGAAGGAACAGGGGATCGCCTTCGCCAGCCATGAAGAGCAGGACCCAGCAGGAGGTCCCGACGCTGCCGATCCCCACGACCTTGATGGCGGCGTCCCGCAGCTCGTAGCGGTCCCAGGATGGAGGCGCCCGCCCCGGGGAGGGCACCTCGTGCCCTGCACTACTTCACCGCGACGGTCACCTTCGGGATGCGCCCGGTGAACCGCGACCTGGCCTCGGCCCCGATCGCGTCCACGACCGGCGTGCCCAGGTCGATGCCGACATCGGCAGTCTCGTCCGCAGAGAACAGGCCGGCCTGCGTGGCCGGAATGCGCCCCTCGCCGACCTTCTCGCCGTTGATGAACAGCGTGGCCATGCCACCCTTGGCCGGCCCCCCGCCGTCGTAGTCGAACTGCAGGCGCAGTTCCGACTTGCCGGCCGCCAGCTTCCTGGCCGATGTCACCGACGTGTGCTGCAGGCCGAGGAAGTTGTAGT
>DAIRFN010000284.1:0-7327 GCA_036795065.1 Vicinamibacterales bacterium
ACGGGCTCGACAACAACGAGCCGTCGAACCGCATCGACCTGCTCGCGGTGGTGCTGCATGAGTTCGGTCACGGCCTGGGTTTCTCGGTTGGGCCAACCAACTCCAGCAACGGCGAGCGTGCGCTGGGCTTCCCATCCATCTGGGAAGGCCAGATGCTGGACACGACGACCGGCAAGCGTTGGATCGAGATGAGCAACGCCGAACGCGCGGCCTCGGCCCGCAACAATCAGAACCTGGTCTGGGCCGGGCAGAAAGCCAGCAACGTGGTGCCGAGCACCCTGGCCTTCGGCACACAGGTGAAGGTGCTCGATCCCGCGTCGCTGGGATCCGCGGAAGCGGTCCCCGCCTCCTTTGGTGCCGCGCTCGGTCCCCGCGGGGTGAGGGCGACTCTCGTAGCGCCCGATGACATCGGCGGCGTGTCGCCACGGGATGGGTGCGAGGAATTCCTGCAGCCCGGCACCATTGCCGGCAACATCGTGCTGATGGATCGAGGCACCTGCCCGTTCACCATCAAGGTGAAGAACGCCCAGAATGCCGGGGCCGTGGCCGCCGTCGTCGCCAACAACACCGCGGGCCCGCTGGGCATGGGCGGGGCGGATCCCACGATCATGATCCCGGCCGTGGGTATCACCCAGGCGTTCGGCGCGGCGCTGAGAGCCGCGGCGCCGGCGTTCGTGCACGTGGGACGCAACGTCAACGTGCGCGCCGGCACCGTGTTCAACTTCCCCAGACTCTACGCGCCCACCGTGTTTGCGTCGGGGTCGTCGGTGTCGCACTGGGACACCAGCGCCACCCCGAACATGCTGATGGAGCCCTCCATCAACGTGGACCTCACGAGCAGCGTGAAGAACCCCGACGACCTCACGTGGAGCCTGCTCAGGGACATTGGGTGGTAGGAGGGGAGTAAAAGTGAGAAGTCAGAAGTGAGAAGTGAGAAGTGAGAGAGGCGTGGAGGGCTGGCCGGCTGGCCCTCCACGGTCTTCGTGCCTTGCCGGCGGCCGTCGTCCTCGCGCATGATCGCGGGATGGCTCGACCGCCGGCCTCGCGTCTCGTCTACTCCTCTCAATCCGGGCGCATCTGTCCCGGATGCGGCTGGCCCGAGCGCGACTGCAAGTGCTCCACGTCCCTGGCCAGCGAGACCGTCCCGGCACGCATCGTCGCGAAGCTGCGCCTCGAGAAGAAGGGCCGGGGCGGCAAGAGCGTGACGGTGGTGGACGGCCTGCCCCGCAATGCCGCCTTCCTGTCCGCGCTCGGCGGCGAGCTGAAGCGCGCGTGCGGCACCGGCGGCACGGTGCTCGAGACCGGCGTCGAGCTGCAGGGTGACCTGCGCGAGCGCGTGCGCGAGGTGCTCGCGAAGAAGGGATACGTGGTGAAGGGATAGCGGGCGGGCCGACCGGTGGTACGATGCGCCCGGTTTACTCGAACAAGGAGCCGCGCGATGCGTCGTTGTCCCCTGGTGGTGCTGCCCATGATTGTTCTCGCCATCCTTGCCGCTGCCTGTGGCAGGGGATCCGAGCCCGGGTCGTCGCCGGCCGCGGCCCCGGCGAACCCGTGGCCCACGAAGGGCTGGACCACCTCGACGCCCGAGGCTGAAGGCCTCGACCCGGCGGTGCTGTCCGCGCTGCACGACGAGTTTGCCGCGGGCACGCACGGCTACATCGACAGCATGCTGGTCATCCGGCACGGCCAGCTGGTGTTCGAGCGTGGCTACACACACGACTACCAGGCGCTGTTCACGACGCAGCCGGATCAGACGCGCGGTCCCTACAACTACTACGACCCGAACTGGCACCCCTACCGAGACGGCGATCTGCACACGATGCAATCGGTGAGCAAGAGCGTCACCTCCGCGCTCGTCGGCATCGCCATCGGGCGGGGCGAGATTCCCGGCGTCCAGGCGAAGATGGCGCCGTACTACGCCGACTTCCGGCTGAAGAGCGACCAGGCGCGCTGGAACGCAATGACGCTGGAACACGTGCTGACGATGACCACGGGCATCCAGTGGGATGAGTCCACCGTCGCGTACACGGACCCCAGGAACAGCTGCGCGGGCATGGAGAAGAGCGACGACTGGATCCAGTTCGTGCTGGATCAGCCGATGGCCGCCGACCCGGGCGGCGCCTTCGTCTACAACAGCGGCGCCACCGAGCTGATGTCGTACCTGATCAAGAAGACCACCGGCCGCGAGGCCCATGAATACGCGCGCGAGCACCTGTTCGCGCCGCTCGGCATCGATCGCTTCTACTGGAAGACGACGCCGAAGGGGCTGGCCGACACGGAAGGCGGGCTTTACCTCACGCCTCGCGACCTGGCAAAGTTCGCCTATCTCTACCTGCGCGACGGTATGTGGGAAGGCAAGCGCGTGCTGCCCGAGGGCTGGGTGGCCGCCTCCACGCGCCCGCTCGTGGATACGGGCATCAACAAGCCGAAGAACCGCAGGTACGGCTACCAGTGGTGGCTGCTGCCGCACGGCGATGGTCGCTATGCGTACGTCGCAAACGGCTACGGTGGCCAGTACGCGATCGTGGTGCCCGAGCACGACCTGATCGCGGTGTTCACCGGGTGGAACATCTACGACAAGCCGGCGCTGTCACCGCAGGTGGCGTTGGAGCGCGTGCTGGCGGCCCTGAAACCGTAACGGCTCTGGGGTTCTCGGGTTCGCGGGTTCGGGTTCGCCGCTCACTCGCGACTGATCGCTGCGACAATCGCGGCCAGCGACTGGTTCAGCGCCTTCGTCCCTGCGCCCGCTCCGCGTTGGTGGCCCATCCGGACCACCACAAGGTCGAGTGACGGCACGATGAACGTGTGCTGCCCTCCGGCGCCGGACATCAGGTAGGCGTCGGGTGGCAGGTTCCACTGCTTGACGCCATTCAACCAGAACAAGCCGCCGTATTCCGGGCGCTTCCACGCGGGCGCGGGCGTGCTGACGAACGTGGCCCAACCCTCGGGCAGCAGGCGCTGGCCTTGCCACATGCCGTCCTGCAGGTAGAGCGTCCCCAGCCGTGCCCAGTTGCGTGCCGTGCCGTAGTCGTATCCCGACAGCAGGAAGTTGCCGTACGGATCGGGCTCGAGGACCTGCCGGCGAATCCCGATGCGATCGAAGAGCGCGCGCTGCGGCCAGGTGAAGTACTCCTCGCCCCGGCGCTTGACCGTCTGTTGCACCAGGTAGCCGAGCGTCAGTGGATCGGAATTGCGATAACGGCCCACGGTGTTCGGCGGGAACTCCGCCGGCGAGGCGACCGAGTAGGCGAACGCATTCACCGCGCCCGCGTAGATGAAGAAGTGGTCGTGGTACTCGGTCCGCGGATCCAGGTGCTTGTCGTCCTGCCCGGTGAAGCGCAGGCCGCTGCTCATCCGCATCAGGTCGCGCACCGTGATCGTCCCCCGCGGATCGCCTGGAGTGCGCCACTCGGGGACCGGGGCAGGATCGTCCAGCGCGAAGGCGCCGTCCCTCACCATGAGACCGACCAGCGTGGCCGTGAGGCTCTTGCCCATCGACCAGCTCTCGAGCTGCGTGTCCTTCGTCATCCCGGGCATGTAGCGCTCGCCGACGATCTGCCCCTTGTGCACGACGACCATGGCCGCGGTGAGGCCCTCGGGATCGGCAAACGCCAGGTCCACGGCCGCCTGCATGCGCGCCTTGTCGAGGCCGGCTGGCCAGGGCGCCTTCGACGGCGCATCGCCCATCGGCCACTCCTGCGACTGCGCGTCCGGCAACGTGGTGCGGACCGGCGCCGGCGTGAAGTAGACGCCGTCGTGCTTCTCCGGATGGATCACGCAGCCCTGGTCGCCGTAGAACTGCGCGGTCCTGGTGACGGTGCGCACCGTGATGCGGACCCGCTTCGCCTGGCGGTCGATGTCCGCCGACACGGGTGCGTCGCGGTCCTGTGGCGGCATCAGGAAATAGGCGCTGTTGCGCCGGGCCTCCTCGGGATCGCGCCCCGACACGAACACCGCCGAGCAGAGGATCTTGGCGTAGGCGGCGGCGCCCAGCGATGTCGGTGTCTGGTAGGGGACGTCCGCGTGGTACGGCCGCGTGCCGGCGGGCGTCGCGCTCGCCTGCCGCGCCACCGTCGTCGCCGACAGCGAGATGCCGACCCAGACGAGCACGCCGCAGGCCACGACGAACCGGGACGAGAGTATCCGACGCCCGGGACGGGCGATTCGCGGGGTCATCGATGCCTCCTCTTACGGTGCCAGCCGGTTGAACTTCTTCAGGATTGCGCGGAGCTGATCGGTGGGCAGCGCCGACACCGTGTTGCCGTTGATGCCCGTCATGGTATCCGCAGCCACCATGGCATTGACGATGGCCTCTTCGGTGGCCTCGATGGTGGCCTGGAACAGCGGGGTCAGGTCGCCATTGGGGAGCCACGTGATGGGCGTGACGCCGCTGTCCGCCGCGGCGCCGCGGTTGGCCGTGGAAAACGCGATGAAGATGTCCCCCGAGCCGTTGGATGCGACGCCGCCCATGCGCGCGATGCCCATTGGCACGCGCCGCGCGAGGCGCTCGAGCTGGTGCGGCAACAGCGGCGCGTCGGTGGCGACCACGACGATGATGGAGCCGTCGCGGTCGGCGGGTGGCTGGTTGCCGCGCGAGCGCTCGGCGCCCGCGATCTCGCGCCCGACCGGTACACCCGCGATGGTCAGCAGCTCGCGCGTGCCGTAGTTGGCCTGCACGAGGACGCCGAGGGTGAAGTCCGTTCCAACCCGACGGCTGGCCGTGCCAATGCCGCCCTTGAAACCGTGCACCACCATGCCGGTGCCGCCCCCCACGTTGCCCTCGGCGACGGGGCCCGATCGCGCGCCGTTGAGGGCCTGGAACACATGGGTCTTCGTCACGTGCTGGCCGATGCCGTCGTTGAGGAACGCGTCGGAGGTTTCGCCCACCACCGGCTGATGCCACGGAATCTCGCGCTTCAGCTCCTCGTGAAACCAGCTGTTCACGGCGTCGCGCACCGCGCCCACAGAATAGGTCCCGGTGATCATCACGGGACCGCCCAGCGTGCCGCCCTCGATCACCCATGGCGCGCCGGTCATCTCGCCGAAGCCGTTCCCGGCAAACCAGCCGGCGAACACCGGCTCCCACACCTTCCCCCTGGGAAGCACGGCGGTCACGCCCGTGCGGACCGGTCCCTTGCCGGGGACGAGCGGGCCAGAGCCCGCGATGACGGTCGCGTGGCCCACCTCCACGCCCGCCACGTCGGTGATGGCGTTGAGCGGGCCCGGCGTGCCGTCGAAGGGAACCCCGATCGCGCGGGCGCGTGGTTTCGCCTGCGCCACGAGCACCGGGGGAAGCATGGCGAAGGACATGGCCAGGGCTACGAACAGGAGTCTCAGGACGTGGAAGGTGGACGTCGTCATCGCCGATAGGGTGCCACCGACCAGCCGCGGCGTAAAGCGCCGTGCGGGGCACGACACGGTGGTGGTGTATCTTCGCGTGCCATGAAGCAGTTGCAGAACCGGGCCCTCCGCTCCGTCACGCTCGGTATCGTCATCATCTCGGCCGCGTGCGCGCGTCCCACTCCGACCGCGCCCGCGCCGGACCTGATCCTCACCGGCGGAAGGGTCTACACGATCGACGCCGGCCGATCGTGGGCCGAGGCCGTGGCCGTCCGTGAGGGCCGCATCGTCGCCGTTGGCGCCAACGCCGACGTCACGCGTCTGGCTGGGCCCGAGACACGCACCGTGGACCTGGGCGGGCGCTTCGTCATGCCCGCGTTTCACGACGCGCACGTGCACCCGGTGAGCGCCGGGGTGGAGCTGGGGCAGTGCAACCTGAACGACCTGCCGACCGCGGAGGGCACGCTAAAGGCGATCAGGGCTTGTGCGGTTGCCCAGTCCTCGCGCGCGTGGCTGATAGGCGGCGGGTGGGCGCTCACCACGTTTCCACCGGGGCAGCCGCGAAAAGAGGACCTCGACGCCATCACCGGCAAGACGCCCACGGCCCTCAGCTCGTCCGACGGCCACTCGATGTGGGTGAACTCGGCGGCGCTGGCCGCGGCGGGCATCACGCGCGCGACGAAGGATCCCGCCGCCGGCCGCATCGAGCGCGACGCGCGCGGCGAGCCCACGGGGCTGCTCCGCGAGTCGGCGACGGACCTGGTGAGCAAGGTGCTGCCGCCGACCACTCTCGAGGAATACGACGCGGGCCTGCTCCGCGCCCTTGCCCAGATGAATCGCGTCGGCATCGTCTCGTTCCAGGAGGCCAGCGCGCGAGAGCCCATGGTCGCCGCCTATCGATCGGTCGCGCGGCAGGGCAAGCTCACCGCCCGCGCGCATCTGTCGCTCTACGCCGATCCCAAGGAGGACGAAACGCAGGTGGATCGCTTCGTCCGCATCCGGCAGGAGACCACCGAGCCGGGCGTGACGGCCGGCACGGTGAAGATCTTCGTGGACGGCGTCATCGAGGCCGCGACTGCCGCCCTCATCGATCCGTATCTGCCGGTGAAGGGCGAGGCTGCGCCCGCGCATCCCCGCGGCCTGCCGAACTTCACCGACGATCGGCTCGAGGCGCTCGTCACGCGTCTCGATCGCGAGGGGTTCCAGACCCACATGCACGCCATCGGCGATGGGGCCATCCGGCAGGGTCTCGATGCCATCGACGCGGCCGGGCGCGCCAACGGCCCGCGCGATCGACGCCCCCACATCGCGCACATCCAGTTGTTCCACCCCGACGATGTGGCACGGTTCAAGAAGATGGGGGTGGTGGCCAACATGCAGCCGCTCTGGGCGTACTCGGACAGCTTCATCCGCACGCTCACCGAGCCGCGGCTGGGGCCCGAGCGCTCGAAGTGGCTCTATCCCTTCGGCGCGCTCCACCGGGCGGGCGCGACGCTGGCGGGCGGCAGCGACTGGTCGGTGTCATCGGTGAACCCGCTCGATGCCATCCAGGTGGCCGTGACGCGCAAGGCGCTCGATGCTCCCGCCGATGCGCCGGCGTGGCTGCCCGAGCAGCGGCTCGATCTCCCAACCGCGCTGGCGGCGTATACGAATGGCGGTGCGTTCGTGACATTCGAGGAGAAGGACAGCGGCTCGCTCGAGGTGGGCAAGCTCGCGGACCTCATCGTCCTGGACCGGAACCTGTTCGAGATCCCCCCGGAGCAGATCCACCAGACGCGCGTGCTGTGGACGCTCTTCGAGGGGCGGGAGGTGTACCGCGCGGCAGCATTCACCCCCTGAGAGGCTGCTGAACGACGAACTGTCGCCAGCCAGACCGGTCGGTCGGCCGGTCAAATGCGCCTCTGGCCGACGGCGCATTTGTCAGCTCACGGTGCGGCCAACCTCCAACGGTCTGGCCAGCGACGGCCCGTCGTTCAGCAGCCGCGTC
>DAIRFN010000041.1:0-13036 GCA_036795065.1 Vicinamibacterales bacterium
GCAAACACGCGATTGCCCTCGATCGTCGAGAACAGCTCGTCGTCGTGCCCGGCGGGTCGCCGGCCAGCCGCCCGGTGACGGCAGCGTTCACGAACGTTGCGGCCCCCGCCACGGTGGAGCCGAGCGCGACATGACCCTGGCCGCTGACCATCATCGAGCCCATGAAGTAGGACGCGGGCGTCGTGCCAGCCGGGTCGAACACCGTGCCCGACTGGCGCACGGCGGGCGCGGAGGCGAGGTTCTCGATTTCATACCAGCGGATGCCATTTCGGTCGCCTGTGGGGCTGCCGGCACCGGTGTCATCCACCTGGATCTGATGGTTCGTCCAGAGCCGCCCGTTGCGAATGACGGCCTGCTGCAGGCGATCGTCCAGCGCGTCGAGGCTGGCAAGCCCACCGGGGTGGGGCACCGGACTGGGGGGCTCGGTCGTGTCCACGTCGAGCGTCAGCAGCCCGGCCTCGAGGGTTGGTGTGCCGCCGGGGTCCAGGACACGACGGACCTGCAGGCGGCTGAGCAACACATTGTCGACGCCGATGAAGTAGCCGACGCTGGTGTTGTCGTCGAAGTTGTCCACACCCTGCGGGCTGTAGAGTCCGGGCGACGCTCCCTGGGCGAGGCCGTGAAAGGTCGCGAGCGAGAGCGTGGGGGGTGGCGTCGGCGCCAGCAACTGGGCCTTCGGAATGACATACCCCGAGCTGGAATCGTAGGAGACCGCGCCCAGGTTGGGGCCGCAGTACTGGTTGGCGCCCACGTACAACGCGTCCTCGTCCACGCCCAGGGATGGATAGTCCGACACGCAGGCGTCGCTGGTCCCTTCGCCCAGGCGGTCGTTCGCCCAGAAGTGGAACGTCCAGACCGTGCTTCCGGAGATGACGGCCGTGTCGCTGACCGCAAGCAGGAACCGGTTGGGCAACGCAAGGTTGATGATGAGCACGTACCAGCGGCCCACCCGGCGGTCGTACCGGACGCGGGGATCGGTGGTGATCTGCGCGTTTCGCACCGAGTCGAAGAACGTGTCGATGTTCGCGTCCAGCACGCCGTCCGCGGTGCCGGTGGCTTTGCCAATGGTGCGGATGCGGCCGTTGACGCCGACCAGGTACTGCGTGGGGCCGACGTCGCCCATCGTGTCTGGCGGCACCACAGAGGTGTCGGCCAGCGTCACGACGTCGGTGTTGGGCGTGGCGATGGTTTGTGCCAGCGACGGCACGTCCGCCATCGCCATCTTGGGCACGGCGTGCAAGGCTGGGACGGCCGGCCTGCTCGGGTTCGAGGACAGAAGACGGCGGTTCGGCGGCGCCTTCACCGCACCGGTTCGCGCCCTGGGGACGCTGGGCACCGCGTCGGCAGCCGCGGCCGCCATGATGTCTGCGGTGGTCCGCTGCGCTGCCGCGGCGCCGGCGGGGCGTTGCGCCAAGGGGGTGGCGCGCGGCTCAGCGGCGTCGACAGACCCGGCGTGAAGGTCGGGTGCCAGGAGCGCGGCCAGCGAGAATGCCGACAACAGGACCGCCGTGAGGACGCGGCTGAGCGGATGTTGGTGCGCCATGTTAGGACTCTAATGTACTCGAAACGATCCTCGCCGGAACCTATCCTTCAGTCTCGATGAGCTCGTCGGCGTGCGCGGTCCCTGGGGGCGGGAATGCGCGCTCATCCACCTCCATCCCGCGAACCAGGCAGTCGGCCAGATAATCCAGGGCGGCCGCGTCGGTTCTGGCCAGCACCCTCTCCGTCGGCGTGCGAGGCGGGAACTCGGGTTCACGGATTTGCATTGCCGGGAACGTCCCGTCCGGACGTTGGGGAACCTCGCGGCACCAGAAGTCGAGGTGCCAGCGTGTGAACATCCTCACCCGGGCCAGGCCGTAATCGTCCTCGCCCCAGTGCGCCTTCGCGAGCATCACGTATCGTCGATAGATCGCGATTCTTTCCCCTGCGGTCAGGTCGCTATACCCGCTCGAGTGCTCCCGGAAGATCCACGGCCGAATGAGGGCCGCGCGAGCGGTCATCACTGCCGCACACCCGGATCTGGCGCGGAGCGCCTCGGCCCGGTGGCCGAACAGGACATCGCCATTCCCGATGACGGGGATGGATACGCTGGCCGCAATCTCCCCGATCGCATCCCAATCGGCCTGGGTCCGGTAGCGCGCGTTGCGGGTGCGCCCATGAACGGTGAGCGCATCGGCGCCGCCCTCGACGATGGCACGGGCCTGTTCGAGGTAGTTACGCGACTCGTCGTTCCAGCCGAGGCGAATCTTCGCCGTCCCCGGTATCGCCCTCACCGCCTTCTTCATCGCCTCAACGAGCCGCCGCTGCCGACTGGGCTGCCGGCCGAGCGAAGCGCCGAGCCCCTTGTGCGTGAAGTGGTCGATGGGACAGCCACAGTTGAGATCCACGAGGTCGGCGCCGCGCGACTCGACCAGCGCAGCCGCCCATGCCAGTTCCTCGGGGCTGGTGCTCGCCAACTGCACGCCGAAGAATGGCTCGCCCTCGAAGCGGCGGATGAGCGCGAACTCGCTCTTCCGTTTCTGCTTCAACCGGCGCGCGACGGCCATTTCGCTCATCGTCACGCGCGCACCCAGCTCGACGCACAGGCGCCGGTAGGGGAGGTTCGAGCCTTTCGTCATCGGGCCCATGACCAGGGCGCCAGAGAGGGTGTCGCGGAGGGACATGGATGAAGAGGATGATACTGTCACTGCAGGGTGCGGGGAGCGGAGTGCTGGGTGCGAGTGCCGGGTGCCGAGTGTTGCGTGCAGAGTGCGTATGCCGAGTGCGTATATCGAGTGCCTATGCCGAGTGTGAATGCGAAGGAGCGTGCGGTCGTGCGGCGTGCTGAGGATTCGCGGGTGACACGGGTGGCGACGGCGTTTCGCGGGTGGGTCTGTGCGCTGCTGATTGCAGGAGGCAGCGCGGCCATCGCCGCCCAGGGCGCCCCGCGTCACTTCCTCTGGAAGGTGACATCACCCACGGGCGGGGAAGCCTACCTGCTGGGATCGGTGCACGTCCTCACGAAGAGCTATTATCCGCTCAGTCCCGTCATCGAGCAGGCCTTCGCCCAGTCGAAGGTGCTCGTCGAAGAGGTGGATCTCGACGAGATGAATGACCCCGCGACGATGATGGGGCTCATGGGGAAGGCCATGCTGCCAGACGGCCAGACGCTGGACCAGGTCGTCTCGAAGGAGACCTTCGCCGCGATTCGCACGCGTGCCGAACACAACGGCGTGCCGATGCTGCTGCTGCAGCGCATGAAGCCGTGGATGGCCGCCGTTGCGCTCATCTCCTCGGAACTGACCAGGGCCGGCTTCGACGGCGCGCTCGGCATCGACCGACATTTCTACGATCGGGCGAAGGCCTCGGGCATGCCGCGGCGCGCGCTCGAGACCGTGGCCTACCAGTTCGACCGCATGGACGGTCTGACGGGCACCCTGCAGGAAGCCTCGCTGAAGGCGCTGCTGGCCGACATCGACGCGCAGGCGACGAATATCGAGACGCTGGCAGAGGCCTGGCGCGGAGGCGACACGGCCACGCTCGAACGCCTGCTCTTCGAAGGCTTCAAGGACTCGCCCGAGATCACCGAGCGCCTGCTGCTCGAGCGGAACCGGAACTGGGTGGCGCCGGTGGAGAAGTGCCTGGCCGAGCAGTCTCGCTGTTTCGTGGTGGTGGGCGCCGCACACCTGGTCGGCCCCGACAGCCTCGTGCAGCTCTTGAGGGCACGGAAGCACACCGTCCAGCAGCAGTAAGACGGCCCGCCGCCGGTTGACCGGATACGGACACCCGGGTCCGTTGTCGAACGCGCCCCCGGCGAACTTCCGTGCCGATCTGCGCGTTTGCGCCAGAACCGACGCCCGTGACTGGCACGTAGATTGATGCCGTCCCTCGCCATGCTCGACGCCTTCTGGCTCGATCTCCGGCACGCGTGGAGGGCCCTCGGCCGCAAGCCCGTCTTCGCCGTGGGCGCGATCGCCACGCTCACGCTCGGCATCGGCGCCAACGTCACCATCTTCAGCATCGTGAACGCGATGGTGCTTCGACCGCTGCCCTTCGGAGAGACGGGCGACCGGCTGATCACCCTGCACGCGACCCATCGCCTGGTATCCGAGGAGCCCGGATGGGGTGACTCGGAGATCTCGTATCGGGACCTGCTCGACTTCCGCGAGGCCAGGGCGCTCGACCAGGTGGGGGCCCACCTCGCACGGAACCTCGTACTCTCGGGCGACCAGGCGAGCGCCGAGCGCGTGCTGGGCGGGTCGGTCACGCCGGGACTGTTTCCGCTGCTCGGCATCCAGCCGATGCTGGGCCGCCAGTTCCTCGATGAGGAGGCCACCGCCCCCGGCCTCGAGGATGCCGTCATTCTCACGCACGGCTTGTGGCAGCGCCGGTACGGCGCGGACCCCACCCTCGTTGGGCGCACGATTGTCGTGAACGATCGCGCGCGCACGGTTGTGGGCGTGCTGCCGCCGGGAGTGAAGTTCCCGGAACGGGACGAACTGTACCTGCCGCTCCGGTTGGACGAGGCGGCGCGCTCGTCACGCGTCGTCAACGCGGTGGCCAGGCTGGCGCCCGGCGTGGCCGTCCTGCAGGCGCAGGCCGAGCTCAGCGCGATTGCGGCACGCCTCGCGGCGGAGCACGCCGATACGAACCGCGATGTCGGCGTCCGCGTGGTGCCCATCCGCGCCACCTATGTCGGCGCCGAGGAGCGGTCGGGCGCCGCGCTGATGATGGGCGCGGTGGGCTTCGTCCTGCTGATCGTCTGCGCGAATCTGGCGAACCTGATGCTGGTGCGAGGCGCCGAGCGGCAGCGCGACGTCGCCGTGCGCGCCGCGATGGGCGCGGGACGCGCGCGCCTGATGTGGTCCACGCTTGCCGAGAGCGTGCTGCTGGCGCTGCCGGGCGCGACGTTCGGGCTGCTGGCCGCGCAGTGGGCGCTCGACTGGATCCGCGCCGCGATTCCGGAAGAGCTGCCGTACTGGCTGGTGCTCGAGATGGACGCTCGTGTCGCGCTCTTCGCCGCAAGCGTCAGCGTCTTCACGGCCATTGCCGTCGGCCTCATCCCCGCCCTGCGTGCCGCGCGACCGCGGCTGGCCGTCGACCTGAGGGACGGTGGGCGGTCCACCTCTCTCGGGCGCGGTGGACAGCGGCTGCAATCGGCGCTGGCGGTGGCGCAGGTGGCGCTGTGCTTCGCGCTCCTGGTGGGCGCCAACCTCATGGTGCGTGCCTTCCTCGAGCAGCGGACCGCCGACCTCGGCTTCGACGACGGTCCGCTGCTGACCGCGCGTTCCTACCTCGCCGGCGACGCCTATGACGACCCGGCCGCGCGCGCCGCATTCTTCCTGCGCGCCACGGCCACGCTGGCCGCGCTCCCCGGCGCCACGGCCGCTGCCGCCACCACCAGCGTGCCCGGTGACGACGGCGGGTCGTTGGCGATGGCCGTGGTGGACGGCCGCATGGCGCTGGAGGACGAGGTGGCGGTGCAGGCGATCGGCATCACCAGCGCATTCTTCGAGACGCTTGGCCTTTCGCCGATCGAGGGTCGTGTGTTCACGGATCCCGAGACCGCTGATCCGGCGTCGGATGTCGTCCTCGTGAACCAATCGCTGGCCCGTCGCCTCTGGGCCAATGAGCCCGCGGTGAATCGCCGGATCGCGCTGCGTGTCAGCCGGGGCGACCGCTGGTTCCGCATCGTGGGCGTCGTGCCGGACGTCCACTACGAAGAGGTGGGTGAGAGCACCGAGGCATCGCGGCTGAACATCTACCGTCCGTACGCGGCCGACGCATCACGCTCCATGTCGCTGATCGTGCGCACCAGCGTGGCCCCCGACACCCTGGCCGAGGCCGCCCGCTCCGCACTCGTGGCGCTCAACGCGGGTTTCCCCGTCTACCGGGTGATGCCGATGCGCGACCTGCGCCGGTTCACGACGTGGGAGCAGGCCTTCATGGGGCAGTTGATGACGGCGCTGGCCGTGGCGGCGCTGCTGCTGGCGTGCCTGGGCGTGTCTGCGCTGATGTCGTACACCGTGGGGCGGCGGTCGAAGGAGATCGGAGTGCGCCTCGCGCTTGGCGCGACGCCCCTGGACGTCGTGCGCATGCTGGCGAAGGAGAGCGGACAGGTCGCCATCGTCGGCGCAGGGGCCGGGCTGGTGCTGAGCGTCGTCGTCGCGCGGGCCCTCAGCCGCTCGTTCTACGGTGTGAACGAGAGCGTCATGACCTATGCGGGGATGGCCATCCCCCTCGCCGTGGCCATGGTGGCGGCCACCTGGTGGCCTGCACGGAGGGCGTCTCGCATCGATCCCACGATGGCGCTGAGGGAGGAGTAGCGTCGACCCGGGCGACGATCAGCGGCGGCGGACCTTCGCCACCTCGGCGCGGGCGTCGCAGCCCTCGAGGTGATCGTTGACGAGGCCCATCGCCTGCATGAAGGCATAGACGGTGGTGGGCCCGACGAACGTCCACCCCCGCGCCTTGAGATCCTTGGACAGCCGGGTGGACGCCGGTGTGCTGCTGGTGGCGCGGATGGCCTCGTACGAGCAGACCGCCGGGCGCTCCTTGGGCGGCGGCTCCCATCCCCAGAAGTACTTCGCGAGTGAGCCGCGTTCCTCGATGAGATCGAGCGCGCGCTTCGCGTTGTTGATCGTGGACTCGATCTTCCCGCGGTGCCGCACGATGCCCGTGTTCTTCAGCAGGCGACTGACGTCTCGCGCCGTGAAGCGGGCCACGCGCTCGGGATCGAAGCCGTCGAACGCCTCGCGGAACTGCTCGCGTTTGCGGAGGATGGTCAACCAACTGAGGCCTGACTGAAACCCCTCGAGGCAGATCTTCTCGAAGAGCCGATGGTCGTTCCGGACCGGCCGGCCCCACTCCTCGTCGTGGTAGCGGACGTAGAGCGGATCGGCGCCGGGCCACCAGCATCGCGTGCGGCCATCCGGCCCCGTCACCAGGCCGCTACCGTGGTGCCGCATCTCGTGACCGTCGGGTGTGGGGGACTGGGCCAAACCGAACACTCCGTTGAACACATGCTCGACCTCGTAATCCTCGTCGGGCATGGCCGCAGCTTGGGGAGGCTTCGCCATCGCGGCACAGATAGTAAACCACTTACGGGTGCGGCGTGCACGCTGCTGCGTGCAGAGTGCGCGTGCTGAGTGCCGGGTGCAAAGTACGTGTGCAAAGTACGTGTGCCAAGTAGGTGTGCAAAGTGCGCAAGCGACGGCACCTACCCCTTCGCTGGGGCTGGCGCCAGGACGGCGACCAGCAGGAGACGGCCCGGGCCAGGGTTCCGGACACCGTGAGGCACGCCCTCAGGGGCGATCAACAGGTCGCCGGCCGTCATCGGCAGCTCGCGGTCGTCCAGCAGGAACACCCCCGAGCCCTCGGCCACGAGATAGACCTTGTCCTGTCCTGGGTGCGCGTGCAGCGCGTGCTCCTGGCCGGCCTCGAAGGCGTTGAGGCCCGCCAGCAGCCGGGGCGACGCGAAGAGGGTGCTCTTCCCCATCTTCGTGGGCGCGTAGACGGCGTGGTCGGCAGGGCGGATGACGGTGGGATGCTTCATGGGTGGCGTCCTCGGCACCTACGCCAGCGGGCGGGTGGCCTGCATGTTCAAGCGCCAGTAGTCCAACGTGAACGGGGGATCCTGGACCGCCGCCCGCTCGGCGACCTCGTCGATGAACCGCGGACGCAGAGCCTCGGGCAGCCTCGACAGGTGCGGGTGATAGATCACCGTGGTGACGAACTCGCGGTAGTCGCCCTCGCTCGCCAGGGTCGTCGGCGCGGCCTCCAGGCCGGTGACGACGTCCACGAAGCCCGCCGCCGCGAGCCGGTCGCGCGTGGCCTCGGCCGTGGCGAACTGCCAGGCGCCTGGCCAGCCCTCGAAGTGCTCACGGAAGGGAGGCTCGTGCATCACCGCTTCGGCCAGCGCGTGCGCCTCGGCGAGATTGGGGCCGCCGCCGCACTGCGCGTGCAGGCGCCCGCCCGGGCGGAGCGCGGCGAAGATGCTGGTGAAGAGCGCGGGGTGGTCGCTCACCCAGTGGAAGGTGGCCGTGCTGAACACGAGATCGGCCCATTCGTGGAACGGCAGCGCGGGCAGCGCCACCTGCACGAACGTGACGCGTGCCCCGAACGCCGGGCGCAGGTTCGCGCGAGCCGTCTGCAACATGTTCCACGAGCGGTCGATCGCCACCAGCCGTCCTGCGGGCAGGCGCGCCAGCAATTCGCCCGTCAGGCGACCTGATCCACAACCCGCGTCGATGGCCCGCTCGTCGCCACGCAGGTCGAGCCGCGCCAGCACCCGCTGTCCCCAGCTCGTTTGCGGGCCGGAGACTTTGTGGTAGGAAGTGGCATTCCATTCCCGGTTCACGGGAATAGTGTACTCAGTGTCCTTCCCGCCTACCCGACTGTCGGTGGTCGCGCGCACGCGCAGCGACGACGAAGAGACGCGGCGGGTGGCCTTTGCCGCGCTGGTCGAAGCGTATTGGAAGCCGGTCTACAAGTACCTGCGCCTGCAGTGGCGCCTCGATCCGGACCAGGCGGCCGACGCCACGCAGGACTTCTTCGTGTCGGCCATCGAGAAAGACCTTGTGGCGCGCTACGACTCGTCTCGGGCGCGATTCCGGACCTACCTGCGGCTGTGCGTGGACGGCTTCCAGTCCAACCAGGTGAAGGCCGGCCGACGGCTGAAGCGCGGCGGCGGCGCGCCGCTGGTGTCGCTCGATTTCACGACCGCGGAAGGTGAGCTGCGGCAGCACGAGCCGGCCATTCCGGCCGACGTGGACGAGCTGTTCTATCGCGAATGGGTGCGGGCGCTCTTCGATCGGGCGGTGAGCGAGCTGCGGGAGCGCGCCGAGGCTCGCGGACGGGAGGTGATGTTCGAGGTGTTCGCGCGCTACGACCTGGCGGACCCGGGTGCCGAGCGCCCGAGCTATGCCGAGATCGCCGCCAGCCTCGGCCTGACGCCGCCGACGGTGACCAACCACCTGGCCG
Source organism: Vicinamibacterales bacterium (assembly GCA_036795065.1). Taxonomy (GTDB): domain Bacteria; phylum Acidobacteriota; class Vicinamibacteria; order Vicinamibacterales; family UBA2999; genus VFZN01. The sequence goes on from DAIRFN010000041.1 coordinate 8,962, forward strand.
CCATGCGCCGCGAGTTCCGCGCGCTGGTGCTCGACCGGCTCCGCGAGGTGACTGGGAGCGACGAGGAATGGGAGGCCGAGGCGCGCCGGCTGCTCGGAGGTGGCTGGTGAGCTTCCTGACCGACGCGGCGATCGCGCGCCTGTGCGAGGCGGCGGCGTGGCCGGTGTTCGATGACGGGCTGACCATTACCGGTGTGGCGGGCCGTGGCGGGTCGGCGACCGTCTATGTGGCCAGGGACGAGGCGCTCGACCGCGACGTGGCAATCAAGGTCCTCGACGTTCCGGATCCGGCCGGTCGCGCCGCGGCGCGGCTCGCGCGCGAGGCCTTGATCCTGGCGCGGCTGGATCACCCCGGCATCGTCCCGGTGCACGGGCGGGGAGAGCTGCCAGACGGACGGGCGTTCTACGTGATGAAACTGGTGCGCGGGCGCCCACTCGATGTCGCCGCCAGCGCGCACGCGGCCCTGCCCGATCGGCTCGCCCTCTTTGCCCGCATCCTCGACACGGTGGCCTTCGCGCACGCGCACGGTGTCGTCCACCGCGATCTCAAACCGGCGAACATCCTCGTCGGCGGCTTCGGCGAGGTCTACGTGATGGACTGGGGCGCGGCGCAGGCCGACGCGGTGCCGGAGCACGAGCTGGTCGTGGCCGGTACGCCCGGCTTCATGGCCCCGGAGCAGGAGCGCTCCGCAGTCGTGGATCGGCGCGCCGACATCTTCGCCCTGGGCACCGTCCTCACCGGGCTTCTCGGAGACGACGCCCCACGCGCAGTGCGCGCGATTGCCGACACGGCGCGTGCGGCCGAACCCTCGGCCCGTTATCAGCAGGTGGCGGAGCTGGCGGACGACCTCAATCGGTTTCGTGACGGCCTGGCCCCATCGGCCTACCGCGAATCGGCAGCCGAGCGCCTGCTGCGGCTCTACCGCCGATACGAACTGCCGGTGCTGCTGGTGCTGGCCTACGTCCTGATGCGGGCGGGTTTGCTGCTCTGGACCGGCCGGTGACCGTACACAAACGGTAAAAGACGTTGAAGATCGAAGGTGAGGAGTGACCCGATGAAGAAGCCTGTGTTCGCGATGCTGCTCGGCGGCGTGCTCGGCGTGTTCGATGGATTGACGGCGCTCATTTCCGCGCCGCAGGAAGCCCCCAACATCGTCGGCATCGTCATCGGCTCGACGTTCAAAGGCGTCATCGCCGGCCTCATCATCGGTCTGGTGGCCCAGCGCACGCAGTCGCTGGCGATTGGCGTGGGCGTCGGTGTCGTGGTGGGGGCCGTGCTGGCCTGGCTGGTGACCATTGGCGGACCGTATCTCTGGGAAATCGTGTTGCCCGGTTCCGTTGTCGGCCTGATCGTGGGATTTGCCACCATGAAGTACCAGGGGGCCAAGGCACCCGCCGCTCGAACGTGAGCCCAGCGGTCAGTAGGCCCAGGGGCGCAGGCCGACGAGTCCCCACGCCGCGATGAAGCCCGAGAGGGTGAGGCCGGCGACTGTGACCAGAAGGGCGTAGACCCGCAGCCACCGGCCCGCATCGCGCCGCCAGGCGTCAACGAGCAGGACAAGCGCGACGAGGGAGGCCAGGGGCAGCGCCCAGGACCCGAGATAGGTGAGCCGGGTCCACAAGGTCATCTCGCCCCATTCCCGCCCGGGTGCCCACAGCACCATGCTGACGAGTGCCACCACCGCCGCGGGGATGCACGCCAGCGAGAGCTTGAGCAGCCAGAAGCCTGCGGGCCTGGCCCGGCGGACGCGCACCAGCCAGAGCGCCATGGCCAGGGGCACGGTGGCCGCGAGGGCCAGCGAGGCCGCCACGGGCAGGCGCACCGCCTCCACGCGCCAGCGCGGCGTGCGCACGCCGTAGTAGCCGTCCCCGAGCAAGAGCGCTCGGCCGTCATCGTCCGTTGTGCAGACGCGGCTGGGCGTGACGTCGGCCTCGCGGCGGAACAGCGTGTCGGACACGGGCACGAACACCTGACGGCCGCCGAGCGCGCCGCGTCCGATGAGCCGGTTGCCCTCGGCGCGCAGCGTCGTGCCGCCGCTGAGCCATTCGACGGCGGCGAAGATCTCGTTTCGCGCTCCCTGCGGGTGGTAATACCCCTCGTGTGCAGCCAGGACCTCCGGGGCGACCTGCAGCTCGGGCTTCGCGGGCGGTTCCACGTCGCGTTTCAGGTAGTCAATCGCGAGCGACGACAGGCGGTCGACCGCCTGTGGCGCGTAGGTCCCGTTGAGCAGCACCACCCAGCCCACGTCGCGCGCCGCGGAATAGCCATAGACGGACGAGAAGCCGTCGATGCCGCCGCCGTGCCCGAGCACCGGAAACCCGTCGAGCGATCGCGACGAGATGCCCGTGCCATATCCGTAGATGAGCCCGGCCTTCGCCGAGAGCGACGTCCGCGGGCGTTCCATGTTGCTCAGGTACTCGGGATCGATGACGAGCGTCTCGGTGGTCTCACCCCAGTTGAGCAGCATCTGCACGAAGGTGGCGAGCTCGGCGGGCGAGGTGTGGAGGTTACCGGCCGGGCGCAGATAGATCTGCGAGTAGGGCACTGGCGGACCGGTGGGCGCGTCATAGCCGTTGGCCATCAATGACAGGTCTGCGTCGCGCAGCACGAAGCTGCTGGTGTGCATGCCGAGCGGTTTGAAGATGCGCTCGCTGATGATCTCCTCGTATGCGCGCCCTGTGACCTGCTCGAGCACGTACGCCGCCACGGCGTACCCGGGATTCGAGTAGGACATGCGCGTGCCGGGGCGCCAGCGCACGCGTCGCGAAGCCGGGTTCTTGCCGAGGACGTCTTGCAGGGGCATGTCCGGCGGGTCGTGCAGGTTGTAGGTTTCGGTGAAGTGCATGTCGTCGAACCCGGCCGTGTGCTGCAGCAGTTGCAGCACGGTGACCGGGCTGGACGCGTTCCATGGGTTGTCGATGGCCACCTGCGGCGCCAGCTCCGACACCGGCGCTTCGATGTCCATGGCGCCGTCTTCGTACTGCTGCACGAGCGCCATGGCGACGAACGTCTTGCTGACGGAGCCGACGCGGAAATGGGTGTCGGCGGTGACGGGCGTCCGCCTGTCGCGGTCGGCCATGCCCACACCGCCCGCCCATTCCACGCCGCCCGCGCGCACGAGCGCGAGGCCCGCGCCCGGAATGCCGGTCTCTTGCAGGATCCTCTCGGCAGCCGCGCGGAACTCGTCCACCGATGCCGGCGGCGCGTCCGGTGCACGCTCGGGTGAGGATGGCGCGGCGCACGCGTGGATGGCAAGGGTTCCGACCAGCACGGTGACACGCCATGCAACGCGCGGGAGCGACATGCGGGAGAATATAGCCCGACGCGGAAGGAGCGGCGAGGCAGGCATGGCTCATTTTCAGATTCGGAAGAAGGTGCACTGGTCGGACACGGATGCCGCGGGCGTGGCATGGTTTCCGAACTTCCTCGGCTGGTTCGAGGACGCGGAGGAGGAGCTGTTCGCCTCGCTCGGGCAACCACGCCAGGCGTTGCTCGATCGTCATCGGTTCGGCATGCCGCGCGTGGAGGTGAACGCGAAGTTCCGCGCCCCGGCCCGTGCCGGGCAGCTGGTCCGCATCGGCATCGAGACCACGGTCGAGAACCCGCGGCGCCTGCGCCACCAGTTCGAGATCCGCGACGACAACTCGGACCAGCTCCTGGCCGAGGGCTACGTGCGCGTGGGCTCGGTGTCGATGGACACGTTCACGCCGCGGGATCTGCCGCACGACGTCATCCAGATCCTGTCGGGCCTTCCCGACCTCGCCGAGCGGCAGGCGCGTGGCGAGGTGGAGTTGCCGTGGACGTAGCCGAAGCGGCCGGGAGTCGGGAGTCCCTCGACGGCGCTCGGGACAGGTGGGGAGTCGGGAGTCGGACGGGGCATGCCCCCGCCGCGGGAAGGAAGTGCGACGGGAGAGGAACAGCGCCGGGAGCCAGGCGTCGATGGTGAAGGCACGGACTGCCAGGGTCCCGAAACGGCCGGCCAAAGAAGAAGGCCATCACGGCTGGGACGAGTACGCGCCGTTCTACGACTGGGAGAACGCGCGCACCTTCGGGAGGCGCGACGTGCCGTTCTGGC
>DAIRFN010000041.1:13136-22787 GCA_036795065.1 Vicinamibacterales bacterium
TTCTACGACTGGGAGAACGCGCGCACCTTCGGGAGGCGCGACGTGCCGTTCTGGCAGCGGCTCGTGGCGGCCCGAGGCGGGCGGGTGCTCGAGCTGGGCTCGGGCACTGGCCGCGTGACCGTGCCTCTCGCGAAGGCCGTTGACACGCGCGTGGTTGGCATCGACCGATCCGCGGCCATGCTGGCGCGGGGCCGCACTCGCCTGCGCCGCGCGCGGCTCCGCAATGTGTCGCTCGTCCGCGGCGACATCCGCCACCTTCCCTTCGCGCAGAACGCCTTCGACACGGTGATTGCGCCCTACGGCATCCTCCAGTCGCTGCTGCGCGAGCGCGACCTGGTCGAGACCCTGTCGGCCGTGGCCGGCGTGCTGCCGAGCGGCGGGGTGTTCGGGCTCGAGCTCGTGGCCGACCTTCCGGATTGGCGGGAATACCAGAAGCGGGTGAGCCTGATGGGCCGGCGGGGCCGATCCGGCCGGCCCATCACGCTGCTGGAGTCGGTGCGCCAGGACGCCCGCCGGGGGCTCACGTTCTTCGACCAGGAGTTCGTGGAGGGCCGAGGGCGGACGGCGACCCGGCAGCAGTTCACGCTGACCTTCCGCACCATCGCGGTGCCCAAGATGGCCCGTCGGCTCGAGGCCGCCGGCTTCGAGGTGACCGCCCTGCTGGGCGACTACCAGGGTGGCCCCTGGGACCCCCGCGCCGAGGTCTGGATATTGCTGGCGCGAAAGTCCTGATAAACTACGGAGTCCTTTCCCTTTAGACCCTGGAGCATTGCCATGTCCGGCCATTCCAAATGGCACACGATTAAGCACAAGAAGGGCGCCGCCGACGCCAAGCGCGGCAAGGTGTTCACGCGCATCATCAAGGAACTGACCGTGGCCGCCAGGAATGGCGGCGGCGATCCCGGCACCAACCCGCGCCTGCGCACCATCATCGCCGAGGCGAAGTCGGTGAACATGCCCGCCGACAACATCAAGAAGGCGATCCAGCGTGGCACGGGCGAGCTTCCAGGCGTCACCTACGAGGAAATCACCTACGAGGGTTACGGGCCGGGCGGGGCGGCGCTCATCATCGAGACGCTGACCGACAACAAGAACCGCACGGTCGGGGAGTTGCGCCACCTGCTCGAGAAGCACAACGGCAACCTTGGCTCGAGCAACTCGGTCGCCTGGATGTTCGAGAAGAAGGGCTACATCGTTGTCGAGAAGGCCGCGGCCGGCGAGGAGACCCTGCTGAACACCGCGCTCGAGGCCGGGGCGGACGACATGCGCGACGACGGCGACAACTGGGAAGTGCTCACCGCACCCTCGGCCTTCGAGGCCGTGCGCGACGCGGTGAAGGGCCTGGGCGTCGAGCCCGCCAGCGCCGAAGTGGCGATGCTTCCACAGAACTACGTCAAGCTGCAGGGCAAGGAAGCCTCGCAGATGGTGAAGCTGATGGAGGTGCTCGACGATCACGACGACGTCAAGCACGTGTGGTCCAACTTCGACATCGAGGAAAAGGAGATCGAGGCCTCGCTCGCGTGAAGGTCTTCGGCATCGACCCCGGCTCCGAGCGCACCGGGTTCGGGTGCGTGGACAGCGATGGCCGCCGGCACTGCCTGGTGCGGTGCGGGGCCATCCGGGTCGAGGCTGGTGCTCCCTTTCCCGACCGGCTGGGTGCCATCTACCGCGCCCTGGTCACCGAGCTGGAGCGGTGCCGGCCCGACTGCGTGGCCATCGAGAACCTCTTCTACTCCACCAACGTTCGCAGCGCCCTGAAGCTGGGCCACGCGCGTGGCGTGGCCATGCTGGCCGCCGTGGAGCACGGGGTGCCGGTCCTCGAGTACACGCCGGCCGAGATCAAGCGTGCCGTGGTCGGCTATGGCCGAGCCGAGAAATCACAGGTGCAACAGATGGTGAAGCTGTTGCTACGGCTCGATGCCGTCCCGAGCCCGCACGACGCGGCCGACGCGCTGGCCGTGGCCATCTGTCACCTGCACCAGTCGGGCCTGGCGGCGATGGCGGACGAGCAGGAGCGCCGCGCCGGCACGCGTGCCCGGGTGTCGCAGCCTAAGAGCTGGCGCCAGTACCGGCCGCCGACGCGATGATTGCCCACCTGCGCGGGCGCGTCCTGGAGAAGCAGCCGAACCGACTCGTCGTCGATGTGGGCGGCGTGGGCTATGACCTGGCGGTGCCGCTCTCCACCTACTACACCGCGGGCGAGCCTGGTGCCGAGATCGCGCTTCGCGTGCACACGCACGTGCGGGAGGATCAGCTGGCGCTCTACGGCTTCGCCACGGCGCTGGAGCTCGTCGTGTTCGAGCGCCTCATCGGGGTCAGCGGCATCGGCCCGAAGCTGGCGCTCGCGGTGCTCTCGGGCATCGAACCGCGCGAGCTGGTGGGCGCCATCGAGCGGGGCGACGTCGTGCGCCTGACTCGCATTCCAGGGGTGGGGAAGAAGACCGCCGAGCGGATATCCGTAGAACTGCGCGACCGACTTCCCAGGGAGATCCAGGGAGTCGGGGGCGAGGCCGCGCCGCCGTCCGCGGGGGACGCTCGACGCGACGATCTGGCCTCCGCGCTGGCCAATCTCGGCTACGATCGTCGTGCCGTGGACAAGGCGCTCGACGCAGTGCTGAAAGACCACGCCGACGCCTCGTTCGAGCAGCACCTGCGAGCCGCCCTGAAGACGTTGTCCCGAGCCTGAGGATCTTCAAGTGAAACCACGAAGGCACGAGGACGCACGAAGAACACGAAAAGTCTTTGAGATCGGTTCGTCGTGCCCTTCGTGTGCCTTCGTGCCTTCGTGGTTTCTTTCAGATGACTGACCCCCGACTCGTCTCGGCGGCGCGCGTGGACGACGACGCGCAGTACGAGGCCGGGCTCCGGCCTCGCCGGCTCGACGACTACATCGGGCAGGACCGGGTCCGCGAGAACCTCCACGTGTCGATTGCCGCGGCGTCCCAGCGGGGCGAAGCCCTGGATCACGTGCTGCTGTACGGCCCGCCAGGGCTGGGCAAGACCACGCTGGCCTACGTGATTGCCAACGAACTGGGCGCGCCCATCCGCACCACGGCCGGTCCCGTCATCGAGAAGCCGGGCGATCTGGCCGGCATCCTGTCGAACCTGCAGCCACGCGAAGTGCTCTTCATCGACGAGATCCACCGCATGGCCCCAGCCATCGAGGAGATCCTGTATCCGGCGATGGAGGACTTCGAGCTCGACATCGTCATCGGCCAGGGGCCCGGCGCGCGGTCGGTGAAGGTGCCGGTGGAGCAGTTCACGCTCGTGGGCGCCACGACGCGGGCCGGGCTCCTCACCTCGCCGCTCCGCGCGCGGTTCGGCATTGTCCACCGCCTCGATTTCTACACGGCCTCCGACATCGAGGAGATCGTCCGCCGGTCGGCGCGCATTCTCGGCGTGCCGATGGACGACGAGGCGGCCCGGGAGGTGGCGGGGCGGTCGCGCGGCACGCCGCGCGTGGCGAACCGGCTGCTGCGCCGCGTCCGCGACTTCGCGCAGGTACGGGCCGATGGGCACATCACCGTGGAAGTGGCGCGGGCGGCTCTCAAGCTGCTCGAGGTGGACGCCCACGGGCTGGACGAAGTGGATCGCCGGCTGATGCTGACGATCATCGACAAGTTCGGCGGCGGGCCCGTCGGGCTAGGCACGCTGGCGGCGGCGACCAGCGAAGAGCCGGACGCCATCGAAGACATGCACGAGCCGTTTCTCATCCAGCTGGGATTCATCGAACGCACCCCGCGCGGCCGCGTGGCCACGGCGCGGGCCTACGAGTACTTTGGGCGCACCCTGCCCGGAAGGGGACTGTTTTGACCGAGATGCTGCGAGCGAAACTGGCGGGAGCCGCGCCGATCCGGCGGGCCGCCATCAAGAGCCTGGCCACCTACGTGCCGCCGCGCGTGCTGACCAACGCCGATCTCGAGAAGATGGTCGAGACGTCGGATGAATGGATCATGCAGCGGACCGGCATCCGCGAGCGGCATATCGTGGACCCGGGCGTGGCGACGAGCGACCTGGCGAAGGAGGCGGCGCTCGAGGCCATCCGGCGCGCGGGCCTCACTCCGGCCGACATCGACCTCATCATCGTCGGGACGGTGACGCCAGACATGCTGTTTCCCAGCACGGCGTGTCTGGTGCAGGACAAGATCGGCGCCACGCGGGCGTGGGGCTTCGACCTTTCTGCCGCGTGCTCGGCGTTTACGTACGCGCTGACGGTGGGCAGCCAGATGGTGGCGGCGGGCGCGGCGGAACACGTGCTGGTGATCGGGGCCGACGTGATGTCGAGCATCATCGACTACACCGACCGCGCGACCTGCGTGCTGTTCGGCGATGGTGCGGGCGCGGTGGTCCTGGGCGTATCGGATGACCCATCGATCGGCATCCTGGACTTCGAGCACAAGGTGGACGGCAGTGGCGGCCCGGCCCTGTGCATGCCGGCGGGCGGCAGCAAGCGCCCCGCCACGCGCGAGACGGTCGACGAGCGCCTGCACTACGTCAAGCAGGAAGGGCAGGCGGTGTTCAAGTTCGCCGTGCGCAACACCGGGGAGATTTGCGAGCGGCTGCTGCAGCGCAACCAGGTGAACGCCAACGACCTGGACCTGTTCGTCTCGCACCAGGCGAACCGCCGCATCATCATGTCGGCGGCCGAGCGCATCGGGATGCCCGAAGCGAAGGTGATCATCAACATCGACCGCTTCGGCAATACCACCGCGGCCACCATTCCGCTGGCGTTGAACGACGCGGTGAATGCCGGCCGGCTCAAGCGGGGTGACCTCATCCTGCTCACCTCGGTGGGCGCGGGCTTCACCGTCGGGTCCGTCCTGGTTCGCTGGGCCTACTGATCGTCCTGAACCTGCTCTCGACCTGCTCGTCGCCGGCTGCACGCTGACGATCTTGAAAGGCACGGCCACCCTCGGCTGTACCACTTCAGGTCATGCAAGGGCGTGCAGCCACGAATTTGTTCCTCTAAACATCTGACACGCAAGCGCTTAAGTCACTGTTCCAATTCGGAGCACGCCCCCCTGCGCGACTCGAAATGGCGATGAGGTCACAAATCTATTGTAATCAACATTTTACAGGCGAGTCTCGTCCACGGATTGACACGCCGTGTGCCAGATAAGGTCAGGCCTGCCAATTTTGGGCACGCCCGTCGTGGGTGCTGGTGATCGCATAATCTCGCAGATCTACACAGATTCGCGCCTGCTTGGAGCCTCCGGCGGGCTTGGCCAGCGCCTTGCTCAATGTCAAGCCGGTAACAAATATGTTCAGTCGTCCCTCCTCCACGATTACGTTGTTGGCCGGGTTGGCGTTGGTGCCGACCCTGGCGTTTGCTCAATCCGCCGCCCGCCTCGACCAGTCCCTGACCGAAGCGCGGCGGGAAGGTCGTTCGTCGCGGGTGATTGTGAAGGCCAAGGCGGGATATCGCGCCTGGCTGAAGCAACAGCTCGCCGCACAAGGGAAAGAGGTCGGAGCCGAGCACGAGTCCATCGATGCGTTGTCGGTGGAGCTCTCGGCGGCCGAGCTCGACGCCGTGTGCGGCGGTCCCGCGGCGGACGGGTGCTCCGTCGATGCGGTGGTCTCCCCCAGCGCGTCGTTCGCCCGGCACGGCACGGCCGACCCGATCGCCAGCAACCCGGCCCTCGCGGCCATGGGGCTGTCCACCGGGCGCCGCGCCGGGGCCGGTGTCACGGTGGCACTCATCGACTCGGGCATTCACCCCTCGGCCGCGTTTGCTGGCCGCATTGCCGCCTTCTTCGACTTCACCCAGGCGGCGGGCGTCACGCGGTCGCTGCCTTACGACGACTACGGTCACGGAACCCACATCGCGGGCCTCATCGGCGGCCGGCAGCGGTCCGATGACCGGGCGATGCAGGGCGTGGCCCCCGGGGTCCAGTTCGTCGGGATGAAGGTGCTCGACGCGTCGGGCCGCGGCCGCACCAGCGACGTGATCCGCGCGCTCGAGTTCGCGGTGGCCAACCGCCGCCGTCTCGGGATCGACATCATCAACCTGTCGCTGGGTCATCCGATCTTCGAGGCGGCCGCCACCGACCCGCTGGTGCAGGCGGTGGAGAGCGCGGTGCAGGCGGGCATCATCGTCGTGGCCTCGGCGGGCAACTACGGCGTGGGCGCGAACGGGCAGGTCGGTTATGCGGGCATCACGTCGCCGGGCAACGCGCCGTCGGCCATCACGGTAGGCGCGTTCAACCACAATGGCACGGCGGGCCGCGGGGACGATCAGGTCTCGCCCTACAGCTCGCGCGGTCCCACGTGGTACGACGGTCTGGCCAAGCCCGACGTCGTCGCGCCCGGTCACATGCTGCCTTCGGAGCTTGCCCCGGGCAGTGCGCTCGAGCTCTCGCATCCGGCCCTGGTCGTGCCTGGCCCGTCCGGCAAGGCATTCCTGCAGCTCTCGGGCACCAGCATGGCGGCGGGCTTGACCAGCGGCCTCGTGGCGCTGCTCAAGAACGAAGTGCCCGCGATGACACCCAACTTCGCGAAGGCGCTGCTGCAGTTCACCGCCGTGCCGCTCGCCGACGAGAACGGCTTCCCGTATCACGTGCTGGTGCAAGGCACGGGCGGCGCCAACGGCGAAGGCGCGCTGCGCCTGGCCTCGGACATCAACCGCCGCGTGACCGACGTCGAGGAGTCGTGGCTCTCGATGGCGCACTGCGACGACAGCCTTCGCACCGAGGGCCTGGCCAATCCGTGCCAGACGGTCCTGGACGGCCAGTCACATGCGTGGGCCGGCCACATCGTGTGGGGCGACAACATCGTGTGGGGCGACTCGGTCTTCTACAACCTGCCGGTGTGGGGCCTCAACATCGTGTGGGGCGACAACATCGTGTGGGGCGACAACATCGTCTGGGGCGACAACATCGTCTGGGGCGACAACATCGTGTGGGGCGACAACATCGTGTGGGGCGACAACATCGTGTGGGGCGAGAACATCGTGTGGGGCGACAACATCGTCTGGGGTGATCACCTCGTCCAGCCGCGTGACTTCTCCGATCCGCGTTTCGCGGGATTCAACATCGTGTGGGGCGACCTGGCGGCCGCCAACATCGTGTGGGGCGAAGACAACATCGTCTGGGGTGAAGACAACATCGTCTGGGGTCAGAACATCGTGTGGGGCGAACGCGCGGCCACTCGGGTGAATGAGGGGCAGCGCTAATGGACAAGATGGCATATCAACCAAATCTTCAGCGCGCGGTCGCGACGGTGGAGCACGCGCATACCGCAATCCTTCCGACCGCGACGCCGGACTGGCGGCAGCAGCTGCCGACGATGGTGGGCACGCGCGTCACCCTGCGCGAGCTCAAGCTGTCGGACGCGCCGGCGCTGCTGGCGACCATGACGGCGGAGGAGGTGGCGCGCTTCATCTCGACGCCGCCGGACACCGTCGAGGGCTTCGAGCGCTTCATCCAGTGGGCCCAGCGTGAGCGCGGCCATGGACGCTATGCGTGCTTCGCGGTGGTGCCGCACGGGATGACCCACCCGATCGGCCTCTTCCAGCTTCGCCAGATCGACTCCGGTTTCACGACGGCCGAGTGGGGATTCGCCATCGCGTCGGCGTTCTGGGGCGGCGGCTACTTCGTCGATGCCGGGCGGATGATCGTGGACTTCGCCATCGACACGGTGGGGGTCACGCGGCTCGAGGCGCGGTCGGCGGTGGCCAACGGGCGCGGGAACGGCGCGCTGCGCAAGATGGGCGCCGTCCAGGAGGGAGTGCTGCGCCGGGCGTTCCGCAAGGATGGCCGGTATCTCGACCAGGCGCTGTGGTCGATCCTCGCCGCCGACTGGCGGCAGGCGAAGTCGGTGTGGCGCCCGGAGATCGTGCACTAGGGCCGGCGTCATCGCCCGCAACCGTGAAGCGCGCACCGTGTCACGTTCAAGCCCGAAGAGGCCGCTAGTGGAGAAGACGCCGTTTCAGCAAGGATCGAAGCGTCACGAGTCGAGGGCGACGGTCGGGGTCGCCACGGCAGATGTGTCACCCGATTGGCGGAAGGGGCTGCCCGCCTTCAAGCTGGCCACGTGCACGCTGCGCGAGGTGCACCGGGAGGATGCTGCGTCGCTGATGGCCCATCTCAGCACCGAGGATGTCTCGCGATTCATCCTGCCGCCGCCGCACTCGGTTGAAGGCTTCGAAGGCTACATCGCGAAGGCACATCGTGACAGGGAAGTGGGGCAATACGCCTGCTTCGCGGTGGTGCCGGACGGCGTGGACTCCGCCGTAGGAGTGTTCCAGCTCCGCCAGCTCGAGGCCGGCTTCGCCACCGCCGAGTGGGGCTTTGCGATGGGATCGGCGTTCTGGGGAGCGGGCCTCTTCATTCAATGCGCGAAGCAGGTGCTCGAGTTCGCCTTCGACACGGTCGGCGTGCAGCGGCTCGAAGCGCGGGCCGCGGTGATGAACGGGCGCGGCAACGGCGCCCTCAGGAAGATCGGCGCGGTCCAGGAAGGGGTGTTGCGCCGCTCGTTCAAGCGTCACGGCCAGTTCTTCGATCAGGTGCTCTGGTCGGTGCTGGCGGAGGACTGGCGCCTGCAGCGAAGCGCGCGACGCGGCCGCGTCCATTAAATCAGTCGTCCAGGTTCACACGGGTTGGCCCGGGCATTCCAGGGATGTCCGGGCCTTTTTTTGTTGGTTTTGCTCGCCCCGGAAAGCACGACGACCGGCCACGTAGGGCACGGAGGAAGACTCGCGGGTACACTCTGATCCCGTGCTGGTGTCCGAGTTCGATTTCGAGTTGCCTCCCGAGCTGATTGCCCAGAGTCCGCCGAACGAGCGGGGGGCGTCGCGGCTGCTCAGGCTGGGACGGCACGACGGCGTCGTCACTCATCACCAGTTCTCGGAGCTTCCCGACCTGCTGGCCCCGGGCGACCTGCTGGTCGTGAACGACACGCGCGTGTTTCCGGCGCGCCTGATCGGCCGGCGGCTGCCGGGCGGTGGCGCCGCGGAGTGCTTCCTGGTGAAGCGTGGCGACGAGCCCGACACCTGGGTGGCGCTCGTCCATCCCGGGCAGCGCCTGAAGTCCGGGTCGCGGATGGTGTTCGAGCGCGACGGGCACACGCTCGAAGCCGAGGTGCTCAGCCGGCACTTTCACGGCCGCCGCCTGGTCCGGCTGCGTGCGGCAGAGGGCCTCCCTGTGTGGGATGCGATTCACGCGGTGGGTCACATGCCGCTGCCGCCGTACGTGAAGCGCGAGGACACATCGACCGATCGCGAGCGCTACCAGACGGTGTACGCCCGCGCGGAGGGGGCCATCGCCGCGCCGACGGCCGGCCTCCACTTCACCGATGCCGTCTTCAATGCCCTGGAGAGGCGCGGCATCGAGCACGTGGCCGTGACCCTTCACGTCGGATACGGCACCTTTCAGCCCGTGCGCGTCGAGAACATCGAGGAGCACCAGGTGGAGGCGGAGCACTTCGAGGTGTCGCCGCCGGCCGCGGCAGCGCTGTCGCGCGCGCGGGCCGGGCGCCGGCGCATCGTGGCAGTGGGCACGACGACCACCCGCACCCTCGAGTCGCTCGCGCTGTCTGACGACGGCCGCGTGGCGCCGCAGCAGGGCGAGACGACGCTCTTCATCCGCCCCGGCCACGCGTTCCGCCTCGTGTCGGGACTGATCACGAACTTCCACCTGCCCCGCTCGTCGCTGC
>DAIRFN010000285.1:0-7243 GCA_036795065.1 Vicinamibacterales bacterium
AGGCGGTGCCGTCCGGTTCACCTCCGTCCGCACCCGCGAGGTGAGCGAGAGCGGTGTGGTGGTGGAGTGCGACAGTTCGGTGGCCCTGCCCCTGTACCGCCTGGTGCACCTGCAGGTCGAGAAGACCGCCCGCGACGTCAGCGGGCTGCCGCAGCAGCTGCGCGCCGGGCGCGTGCTGTCGGCCGTGTGGCAGGTGGCCCCCTGCAAGCCGTCCACGGGGACCCCGGCGGGGTACGCGCTGCGATTCATGACCGAGCCGATGTCCCGCGACGAGGCGCGCCGGGCCTCCTAGGCCGGCGGGGCTTTCCTGCGCCAATAGCGCGCGAGCCCGGCCCAGATTTGCTCGAACGGCGCGGCCGTTTCGAGGGCCTCGGCCTCGCACTCCGACAGCACCTGACGCGCCTCGGCGCGCATGTGCGACACGAAGACCGCCGCTCGCGTCTCGTCCGCATCCCCAGCGGCAAGCGAGCGGGCCACGGCATCCGCCGTGCGGGTCAGCACTTCGCGATACTGCGCGAGGTGGGCGCGGGCCGCGCCAACAGGACCGAAGTGTGTCAGGAACAGCGAGGCCGGCTGCCAGGCCTCGATGCGGTCGAGGCTGGCCATCCACAATTCGATGTCGATGTCCGGCGGCGGTGTCGCCGCGATCGTGTAGTCCGCCACGGTACGGATGCCGCAGGTATCGCCCACGTAGGCCGCGCCGTCCGATTCGTCCAGGTAGCTGACGTGGTGTACGGCGTGACCGGGCGTGTGGGCGACGCGGATGGGCCGTCCGGCCACATCGAGCCGCTCGCCGCCCCTCAGCGCCGTCACCCGCTCCGCTGGCGCCGGATCGAAACGCCCCCACAGCACATCCATCTGGTCGCCGTAGAGGCGCGTGGCGCTCGCCAGCAGCTTCGACGGATCGACCATGTGCGGCGCGCCGCGCTCATGGACCAGCACGCGTGCCAACGGCACGCGCGCGAGGATGCTGCCGGTGGCGCCGGCGTGATCAAGGTGAATGTGCGTCAGGAGAATCGTGCGGACGTCGGCCAGCGTGCCCCCCACGCCGGCCAGGCCCTCCTCGAGCGCAGGCAGGCACGAGCTCGGCCCGGGATCGATGATCACAAGGCCCTCGGGGCCGCGGAGCACGGCCGAGGCGATGACACGGTCGCGGCCGCGGAACCGCAGGTCGATGAGGGCCACGTCAGTCGTGAAAACCCAGGGCACGCACCTGCGCAGTGTAGCGGCCGTCGCCCTGAGGCATGAACACCTGGCACTCGCACAGGTCACCGCCGTAGACGTGCAGGGTGAGCGAGGCCCGGTCGGACAGCGCATTCGAGATGACGTGGTAATCGGTGGGCGGGATCAAGCGTCCGGCCGTGCCCACTCCGGCGAGGATGGTGTCGCGCATGGTCACGACGTACTGCTCCCCTCCCGCCGGCGCCACGTCGTACTGCGTCACCGCAATCTGCCCTTCCACCACGCCTTCCACGCACCACAGGCCGCCGTGATCGTGCACCGGGGTCCCCTGTCCGGGTCCCCAGGTCATGACGATGGCCGTGTAGCGCCCTGACGGATCGCGGTGCAGCAGCCGACGCGCGTAGGCCTCGGGCCTGACCTGCCGGAACAGGTCCGGGAGCGCGACGACGCCGCGTGACAGCAGATCCTCGAGATCGGCCTTGACCATGGCCGTCACGGCGTCGATCGAACCCGCCTCGACCGAGCGATCCAGGCGCGCGATGAGCTCCGGGCAGGACACATCCATATCGGACTAGCCTACGCTTCAAGTTCGATTCGAACAACTGGGCGCCATCACCGACTAGTCGCACGGGACGGGGGTCTAGGGTCTTGGGTCTAGGGTCTAGGGTCTAGGGTCTTGGGTCTTGGGTCTTGGGTTCTGAGACCTTCCCCTTGATCCAGAACTTCGTGTTGTCCTTCGTGTACCTTCGTGTCTTCGTGGTCTCTTCTGACTAGCGGTAGCGCGCGTAGAGATACTGGCCCTGGATCACGCCGTCCTTGATCACGCTCCGGCGCAGGTGCCCTTCGCGGACATAGCCAGCCTTCTCGAGCACGCGGATGGACGCGGCGTTGGTGGCAAATGGCAGCGCGAAGATCCGAGCCAGATCGAACGTCGCAAACGCCGGGGCGGTGACGGCCTCGAGCGCGGCGGTGGCGATGCCGCGGCCCCAGAAGGCTTCGCCCAGCCAGTAACCGATCTCCGCCGAGACACGCTCGACGTCCTGCCCCAGCTGAAGGCCGATGCCTCCCACGGCCCGGCCGTCCACCGCGATCGCCCACACGCTCGGCGGGTCCTGTTGCGCAATCCACGCGAGGAAGCCCCGGCCATGCTCGCGCGTGTACGGATGGGGAAAGCGGTCGCGAAGGTGGCGCGACACGTTGCGATTATTGGCGTGCTCGACCAGCGACGGCACATCGCCCAGGCGCCAGGCCCGCACGATGGCGCCGGGCACGGGCAATGTCAGCGGGAGCCCCAACCCGTCGGCCTGCATCCGGCTCGTCCCTCCACCCGCGTACGCCATGTGCGTGGGCGGCGGCATTCTATCGCGGAGCGCCGTGGACGGCCGGGGATAGAATCAAGGGTTATGCGTATCGTTTCATGCCTGCTCCTCGCCGGCTGTGGCCTGCTGCCGGCCGCGTGTTCGGCTCCGACCGCGCCCGCTCCGGCCGCGGCGCCGGCTCCGCTCGTCTCGGGCATCGACCTCACCGCGGCCGACAAGAACGTCCGCGCGCAGGACGACCTCTTCAGGCACGTCAACGGCGCCTGGCTGGCGCGCACCGAGATTCCCGGCGACAAGTCCACCTATGGCGCATTCGACATCCTCTTCGACAAGTCGCAGGTCGATCTGCGCGCCATTGCCGACGAGGCCGCGAAGGCGACGAACAAGGCGCCGGGGTCGGACGCGCAGAAGATCGGCGACTTCTACGAGAGCTTCCTCAACGAGCCGAGGGCCGACGAGCTCGGGCTGACGCCGCTCGCCGGTGAGCTCGCCGCCATCGACGCCATCAAGACGAAGACCGACCTCGCGCGGCACTTCGCGCGGTTCTTCAAGATGAACCTGATCAACCCGGTCGTCGGCTACGTGGACGGCGACGCGCAGCAGCCCGATCGCGAGATCCTCTACCTCTACCAGGGAGGCCTCGGCCTTCCGGACCGCGACTACTACCTGCAGGACGAGGCGAGGCTCAAGGAATACCGCGAGCAGTACGTCGGCTTCGTGTCGAACATCTTGAAGATGGCCGATCAGCCGGCGCCTGGAGCCGCCGCCCGCGAAATCTTCGCCCTGGAATCGCGGCTGGCCCGCGCGCACTGGACCAACGTCGAGAGCCGCGACGCCGTGAAGACCTACAACAAGGTGGCGACCGCGGACCTCGGCAGGCAATTCCCGGGCTTCGACTGGTCCGCGTGGACCATCGAGCTCGGCGTCAGCGACGCCCCCGCGGTGGTGGTGAACCAGCCGAGCTACATCAAGGCGTTCGCGGCGGCGGTGAACGACACGCCGGTGGACCGTTGGAAGCCCTACCTGAAGGCTTCGCTCATCAACGGCTTCGCGCCGTACCTGAGTAAGGCGTTCGTCGACGCCGAGTTCGACTTCTACAACCGGACGCTCCGCGGCGTGAAGGAGATTCAGCCGCGCTGGAAGCGCGCCGTCAACACGATCAACGCCAACATGGGCGAGATGCTCGGCAAGCTCTATGTCGACAAGCATTTCAAGCCCGAGGCCAAGGCCCGCATGGAGCAGCTCGTCGAGAACCTGCGCCTGGCCTACAAGGAGGGCATCGACGGGCTCGAGTGGATGAGCCCCGAGACGAAGCAGCAGGCGCAGGAGAAGCTGGCGAAGTTCCGCCCGAAGGTCGGCTATCCGAACAAGTGGCGCGACTACTCGAAGCTCGAGGTGCAGAAGGCCGATCTCGTCGGCAACGTGATGCGCGCGGTTCGCGTCGAGAACGAGTACCAGCTGGGCAAGGTGGGCAAGCCCATCGACCCCGAACAGTGGGGCATGACGCCGCAGATGGTGAACGCCTATTACAACCCCGTCCGCAACGAGATCGTCTTCCCCGCCGCCATCCTGCAGCCGCCTTTCTTCAACATGGCCGCTGACGACGCCGCGAACTACGGCGGCATTGGCGCGGTCATCGGCCACGAGATGGGCCACGGCTTCGACGACCAGGGCCGCAATTTCGACGCGGCGGGCGTCCTGCGCGACTGGTGGACGAAGCAGGATGCCGAGGAGTACCAGAAGCGCGCGAAGGTCGTGGTCGATCAGTACAGCGTGCTGGAGCCGTTGCCGGGCCTGAAGGTCAACGGCCAGCTCACGCTGGGCGAGAACATCGCCGACCTGACGGGCCTCATCATTGCGCACCGCGCCTACCAGCTGTCGCTGAAGGGCCAGCCGGCGCCGACGCTCGACGGTCTCACGGGCGACCAGCGCTTCTACATGGGCTGGGCGCAGGTGTGGGCCGCCAAGCGGCGCGACGATGCGCTGCGGCAGATGGTGATGACCAACCCGCACTCGCCCGAGGAGTATCGCACCAATGTCCCCGCCAGGAACGCGGCGGGCTTCTACGAGGCGTTCGGCGTGAAGGAGGGGGACCGACTCTACCTGCCGCCCGACCAGCGGGCAAAGATATGGTGAGGCGGGCCACCAGGAGAATTGAGCGATTGGGTGATTGCAGATTGAGCGATTGATTGAGGATTGGCGATTGGGGGATTGAGCGATCAACTAGCGATTGAGCGATCGCGGCATTGGCGATTCGTCGATGTCAGGCGTTCAATCACCGGGTCTCCCAATCCCGCAATCTCGCGATCCCCCAATCGCCAATCCTCAATCAATCGCTCAATCTGCAATCACCAACCGTCAATGGCCCGCAGCTACCGGCCAGCAAACGTATCGCAGTCCCCAATCTGTCCCGAGCTGAGGCCGCGGCGCAGCCACTCGGCGCGCTGCTCAGAGCTGCCGTGCGTGAAGCTCTCGGGGACGACCTGGCCCTGCGTGCGCCGTTGGATGCGGTCGTCGCCGATGGCTGCGGCGGCGCGAAGCCCTTCGTCCACGTCACCGGGCTCGAGGATGTTCTGCCGCTGGGCGAAATGCCCCCACAGGCCCGCGAAGCAGTCGGCCTGCAGTTCGAGACGCACCGACAGCGCGTTGGCCTGCGCCTCTGACGACTGTCGCTGAAGCCGCGTCACCTGCTCGTTGACCCCCAGCAGGTTCTGGACGTGGTGGCCGACCTCATGGGCCACCACGTAGGCCTGGGCGAAATCGCCCGGGGCGCCGAACTGCTGATCCAGCTCGCGGAAGAACGACAGGTCGAGGTAGACCTTGCTGTCGGCCGGGCAGTAGAACGGGCCGGTGGCGGCTGACGCGAAGCCGCAGGCCGATTGCACCTGGCCGTCGAACAGCACCAGCACCGGAGGCTGATAGCGCTCCCCCGCCCTCGCGAAGATCTCGCCCCAGGTGTCCTCGAGGTCGCCGACGACCGCTCCGATGAACTGCGACTGCGGGTCGTCGCCGGCCGTGCCGGTGGGAACGCTCTCCGCCGGCCCCTGGGTTGGCACGCCTTCCGTCATCTGCAGCAGCGACAGGGGGTTGGTGCCAGTGAGCCACGACACCAGCAGGATGATGAGAACCATCCCGATACCACCCCCACCGATGCCCACGGGGCCGCCCATGCGGCGGCCGCGGCGGTCTTCGATGTTCGTGCTCTGACGTTCGTTTTCGAGGCGCATCGCCGTAGCTTACACCGGGCATGCTATGATCGAGTGTTTAGGTCTTTCGAAACGGAACCGCCAGAATGATTGCCGTCAACGACGTCTCGATGCGCTATGGGTCGAAGGTCCTCTTCGACGAGGTGACCACCGCGTTCCTGCCGGGCCGGCGCTACGGGCTGACCGGGCCGAACGGGGCCGGCAAGTCCACGTTCATGAAGCTGCTGACCGGCGAGCTGCCGCCGCAGCGAGGCACCGTGGTGCGCCCGGCCAAGCTGGGCGTCCTCAAGCAGGACCAGTACGCCTTCGACCGCTACCGCGTGATCGACACCGTGATCATGGGCAATGCCCGGCTCTGGGCCGCCCTCGAGGAGCGCGAGTTCCTGTACGCCAAGGCCGACATGACGCACGAGGACGGCATGCGGCTCGGCGAGCTCGAGGGCATCGTCGGCGAAGAGGACGGCTACACCGCCGAGAGCGACGCAGCCATCCTGCTGCAGGGCCTGGACATCCCCAATGAGCTGCACGAGCGCCCCATGGCCGAGCTGCAGGGCGGCCAGAAGGTCCGCGTGCTGCTGGCGCAGGCCCTGTTCGGCCACCCGCAGGCCCTGATGCTGGATGAGCCGACCAACCACCTGGACCTCGACTCCATCCACTGGCTCATCGACTTCCTGAACCGCTACGACGGCACGCTCATCGTCATCTCGCACGATCGGCACTTCCTGAACGCCGTCTGCACGCACACCGCCGACATCGACTACCAGACGATCATCACCTACACCGGCGGGTACGACGACATGGTGGTGGCCAAGACGCAGATCCGTTCGCGGGTGGAGGCCGACAACGCCCAGCGCGCCAAGAAGATCGCGCAGCTGAACGACTTCATCGCGCGCTTTTCGGCCGGCACGCGGTCCAGCCAGGTGCAGTCGCGCCGCAAGGAAGTGGAGCGCCTGCAGACGAATGAGCTGGCGCGCTCGAACATCCAGCGGCCCTATATCCGCTTCGCGCCCGCGCGACCCTCGGGCCGGCACGTCCTCGACGTCAAGGGCGTCCGGAAAGCGTACGGTGACCACGTCGTCATCGACGGGTTCGACGCCATCCTCAGCCGCGGCGAGAAAGTCGTGCTGGCCGGCCGGAACGGGCAGGGCAAGACCACCCTGCTCAAGGCCTTGATGGCCGACGCGCCGGGCGACATCGACGCCGGCACGGTGAAGTGGGGCCACGAAGTGGCCATCGGCTACTTCCCGCAGGACCACACCGGCCTCATCGAGAAGGGCATGACCGCGGTGGAATGGCTGCACCAGTTCGATCCGCAGGCGTCCCGCCAGGACATTCACGGCCTGCTCGGCCAGATGCTGTTCAGCGGTGAAGAAGGGCTGAAACCCACCGGCGCGTTATCGTGGGGCGAAACCGCGCGGCTGCTGTTCTGCCGCATCATGCTGCAGAAGCCGAACGTGCTGATTCTCGACGAGCCGACGAACCATCTGGATCTCGAGGCGATTAACGCGCTGAACATCGCGCTGCAGAAGTTCGAGG
>DAIRFN010000286.1:0-7233 GCA_036795065.1 Vicinamibacterales bacterium
ATTCCATCGTGCCGAGCCCGTTCGGCCGGCTGCTGGTGGCGACCACGGCCAGTGGCGTGTGCGCCGTGAAGCTGGGCGATTCGGACGAGCAGCTCGCGCGCGACCTCCACAAGGAGTACAGCGCGGCCGAAATTCGCGAAGGGGAAAAGGGCCGCCACGAGTGGGTACAGGCCATCGTCCAGCACCTGCGGGGAGAACTGCCGGCCCTGGACCTGCCCATCGACGTCCGTGCTACCGCGTTCCAGTGGAAGGTGTGGCGAGCGCTGCAGGCCATCCCGTACGGCGAGACTCGTCCGTATGCCGAGGTCGCCCGGTCCATCGGCCAGCCCGGTGCCGTGCGTGCGGTGGCCCGGGCATGCGCCACCAATCCAGTGGCGCTGGTTGTGCCTTGCCACCGGGTGGTGCAGACCGGCGGCGGCCTCGGAGGTTACCGGTGGGGAGCGGAGAGGAAGAAGAAGCTGCTCGCCAGGGAACGGCGCGCGAGCCAGGGGTAGAGGTGTCCTGCTAATATCCCCTCGTGCCCGCCACTCGATACGGCGTCTCGCCGTGGCTCGACCGGTTCCCCGTCAAGAAACGCCCCATTTTTCCTGTGTTCAAGGAGACCGTCGAGGCGCCGCTGGTGGTCATTGGCGGCGGCCTCGCCGGGGTGATGACGGCCTACGCCTGCGCGGCGGCGGGGGTGCGGGTGGTGCTGCTCGAGGCCGACCGTCTGGGGAGCGGGGGCAGCGGCCTGGCGAGCGGCGTCGCGGCACCTGAAGGCGCCGCCTCCTTTCGCGAGCTCGAGGCGCAGGCCGGCCGGCGCGTGGCGCGGGCGCATTTCGAGCACGCGCACCGCGCGGTGCTCGACCTGGCTGCCGCGGCGCGCCGCCTCGGCATCAAGGCCGAGTTGGACACGCTGGACGCCTGGCGTGTCGTGCGAGGTGGACAGCCCATCAAGGCCCTCCAGAGGGACGTGGACGAGCGACGCGGGGCCGAACTCGGCGCGACGTGGCACAAGCCGGCGGCGGTCGAGAAAGCCGTGGGCGTGGAGTCGGCCGGCGGCGTCCGCCTGCCCGGATGGGGACAGTGCGATCCGTATCGCCTGCTGCTTGGCTTCGCCGCCGCGGCGGTCGCGCGCGGCGCACAGATCTTCGAGCGGTCGCCCGTGAAGAAGGTGGCCTTCGATCGGAAGGTGGCGACGGTTGTGACCGACGCGGGCCGCATCACTGCCGCGCGGGTGGTTCATTGCACCGGAGAGCCCACCGACCTGGTGAAGGCGCTCAAGCGCCACTTCCGGTTCGAGGAACGCTCGCTGGCGCTCAGCGCGGAGCTGCCCGTGCTGGTCCGCAAGGCCGTGGGGCCGCGCGCGAGCGTGGTGACCGACATCGACGCGCCTCCGCACGTCATTCGCTGGACCGCGGACAACCGCGTGCTCGTGTCCGGGGCCGATGGCCCGCGCCCGCCGGCCCGGCAACGCGAGAGGTTCCACGTGCAGCGCACGGGGCAGTTGATGTACGAGCTGTCGCGGCTCTATCCCGCCATTTCCGGCGTGCCACCGGCCTTCGGGTGGTCGATGCCGCTGGCCCACAGCAACGACGGCGGGCTCTACGCGGGCCCCCACCGCAACTTCCCGCACCAGCTCTTCGCGCTGGGCACCGGGCACGATCCCGCGCGCGCGTACCTGGCCAGTCGCATCCTGCTGCGGCATGTGACCGGGGAGACCACGACCGACGACGAGCACTTCGGTTTCGCCCGGAGCCTGTAGCCACCCGCCCACGTCTCCAATGGTCGCGGGGACGGTCCTAGGTCACAGGTTCTGTCCCCGGCAAGATGCGTCACGGGCCGGGGACGGCGGCCACCTCCCCGGCGTCGTAACGGTCCTGTGACATACTGCAAAATCGATCACTCCTGGAGGCGTCCCTCAATGCTCCGCATCATCACTGCAGTACTCATCGCGCTGGCCATGGCCCTGCCCGCGGCGGCACAGTCCACGGCCATCAACGGCACCATCGAAGGCACCGTCACCGACGAGCAGGGCGCGGTGCTGCCCGGCGTCACCGTCACCGTGACCAACGTGGACACGGGTGATACGCGCGCGGTCGTCACCAATGAAAGCGGCCTCTACCGGGCGCCGCTGCTGCCGCTCGGCACCTACCGGGTGGAGGCCGAGCTCCAGGGCTTCAAGAAATACGAGCAGACCGGCGTCACGCTGCGCGCGGGCCAGACGGCCGTCATCGACTTCAAGCTCGGCGTGGGCACTCTGCAGGAGACGGTGACGGTGACGGCGGACGCGCCGCTCGTGGACCTCGGCAAGATCGAGCAGGGCCGGACGCTGAGCACTGCCGAGATCAAGACGCTGCCGCTCACGTCGCGCAACCCGTACAACTTCGCGCTGCTGCAGCCGGGCGTGGTGGGCTTCGAGACCAACGAGTTCGGCGTCCCGCGCCTCACGGCCAACGGCGCGCTGCTGCGGGTGAACTACCAGGTGGACGGCAGCAACAACACGCAGAAGGATCGCGCGGGCCTCAGGCAGATGCCGATGTCCGAAGTGATGATCCGCGAGGTCAAGGTCGTCACCACCGGCTACGCGCCCGAGTTCGGCCAGACGATGGGCCTGGTGTACAACGCGATCACGCCATCGGGGACCAACAGCTTCCGCGGGCAGGCCAGCTACCGCATGCAGCGCCAGTCGATGGTGGCCCGGCCGTTCTACACGTCCGCGACGGCCGCGAAGCCGCCCACGGATGTCAATCTCTACACCTTCGACCTCGGCGGCCCCATCATCCGCGACAAGACGCACTTCTTCGGCGGCTACGAGCACACCGAGCGCGATCTGTCGGGCCTGAGCGTCATCACCATCAGCCCGGCGAACCAGGCGGCCCTGGGCCTGAGCGAGCCGGCCTACCAGCCGCGCGGCCTGAACACCGAGTTCGCCATCGGCAAGGTCGATCACCAGATCAACCAGGCGAACCGGCTGTCGGTGCGCTACATGTTCTTCGACAACTTCATCACCGCGAACGTGGGCGGCGGGCTCACGTCGTCGCAGCGCGCCACCGACTTTGCGGACCGGCAGCACTCCACGGGCGCCCAGCTGATCTCGACGATGGGCGGCAACCTGCTGAACGAGCTGCGCGTCCAGTACGCAACGCGCGACCAGAGCCGCGTGCCGAGCGCGCTGTCGGGCACGGGCCCGGCCGTCAACATCACGGGAGTCGCCAACATCGGCGGCCCCATTGCCAGCGTGAGCGACGCGGGCTTCGGCTTCACCCAGAACGTGATGCAGGTCAACAACAGCACCACGTGGCTGCGCGGCGACCACGCTCTCAAGGCGGGCCTCGACCTGCAGTTCGTGTCCGACACCCGCACGGCCGCGCCCGCGTCGCTCTACACGTTCGCCACCACCGCGGCGTACCAGGCAGCGGTCAGCGGCGCCAACCCCTTCGGCTACCAGTCGTTCACCCAGTACTTCGGCCTGCCGGAGCTGGAGTACACCACCGCGCAGTACGGCTTCTTCGTGCAGGACGACTGGCGGGTGACGCCCACTCTGAAGGTGCTCTACGGCGTGCGCTACGACCGGTACGGCGTGCCGGACGGCGTGGCCAATGCCCCGATTGCCACGTCCCAGGAGTTCCCCACGGACGACAACAACTTCGCCCCGCGCGTGGGCGTGGTGTGGACGCTGGGCGAATCACGCGACTCGGTGATCCGGGCGAACACCGGCATCATGTACGACCAGACGCTCAACGCCATCTACGAGCAGGCGCTGCAGAACGACGGCACCAACGCGCGCGCGTCGGCGACGCTCCAGCCCTCCCAGTCGGGCGCTCCGGCGTTCCCCAACATCCTGAGCGCGGGCGCTGGCGCCCAGCCGAACACCGCGTGGACGGTCGATCCGGACCTGCAGATCGCCCGGTCGTGGCAGAGCAACGTCCAGTTCGAGCATGCCCTGAGCGATCGCTACTCGTTCGGCATCGGCGCGTCGTACGTCAAGGGGAACAACCTGCCGGTGGTGACCAACATCAACCTCCAGAACCCCATCGGCACGCTGCCGAGCGGCATCCCGATCTTCAGCACCAGCGTGGCCACCCGCGTGGATCCCCGGTACAACGTGATCAACTCCACGCAGTCGATCGGCGATTCCACCTACAGGAACATGACGTTGCAGCTGACGCGCCGCAACGTCAACGGCATCGGCTTCGACCTGGCCTACACGCTGGGGAAGAGCGAGGACAACGCGCCCATCACGGGCCAGCTCTCGGTGCAGGGCGATCCGGGCCGGACGGACGTGACCAACCTGGACCGCGATCTGGGCCCGAACATCCTCGACCAGCGTCACACGTTCACCGGCAGCATCGTGGCGACGCCCCAGTTCGAGCGCGACGGCGCGATGGGCGCCATCCTGAACGACAACGTCTTCGGGATCCTTCTGCAGTTCGCGAGCGGCATCCCGGTGAACCTGCGGAGCAACCGCGAGCTGAACAACGACGGCACGACCAGCGACCGTCCGGATGGCGTGTCGCGCAACTCGCTGAACCTGCCCGAGCGCTACAACGTGGATTTCCGCTACTCGCGCCGGCTCCGCCTGGGCGGCAACCGCGCGGCCGAGGTGATTGCCGAGGTGAAGAACATCTTCAACACGGTGCAGACCTCGGGCGTGAACGCGACGATCGCCACCGACACGCTGGGCATCCCGCTGGCGACGCTCCCCACCAGCGGCGATCAGCTGACGCCGACCGGCGGCTACGAACAGCGACAGTTCCAGTTGGGGTTCAAGTTCACCTTCTGATCGTGCCGGGACGCGCAACCACTTCGGGAGGGGAATCTCGGTCGGGAGCGAACGGCGACGGGAGAGATCCGGGGCCTGTTTCCTCCCGGCGTGTTCTGTCCCGGCGCGATTCGCTCCCGACGCTTCTCGCTCCCTTCTCGATCCTCGCTCCCTCCCGACGGAGTCCGTGATGCGCCGCGCACATCTCGCCCTTGCCCTCGTTCTGGCGGCGCTCGCCGCCGCGTCGCCCCGTGCCCAGCACCAGCTGCAGCCGGTGGCCGCGCTCCGCGGCACGCCGGCGCTGGAGCTGCAGCTGCGGAAGCTCGAGACCGTCGGCACGTTCATGATGACGACGGCGCATCCCGACGACGAGAACAACGCCATGCTGGCCTACTACGGGCACGGCAAGGGGATGCGGGCCACGCTGGTGACGGCCACGCGCGGCGAGGGCGGGCAGAACGAGATCGGCCCTGAGCTGTTCGAGGCGCTGGCCGTGCTTCGCACCGAGGAGCTGCTGGCGGCGCACCGCTACGACGGCGCCGAGCAGTACTTCACGCGCGCCGTGGACTTCGGCTACTCGTTCTCGATCGAGGAGACGCTGGAGAAGTGGGGCAAGCAGGAGATCCTCGGCGACTTCGTGCGGATGATCCGTACCATCCGGCCGCACGTCATCGTCGGGTTCGTGTTCGACGGTGAGGGGGGTGGGCAGCATCACCAGACCTCGTCGCGGCTCACCGCCGAGGCGTTCCGGGCGGCAGCGGATCCGACGCAGTTCCCCGAGCAGATCAAGGAAGGCCTGCGGCCGTGGCAGGCGGCCAAGTTCTACTACACGGCGGGGTTCGGGCCGATGGGGCCCCCTTCGGCAGGCTCAGGGCAGGCAGGCGGGCGCGGTGCCTCCGCGCCGCAGCTCGCTGGTCCGGGCGCCTCGAAGCCGTTGCTGTTCGGCGGCGGCATGCAATACGACAGCGTGCTCGGCCGCACCTACAACGAGCTGGCCGGCGAGGCGCGCAGCATGCACAAGTGCCAGGGCATGTCGCAGCTGCTGCCGTTGCCTGGCGACGGCGGCCAGATGGGGCCCGGCAGCATCCGCGCCTACCGCCTGCGCGATACAGTGCTGCCCGACGGCGTGGACCGGGTGGAGAGCGATCCGTTCGACGGCGTCGATACGAGCCTGGCTTCGCTGGCCGCCCATGCGGGTGCCACGCCGCCCGCGCCGCTGACTTCGGGGCTGGCCACGATCGCCAGCCACGTGCGGACGGCCCGTCGCGAGCTTGGCGCAAACGGCAACGCCGCGACCGTTCCGGCGCTGGCATCAGGCCTCACGGCCGTGCGGACCCTCCGCCGCGACCTGGCCGGCATGGGCGTCACCGAGGACGCGCGGTACGAGATCGACTTTCGCCTCGCCCAGAAGGAGTCGCAGTTCATCTCCGCGCTCGCCGCGGCCACGGACCTCCGCCTCGAGGCCATTGCCAACGACGGCGTCGTGACGCCGGGGCAGGAGGTGGGCGTGCAGCTCATCGCCGCGGCGCGCGGCCCCGTGCCGGTCGAGGTGACGTCGCGGGTGTTGAACGGGTTCGAGCCGGCGACGGAGAAGGGCGGGGTCGTGCCCGCGAACGCGCGGCTGACGGCCGCTCACTTCAAGTACGCGACCGACGCGGCGCGGTTCGTGCTCGATCCGGACGTCCCCTTCGGCCTGCCGTTCAGGCCCACGCCCTTCACCGCCACGTTCACGCTTGCCACGAGCGGTGTCGAGTTCCCGGTGACCGTGCCGGTGCAGGCCCGCTCGGAGGGAAACCTGTTCAGCGGCGAGAAGCGCGCGGAGCTGCACGTGGTGCCCGCGTTCGCCGTCACCGCCACGCCCGAGACGCTGATCGTGCCGACACGTGCCACGCCGGCCAACGCGCGCGGCACGGCGAAGGACGTGCGCGTCACCGTGGTAAACCACGCGAGGGGCGTGGCAAAGGGCGAGGTGGCCCTCGCGCTGCCCCAGGGCTGGCGTGCCACGCCGTCCACGCAGGCGGTGACGTTCTCGCGCGAAGACGAGGCCATCACGGTCCGCTTCCAGGTGTCCGTGCCGCCGTCGCCTGCACTGGCATCGGCCGCCGCGAAGCCCGGGGGCTCGACCTTCAAGGTGAAGGCGGTCGTCCGCGATGGAACGACCGCCTACGCGCAGGGTTACCAACTGGTGGAGTATCCGCACACGACGCGGCGTCATGTGCTGCTGTCACCTGAGATCACCGCGAAGGCCGTGGACGTGGCCGTGCGCCCCGGGGTGAAGGTGGGCTACGTGATGGGCGTGGGCGACGAGGTGCCCGCGGCGCTGGAGCAACTGGGCGTGTCCGTCTCGCAGATTGGCGCGGACGAGCTCGCCTGGGGCGACCTGTCGAAGTACGACGTGGTGATGACCGGTGTGCGCGCCTACGAGCGGCGGCAGGACCTGCGCGCCTACAACCAGCGGCTGCTGGACTACGCCGCGGCGGGCGGCACGG
>DAIRFN010000042.1:0-11251 GCA_036795065.1 Vicinamibacterales bacterium
TCCACGCGCTTCAGCGTGCGGCGGATGAGGCCGATGATCTCGCGCACCAGCCAATGGTCCTGGTGCGCGGCCAGCGCCTCGTCTGCGGCCAGCACGGCCTGCGGGTCGCCCACGGCGCGGACGATCACCGTGCCGATCTCGGGCTCGTTGAGGCGCAGGCGCAAGAGGCAATCGTCCAGCTCACGGAACGCGCGTATCGCCCAGGCCTGATCGCCCGCCGCCAGGAACTCGTCCGGCGTCGTCGGGCACTCCGTCCGAAGCGCCGAGGCCTCAGCCCCAGGGGCACCTGCGCCTGGAGCGTTCACCGTCAGCTCGCACGTGCGCTTCGCGCGATCAACGGCGCCAGTCACGTACTTGTAGCGGATGGTGTCGCCATCGACAGACGGATTCAGAGGGCCGAGCGTGATGCCCGGGCCGCTGGCCGGCCGGTCCGACATCGCCGCCAGCTCGCGCGCGCGCTTCTCGACCGACTCCTTGAACTGGCTGGTGGGGACCACCCTGTCCACGAAGCGCCAGTCCACGGCCCGCTTGCCGCGGACGCCTTCCGCGAGCGTGCTGAAGTGGTCCGCCACGTCGCGACGCACCTTCCGCTTGTCGACAACGCGCGTCAGGCCGCCGGTGCCCGGCAGCACGCCGAGCAGCGCCGTCTCCGGCAGCGACACCGCCGCGCTCCCGTCGTCCACCAGGTAGATCTCGTCGCACGCCAACGCGAGCTCGTAGCCGCCGCCCGCGCAGATGCCGTTCAGCGCCGCGAGGAACTTCACGCCGCTGTGGGCGCTCATGTCCTCCATGCCGAGGCGCGTCTCGTTCGTGAACTTGCAGAAGTTCACCTTGAAGCCGTGGCTCGAGGTAGCCAGCATGAAGATGTTGGCGCCGGCGCAGAAGATGCGCGGCTTGAGGCTCGACAGGATGACCGAGTGCACCTCGGGGTGCTCGAAGCGCAGGCGCTGCAGCGCGTCGGCGAGTTCGATGTCGACGCCGAGGTCGTAGGAATTGAGCTTCAGCTTGTAGTCGTTGGGCCTGAGACCCGCGTCCTCGCGCACATCCATCGCCAGCGTGGCTACAGGACCCTCGACGGTGAGCTTCCAGTGCTTGTACTGGTCGGGCGAGGTCTCGAACGTGATCGACGGGGAGGATGTTGCGGTTTCCACCGAGCGAGTCTACTACGATTTAAACGCTCGTTCAAACAATGTGCTAACCTCTACAGACATGGCTCGGGCTGCGGCGACGACCGACCGGCGGGTGGAGATTCTGAAGAGCGCGGCGGCGGCGTTCCGGCGGCGCGGGTACCACGGCGCGAGCGTGGATGAGATCGCCTCGGCGCTGGCGATGACGAAGGGGAATCTCTACTACTACTTCCGGAACAAGGAAGACATCCTCTACGCCTGCCATGAGTACTCGCTCGACATCCTGCTCAGCCTGATGGAGCAGGTCCAGCAGGAATCGATTCCGGCCGATCAGAGACTGCGGAAGCTCATCCTCGCCTTCGTGCACCTGATCCTCGACGAGCTGCAGGGCACGGCGCTGACGCTCGATCCCGAGGCACTGTCGGCTCCCCTCCTCACGAAGATCATCGCCAAGCGCGACGAGTTCGATCGCGGCATGCGCGCCATCATCCGGCAGGGCATGGACGATGGCCTGTTCGCGAAGGGCGACCCGAAGATGATCGAGTTCGCCATCATGGGCGCGGTGAATTGGATCAGTAAGTGGTTCGACCCGGCCGGGTCGATGACCTCGGACCAGATTGGCGAAGCCTTCGCGGATTATCTGGTCGGACAACTCAGGGCCTGAGATTCTCGGGTTCGCCGGTTCTTGGTTCTGAGTTCTCCCGCCTCCCGACTCCCGATTCCCGACTCCCGACTCCCGACTCCCGACCGGATTCTACTCAGCCGTCTCTCCCGGCTTCAGCTCCAGCACCTCAATCCCGCTGCCGGCGAGGTGCTGCTTCAGCATCTCCGGCGTGCCCGTGAGGAGCGGGAACGTACCCCAGTGCATCGGCACGACCTGCTTCACGCCCAGCCACTTGGCCGCCAGGGCCGCCGTATCGGGGCCCATCGTGAAGCGGTCGCCAATCGGCAGGAACGCAATGTCTGGCTCGTAGAGCTCGGCGATGAGCTTCATGTCGCCGAAGAGCGCCGTGTCGCCCGCGTAATAGATCGTCTGGCCATTCTCGAGCGTCACGACGAAGCCCCCGGACTCCCCCAGGTAGACGATGCCGTTGTCGTCGAAGCTGCTGCTGTGGGCGGCATCGGTCATGGTGATGCGGAGGCCCTTCGCGGTGATCGTGCCGCCCTTGTTCATAGGCTCCACCGCCTGCACGCCCTTGGAGCCCAGCCACGTGACGATTTCCCAGTTCCCGACCACGGTGGCGCCGGTGGCCCGGGCCATGGCCGCCGCGTCGGTGATGTGGTCGCTGTGGCCGTGCGACACGAGGATGAGATCGGCCTTCTTCGGGCGGGCCGACTCGGGGAACGATGGGTTGCCGGTGTACCACGGGTCGAACAGGATCTCGACGCCGCCGGGGGTCCGCACGCGGAACGCCGAGTGGCCAAGCCAGGTGATGGCGAGTGTCTGCATCTGTTGATCTCTTGATGTGGTGATGTGGTGATCGATTTGGAGATCTGGAGATCTGGTGATGGACCTGGTGATCTATCTGTTGATCTAGTGATCTGGTGGTGATCTCAGGAACTATCTTCTGATCTGCGCCCCTTGCGCTCGTTGCGAAGCCTTCGGCCCTGGTGATTTCGCCGGGCCGTTCGGCACGATGCGGCGAAGATCGCCCGCAGCTCCCTGGCCTCGGCGAGGAGGCGCTCCACGCGGTCCGGGTTGCCCAGGCCCACTCGCCAGAGGAACTCGAGCCAGTACACCGATTCGTCCGCCTCCTCGGCCACGAGGCCGAGCTTCGCGATGAACTCGTCTCGCGAGCGGGCACGGGCCGATGCCCGGTAGTTTGCCCCGACCGAGGTGGCGCAGTCCAGCAGCTGGTCGGCCGGTCGCCGCCCGCCAGGACTGGGCCTCACTTCTTCGGTGAGGGTGAACACGTCCGCGGCGAAGGTCGCGGTCCGGTCCTCGAGGGACGATCGCTCCATCCGGCCAGGAAGAGCATCGCCCGTGCCGCGCTGGAACAGGCCGGATCGCGCACCACACCCTGGCTGACGTCACGGATTCTGCGCACTGCAAGACCGCAGTTCCCGGCAATTCCTGCGACCTGGCGTACCCGCGCAAGATCATCAGATCCCAAGATAGACCTCCAGTTCCCAAGATAGATCTCCAGATAAGATTCCCAGATCATCCGATCTACGCATCGATCACCACCTCACGAGCTCAATAGATCATCAGATTCGTATTTCGGGGTACACTGAAAACCCGATGGTCGAAGCCCCGCTGCAGTTCATCAGGCCCCGCGCGCCGAAGCCGGACTGGCTGAAGGTCCGCGCTCCGGGCTCGGAGAATTACCTGCGCCTGCGCGGGATCATGCGCGACCTGAAGCTCAATACCGTCTGCGAGGACGCGCACTGTCCCAACATCGGCGAGTGCTGGCACCACGGCACGGCCACGTTCATGATTCTCGGCGACATCTGCACACGAGCCTGCGCCTACTGCGCGGTGGCCCACGGCAAGCCCGAGCCGTTGGACGTGCGCGAGCCCGGCCGCGTGGCCGAGGCGGTGGAGAAGATGGGGCTCACCTACGCGGTCATCACCTCGGTGGATCGCGACGACCTGCCGGACGGTGGCGCCGGGATCTTCGCCGAGACCATCCGCCAGATCAAGCAGCGCAGGCCGGCCACGCGCGTCGAGGTGCTCATTCCCGACTTCAAGGGCGAACGCGAGCCGCTCGAGACGGTGCTCGATGCACGGCCCGACGTGTTGAACCACAACACCGAGACCGTGCCGCGGCTCTATCGCATGGCGCGATCGGGCGGAAGGTACACGCGCACACTCGACCTGCTCGACCGCGCGCGAAGGTACGCGCCGGGCATCCCGACCAAGACCGGGCTGATGGTGGGCCTCGGCGAGGAACACGACGAACTCGTGCAGGTGTTCAAGGACCTGCGCGGGGTAGGCGTCTCCATCCTCACGCTGGGCCAGTACCTGCGCCCCTCACCCGACCACGCCGTGATGACGCGCTACTACCACCCGGACGAGTTCGCCGAGCTCAAGCGCATCGCCCTCGGCCTCGGCTTCGCGCACGTGGAGGCAGGCCCCCTGATCCGCAGCTCGTACCACGCGCACGAGCAGGCCGACGCCGCGGAAGCCGCCCTCGCGCGGTAGCGAGACGCGCGAACGCGTCGCGGGAACACGAAGCATACGACGGAAGCCACGACGCCCCCCAGGCCCTCCCCGGGGGGCAGCGCCGGTTTCGCAACGCCCTGCTACCAGTCGTGTGCCCGATCCGCGCTGTCGCGCTCACTTCAGGATGCGCAACGTCATCGCGTGGACATCCGCGCGCTCGACTCCGCCCGCGTCGGTTGTCGAGACAGGAGCCACGCTCTCGAAGAGCGCGCTTCGCCCCCCTTCGAGCACTTTCAGGATGCCCACGCCCGGCGTGCTGCCGGTGCTGACGTGCGGATCGGCGGTCAGCGGGTTCGGCCCGCGCAGGGACAGGAACGCGTGGCTCCCGTTCGGTGAGACAGCGACGAGGTCCGGTGTCGGGTCGGAGGAAACCTCGCCCTCGAGCGGGATGATGTTGGCGATCACGTCGGTGGCCGTGTCCACGGCCCAGAGGAAATTCCGGCCGCGGTCGGCAATCCAGAGGTACCGACCATGTGTTCGGCGGGTTCGCCGCGGAGTACCCGCGCGCCGGGAACGCGTAGAGATCGGCCTGGTGCAGGTTCGTGGCGGTTCCGCCGCCGGAGTCGATGTACATCTTGCCGGGAACCTCGGCGCCGAGGCAGGTACGACACGGGCACGGTGCACGGCAACGGCAGCGTAGTCGGTCCGGGTGCGCTCCTACCCCCACGCAACAGACCCCCACGCAACAGACCCCACGCAACAGACCCCACGCAACAGACCCCGACGCACAGATGCCCCCCGCCGTACGTGCGAACGGCGGGCCCAGACCCGCCGTTCACAGGCATCACCAGCTCAACACACAGGACCCCAAGGTCCGCAGGTATGCAGATCGATCGCCAGGCGGTTACTTTCTCTTCGGCTTGTACACATGCGTGGCCTGCCCGAAGAACTGCTCGGCGGCCTCCATCACGGTCTCGGTGAGCGTGGGATGCGGGTGGATGGTGAGCTTCACGTCCGACGCGGTCGCGCCCATCTCGATGGCCAGCACGCCCTCCGAGATCAACTCGCCCGCGCCAGACCCGACAATCCCCACGCCGAGGATGCGCTCCGTCTTCGGATCGATGAGGAGCTTGGTCATCCCGTCCACGCGGTCGATGGCGATGGCGCGACCCGAGGCACCCCACGGGAAGCGCGCAACCTCCACCGTCACCCCCTGCTTCTCCGCGTCGGCCTCGGTGAGGCCCGCCCATGCGATCTCCGGGTCGGTGAACACGACGGCGGGAATGGCCGCCGGCTCGAACACCGCCTTGTGGCCCGCGATGGCGTCGACGGCCACGCGCGCCTCATGCGACGCCTTGTGCGCCAGCATGGGCTCGCCCGCCACGTCGCCGATGGCGAACATCGTGGGCTCGGCCGTGCGCCGCTGGCCGTCCGTCTCGATGAAGCCCTTCGCGTCCACCTTCACCCTCGTCCGCTCGAGCCCGTCGATGCTCGCGTTCGGGCGCCGGCCGATGGCCACCAGCACGTAGTCGAACGAGGCCTCGGCCGGGGCGCCCTCGCCCTCGAAGCTCACCGTGACGCCCGTCTTCGCGTCCTTCATGCCGGTGACCTTCGTCGAGAGGTAGATCTTCTCGAACACCTTCTCCGCGCGCTGGTTCAGGATGCGCACGAGGTCGCGGTCGGCGCCCGGCAGCAGGCCCGGCGTCATCTCCACCACCGACACCTTCGTGCCGAGGGCCGCGTACACCGACCCGAGTTCGAGACCGATGTATCCCCCGCCGATCACCAGCATCGTCTTCGGGATCTCGGGCAGGTCGAGCGCGCCGGTGGAATCGAGCACGCGCGGCGAGTCGAGCGACAGCGAGGGGATGCGTGTCGGGTGGGAGCCGGTCGCGAGGATCACGTAGTCCACGCTGACGGTCTCTTCGCCGCCCTCGCTCTTCTGCACCCGCAGGGTCGTCGGATCGACGATGGAGGCGCGGCCCTGGATGTAATGGACCTTCCGCAGCTTGGCCACCTGGCCGGTGCCGCTGGTCAGCTTCTCCACCACGCGGTTCTTGTAGGCGCGCAGCTTGTCCACGTCGACCTTCGGCTCGCCGAAGGTGACGCCCCACTCGGTGGCGTGATGCGCCTCGTCGATGACCTTCGCGACGTGGAGCAGCGCCTTCGACGGGATGCAGCCCTTGTAGAGGCAGACACCGCCAGGGTTCTTCTCCTCGCCGATGAGCGTGACCTCCATGCCGAGATCGGCAGCGTAGAACGCGGCCGCATATCCGCCCGGGCCTGCGCCCAGCACTGCAACACGTGTGGCCATGGCGTTACCCTCGAAGCGCCAGCGCGAAAGGGCTCTCGAGCGCTTCGGCGACCCAGCGGAGGAATCGGATGGCATCGGCGCCGTCGATGATCCGGTGGTCGTAGCTGAGCGACAGCGGCAGCATCTGCCGCGGCTCGAACGACTCGCCGTTCCACACCGGCTCGAAGATGCCGCGCGAGATACCCAGGATGGCCACCTCGGGCCAGTTGATGATGGGCGTGAACGCCGTGCCGCCGATGCCACCCAGGTTCGAGATGGACATCGAGCCGCCCGACATGTCGTCGAGCGAGAGCTTGCGCGCGCGGGCCTTCTCGGCCAGCTGCTGGATCTCCACCGACAGCTGCGACAGGTTCTTCTTGTCGGCGTCGCGCACCACCGGCACGAGCAGGCCGTTATCGGTGTCCACCGCGATGCCGACGTTGATGTACTTCTTGTAGACAATCGCCTCGCCCGCCATGTCGACCGAGGCGTTGAACTGCGGGAACACCTTGAGCGCGCTGGCCAGGACCTTGGCGGCCACGGCGGTGACGGTGAGATTGCCGCCCGCCTTCTCCACCTCGGAGCGGTACTTCTTGCGCATCTGCTCCAGTTGCGTGATGTCGGCCTTGTCGAACTGGGTGACGTGCGGGATGGTGTTCCACGCGCTGCTCAGGTGCGCGGCAGTCTTGCGCCGGATGCCGGTCATCGGCTTCCGCTCGGTCTCGCCGAACTTCGAGAGGTCGGGCAGCGCGCGCACCTGCAGCGGCGCGCCCACGCCGGTGACCGCCGCCGCCTGGCCCGCGCTGCCGAAGCTGGTCATCACCCGCTTCGCGAACTCCTTCACGTCGTCCTGGGAAATCCGGCCGCCCGGACCGGTGCCGGTGACCTGCGCGATGTCGACGCCGATCTCGCGGGCCAGCCGGCGCACGGACGGCGCGGCCGGCGCGGTCGGTTGGGCCGTGGAGACCTGCAGGGCAACGGGCCCCTGCTGTCGCGCGGCCGCGATGTCCACCACCGCCGCCCTGGGACGCTCCGGCTCGGCGGCGGACGCGGGTGGCGCCGTTGGTGCAGGCGCGGGAGTCTCGACCTGCGCGGGCGCTGCGGCTTCGGCCTTCGGCGCCTCGGCCGTCCGCAGCTCCGCCTCGGGTGGTGCGCCGGCCACGCCCTGATCGACGGTCATCACGGCCTGCCCTGGCTTCACCTTGTCGCCCGCCTTCACGCGGACGGACTTGACGATGCCGGCCAGCGTGGACGGCACCTCGATGGTGGCCTTGTCGGTTTCGAGCTCGAGCACGGGCTGGTCCACCTTCAGCGGGTCGCCCGGCTTCACCAGCACTTTCAGGACGTCGCCCTGCGCGACGCCGTCACCAAGATTCGGAAGAACGAGGTCGGTCACGGTTCGGGGTCCTCAGCTGATGGCCGGGTTCGGCTTCTCGGGGTTGATGCCGAGGTCCTTGATCGCCTTGGCCACGACGGACGGCTCGACCTGTTTCTCCTGCATCAGTGCGTAGAGCGTGGAGAGCACGATGAAGCGGGCGTCCACCTCGAAGAAGTCGCGGAGCGCCGCGCGCGTGTCGCTGCGGCCGAAGCCGTCGGTGCCGAGCGCGTGCAGTTTCTTCGGCAGCCACTGGTCGATGGCGTCGGGCAGTACCTTCAGGTAGTCAGAGGCCGCCACGAACACGCCCGGGGCGTTCTTCGTGACCTGCGTGACGTAGGGCACCTTCGGCTTGTCGTTCGGGTGCAGCCGGTTCCACCGCTCGGCCGCGTGGCCGTCGCGATAGAGGTTCACGTAGCTCGTGACGCTCCACACGTCGGCGCCCACGTTGTACTGCTCCTCGAGGATCTGCTGGGCCTTCATCGCCTCGGTGAGAATGGTGCCGCTGCCGAAGAGCTGCGCCCGCAGCTTGGCCTTGGGCTTGCTGGTGGGCTTGCAGAGGTACAGGCCCTTCAGGATGCCGTCCTTCGCCCCCTCGGGCATCGGCGGATGCTCGTACTGCTCGTTCATCACCGTGAGGTAGTAGAAGATGCTCTCGCGGTCCGCGTACATCCGCTTGATGCCGTCCTCCACGATCACCGCCAGCTCGTAGGCGAAGGCCGGATCGTAGGACTGGCAGTTCGGCACGGGCAGCGCCAGCACGTGGCTCTGGCCGTCCTCGTGCTGCAGGCCCTCGCCGTTGAGCGTGGTGCGGCCCGAGGTGCCGCCCATCACGAAGCCCTTCATCCGCATGTCGGCGCCGGCCCAGATGAGGTCGCCGATGCGCTGGAAGCCGAACATCGAATAGAAGATGAAGAACGGGATGGTGTTGATCCCGTGGGTGGCATAGGCGGTGCCCGCGGCGATGAACGACGACACCGAGCCCGCCTCGTTAATCCCCTCTTCCAGGATCTGGCCGTCCGAGGCTTCCTTGTAGTAGAGCAGCGTGTCGCGGTCCACCGGCTCGTAGAGCTGGCCGGCGTGCGCGTAGATGCCCACCTGCCGGAACAGCGCCTCCATGCCGAACGTCCGCGCCTCGTCCGGGACGATGGGGACGATGAGCTTGCCGATGTGGTCGTCGCGGAGCAGCTTCGAGAGCATGCGGACGAACACCATCGTGGTGGACGCCTTGCGGTTCTCGGTGCCCTTGTGGAACTCCTCGAACGTGTCACCGAACTCGACGCGCAGCGGCGTCGAGCGGTCCTGGCGCTTCGGCACCGGGCCATGCAGGGCCTCGCGCCGCTCGCGCATGTAGGTGATCTCGGTGGAGTTGTCAGCGGGCTTGTAGAACGGCGCCTCGGCGACCTCGTCGTCCGAGATGGGAATCCCGAAGCGGGTGCGGAAGGCCCGCACCTCGTCCTCGTTCAGCTTCTTCTGCTGGTGGGTGATGTTCTTGCCCTCACCCGACTCGCCGATGCCGTAGCCCTTGATGGTACGGGCCAGGATGACCGTGGGCATCCCCTTGGTCTCGGTGGCACGCTTGAAGGCGTTGTAGACCTTCACCGGGTCGTGCCCGCCGAGCTTGAGACGCTTCAGCTGTTCGTCCGACAGGTGCTTCACCATGTCGAGCAGCCGCGGATCGGCACCCCAGAAGTGCTGGCGCATGTAGGCGCCCGACTCGACGGCATACTTCTGGTACTCGCCGTCCACGACCTCGCCCATCCGCTTGACGAGCAGGCCGTCGGTGTCCTTCTCGAGCAGCGCGTCCCACTCCGAGCCCCAGATGCACTTGATGACGTTCCAGCCCGCGCCGCGGAAGATGGCCTCGAGCTCCTGCATGATCTGGCCGTTGCCTCGCACGGGGCCGTCCAGACGCTGCAGGTTGCAGTTGATCACGAAGATCAGGTTGTCCAGCTTTTCACGGGAGGCCAACGTGATGGCGCCGAGCGACTCGGGCTCGTCGGTCTCGCCGTCCCCGAGAAAGGCCCACACCTTGGCGTCGGTCTCCGGCTTCAGCCCGCGATCTTCCATGTAGCGGTTGAAGCGGGCCTGGTAGATGGCCATGATCGGCCCAAGGCCCATCGACACCGTGGGGAACTCCCAGAAGTCGGGCATCAGCCACGGGTGCGGGTAGGACGACAGCCCGCCGCCCGGCTTCAGCTCGCGTCGGAAGTTCTCGAGCTGCTGCAGGCTGATGCGCCCTTCCAGGAACGCGCGCGCGTAGATGCCCGGCGAGCCGTGGCCCTGGACATACACGATGTCGCCTTCGTTCCCGTCATCGCGGCCGCGGAAGAAGTGGTTGAACCCCACCTCGTACAGCGTGGCGGATGAGGCGAACGTGGAGATGTGGCCGCCGATACCATCCTCGATACGGTTGGCGCGCACGACCATCGCCATCGCGTTCCAGCGGACGAGGCTCTTGATGCGGCGCTCGACTTCGCGGCTGCCCGGGTACGGGACCTCGTCGCTGGGGTGGATGGAATTGATGTAGGGGGTGTTGGCGGTGAAGGGCAGCTTGGCGCCGGACTTCTGGGCATGAATGCCGAGGTCGCGGAGGAGGCGGCCGACCCGGGCCGCCCCCCCATGGCGAATCACATCGTCCAGCGAGTCGAGCCACTCACGGGTTTCGAGGGCTTCGAGCTGCGCGGCATCCATCGGAGCAGTATTTCTCATGGCCGTGTATGACCTTCCTTCTCGTCGGTAGGCAATCGTACCATTGTAGTGTGAAGACGAAGAAAAGCCCACGCTTTCGCCATCCTTCCTCCCTCTCGGCCGTAGCCAGCACGATCATTGGTTGCGAGCGGTGCCCGCGCCTTCGCGCCTACTGCCGAGGTGTGGCGGAAACGAAGCGGGCCGCATATCGCGACTGGACGTATTGGGGCCGGCCGGTCCCGGGTTTCGGCGACCCACAGGCGCGCGTGCTGATCCTCGGGTTGGCGCCGGCTGCGCACGGGGCCAACCGCACGGGGCGCGTCTTCACGGGCGACGGTGTCGGAGGCTCAGGGGACTTCCTGATGGCCGCCCTGCACCGGGCCGGCTACGCGAATCGCAACACCTCCGAGCGGCCGGACGATGGGCTCGTGCTCACCGGCGCGTACATCGCGGCGGCCGTGCGCTGCGCGCCACCGCAGAACACGCCCACGCCGGAGGAGATCACTACGTGCCTGCGTCACCTCGATGCCGAGCTGGCATGCCTGCCGCAGGTGGACACGGTGGTGGCGCTCGGCCGGATCGCCTGGGACGCGTGGCTGCAGCTGCTGGGCCGTCACACCGCGCTTCCGCGCCCGCGGCCGGCGTTCGGCCACGGCGTC
>DAIRFN010000042.1:11261-14106 GCA_036795065.1 Vicinamibacterales bacterium
CGCACAGGCGCAGGCCTCCGGTCCGCTCCTGTCCGGCTCGGCGCATCGCCTGGTGGGCTGCTATCACCCCTCACGTCAGAACACCAACACGGGCACGGTGACGGCCGCCATGTACGACGCGGTCTTCCAGACGGTCGCCCGGCGGCGCTGACGACGGACCGCCGGCGCGGTGGTCAGAGCGAATCGATGGAGAGCACGATCGCGATGGGCGCCCGCACGTAACACACACGATACCGCCGACCCTCGCGAACGGCCTCCGCCTGTGCCGCCTCGATGACCGGCACCGCGACGTCGCCAACCGGCACCGTGCGCACGCTGCGGGAGGCCGGGTGGCCATCGCCGCCGTGCCCCGGGGGGGCCCGCAACCCCTTCGGCGATGGACATGCGGTCGTGTACCTGGTCCCGGACGTGACGGCAGGTGTACAAGAACGACACGCCGATGATCGCGATGATGAGTCCCACCCCAATCCACATGCCTGCGGCATCGCTCGACAGGACCGAGGTGCGCAGATCACCCGCACCGAGCAGCACGGGCAGCGTCGCGAGGCCGAGATAGGTGACCCCGAGCATCGTCGCCCCCATGGCGATCATGCCGTGCCGGCCCGCACGCAGGTTGGCGCGCTGGCGCGCGGACAGCTCGCCGGCACGATTGGCGCGCAGGTCCTCGGCGTCGAAGGCGAACGCGAGCATGAGCGCACGCTGATCCGATGGGACCCTGGCATCGAGATCGTCGTGGCGCGACGGCGTCAGTGCGCGCGCGTGTCCGCGCAGAAACAGCATCAGGCTTCCGACCGACAGCAGCAGGAGGACCGCGGAGAGCGCGAAGAGGGTCAGCAGGCCCAACACGCCGCCGTTGTTGATCGGCGTGCGGAACAGGTAGGCGATGAACGGCGTCGCGACACGAGCGTGCCGAACGCCAGTGCAGCGCCCAGCATGCCCCGGGATGTTGGCCGCGGGCCGGCAGGCGGGGACGGGGACGGGCGGAGCCATCCCTGAGATGCTACGCCACGGCCCGAGCCGTCGGGCCATGGCGGCATCCTCGAGCGCAGGGCTAGCGGGGCTGGACCCAGGTCTGGCCCGTCGCCAGTGTGAAGCTGCCGTCGGCAAGGGAGCCGATGGCGAACACGAGGTACGCCACGAACGGACGCAGCCGCAGGTTGACGGGCCCGAAGACCGGGGTCGGGTCTCCCGCCGGTGCGATGGCCACCTCGTAGGAACCGGGGCGGAGGCCGGCGGCGGCCGAGTCGCCGTTCTCCACGTCGGTCAGTTCGAGGGCCGTGCGGTTGCCGCGCTTCACCGCGATGTCAACGGCGGGAGCCGCCGCCAGGTGAAACACGTTCACGCGCGCCTTGCCGAAGCCGGCCGGCCGCAGATCCACGTTGTACTTCCCGGCCGTCGCCTGACCCTCGGCCGTCAGGTGTGCCACGATGGCGGCATCCTCGCCCCTCTCCAACGGGATGCCCACGGGTCCAAGCACGGGTGCCTCGCTGCAGGCGTCACGGTTGGCCGGCCGGATCGCGATGGTGTAAGTGCCGGCCGGCACGTGCCACGGTCCGGCCACGGTGGCGAAGGTCACGCCGGGCAGGCAGGCGCGGATACCGCCGGGGCCCGAGACGGAGATGTCGACCGGGAAGCCATTCGCGCCGGGAATGCCGTGCGTGATGAACAAGGTGGCCGGTCGGTAGTTGGCCAGAGCCGGCGTGGCGAGTAATGGCAGGGCAACGAGGGCGAGGGCGACAGTCAGGAACCGCTTCTTCATGAGTCCTCCAGAGTGCTTCCTGCGGAGGCAGGAAGGAACGGCCTTTAGGACACCCTCGAGCGGGGCGAGGTTCCCGGATCGCGCTCAGCCGATGATCCAGCGCAGCTTCGCCTGATCGAGGTTGCCACCCGACATGACGCACACGACCTTCTGGCCGCGCAGCGAATCCTTCAGCTGCATCGCGGCGGCAAGTGAGGCCGACCCGGCACCCTCGGCCAGGTTGTGCGTGGTGCGGAGCGCAAGACGCACGCCCTCGGCGAGCTCGTCCTCGGAGAGCAACACGAAGTCGTCGAGGTACCGCTTCAGGATGCCGAACGTCAGGTCGAAGGTGACGCGCGTGGCCATGCCTTCGGCGAACGTGTCGGCCGACTCCCCCACGACGCGTTCCGGACCGCGCCACGAGCGCTCGATGGCATCGGCGTTCGCGGCGCCCACGCCGATGATGCGCGCCTTCGATCCCAGCGCGTTGCGGACGGTGATGAGCCCGCAGGCGCCGCTTCCGCCGCCGATGGGGACGAACACCACGTCCACGTCAGGCGCATGCTCGAAGATCTCCAGGGCGTAGGTGCCAACGCCCGCGATCAGGAGCGGCTCGTTGGCCGAGTGCACGTAGCGGGCCCCGGTCCTCGCGGCGTGCTGCTCGCAGCGGCCGCGAGCCTCGTCGAAATCACGGCCGCCTTCCTCCACCGTGGCGCCGAAAGCCCGCATCGCCGCGTTCTTCTCGGGGTTGTTGCCGTCGGGAACGAACACCGTGCACGCCGCACCGAACAGTCGCGAGGCCAGGGCGATGGACTGGCCATGATTGCCGGTGCTGGCGGTCACGATGCCGCGGGCGCGCTCCTCGGGCGCGAGCGAGCTCACCAGGTTCACACCGCCGCGCACCTTGAAGGCGCCGGTCGGATTGTGGTTCTCGTGCTTCACCCGGATGTCGAGGCCGCTCTCCTCATCGAGCAGCGGGTGCTTCATCAAGGGCGACGCGGGCACGTGCGTCGCGATGCGCTCGCGGGCGGCGTAGACGTCCTGAAGGGTCGGAGGGATCATGGGGTTCTCGGTTCTAGGGTTCTCGGTTCTAGGGTTCTCGGTTCT
>DAIRFN010000042.1:14206-22633 GCA_036795065.1 Vicinamibacterales bacterium
GGGTTCTCGGTTCTAGGGTTCTCGGTTCTAGGGTTCTCGGTTCTCAGGTTCTCGGCCGAAGGGTGGGGGCCTCGGGCCTGCCTGCCGAAGCTCTCGCGGTTCGGCTGAGCGAAGGCGGGTTCTCGGCCGCCCAACGGTCGCGGAACGGCACCAGGACGTCCGGGCGGTCCGTGATGAGCCCGTCGACGCCGAGGTCCAGCAGGCGCCGGGCGTCTTCCTCGCGGTCCACCACCCACACCTGCAGCACCTGCCCCTCGCGGTGGACCTGCGTCACGAACGCTCGTGAGACGACACGCGTTCGACCCGCCCACTCGGGCACCTGGAACGCGGCGTAGGGTCGCGATGAGACGAACGGCCATCGTACCCAGGATCGGCGAAGCGTGCGCTTCGCTTCCTCCTGGGAGGCGCTGGTGGCGATCTCCGGCGCCAGGGCGCGGACGACGTCCAGGGCCTCCTGCTGAAACGACCCGAGGCACACGCGCGACTGCGCGCCCACCCGCCTGACCACGGCGACCGCCGCGACCCCGAGTGCGGCCGTCCCGTTCTTCATCTCCACGATCACCCGGGCCGCCGGCCACCGCGCCAGCACCTCCTCGAGCGTGGGCACGCCGTGGCCCCGCTCGCGGAAGGGAAAGCCCCCGGCGGGGTCGAATTGGGAGCCCGCGTCGAGCGCCGCAAGCTCGGCGGCGCTGAACGACGCCACCTCCCCCGTCCCGTTGGTCGTGCGATTCAGGGTGCCGTCGTGTATGACGACGGGCACACCGTCACGGGACAGGTGCACGTCGAGCTCCATGCCGTCGGCGCCATGCGAGAGGCCGCCCTCGAACGCAATCACCGTGTTCTCGGGCGCGAGCGCGGCTCCGCCTCGATGCGCGAACACCAGTGGGCGACTCGTCTGGAAGACCGTGGGAAGCGAACCAGGGCGGGCCGGCACGGAGTCATAATAGGCGACATGTCCGCACCACCCCGCATCGAGACCCTGGGCGAGCTGAAGGCTGCCGTCGCCAGCGGCGCGTACCGGCGCCGACCCGTCAAGGACGAGGTCCGCGACAACCTCACTGAACGGCTCCGCCGCCGCGAAACACTCTTTCCGGGCATCATCGGCTACGACGACACGGTGGTGCCGCAGCTGGCCAACGCCATCCTGTCGCGGCACCACTTCATTCTGCTGGGCCTGCGCGGGCAGGCCAAGACCCGCATCCTGCGAGCCCTGACGACGCTGCTGGACGAGTGGCTGCCGGTGGTGCCGGGCAGCGAGATCAATGACGACCCACTCGCGCCCCTCTCCGCGTACGCGCGCCACCTCGTGAGCGAGCAAGGCGACGCGATGCCCATCGCCTGGCTGCCGCGCGAGGCCCGCTACATCGAGAAGCTCGCGACGCCGGACGTGACCATCGCCGATATGATTGGCGACATCGACCCGATCAAGGCGGCGAAGACCGGGCTGCAGCTGGGCAGCGAACTGGCGATGCACTTCGGCCTGTTGCCACGCGCCAACCGCGGGATCTTCGCCATCAACGAGCTGCCGGACCTCGCCGGCAAGATCCAGGTGGGCCTGTTCAACATCCTGCAGGAAGGCGATGTGCAGATTAAAGGCTACCCGGTCCGCCTGCCCCTCGACGTGATGGTGGTCTTCTCGGCCAATCCCGAGGACTACACCGCGCGCGGCAAGATCATCACGCCACTCAAGGACCGCATCGGCGCCGAGATCCGCACGCACTACCTCTCGTCACGCGCCGAGGCCATGGCCATCACCGCGCAGGAGGCGTGGACCGAGCGCGGCACGTCGGTGCTGGTCCCGGCGTTCGTGCGCGAGGCGGTCGAAGAGCTGGCGTTCCAGGCCCGCCAGGACCGTCGTGTGGACAAGCGGTCGGGCGTCAGCCAGCGGATGCCCATCAGCGTGCTCGAGAGCGTGGTCTCCAACGCCGAGCGGCGCGCGCTGGCGGCTGGCGAGTCGCCGGTGGTGCCCCGCGTCATCGACATCTACGCGGCGCTGCCCTCGATGACCGGCAAGCTCGAGCTCGAGTACGAGGGCGAGCTGAAGGGCGCCGACCAGATCGGGCGGGAGTTGATTCGCGCGGCGGTCGCCAACGTCTTCGACGGCCGCTTCCCCGACGCCGACATGCGCGGCATCGTCGAATGGTTCGACCTGGGAGGGTCGCTGAACCTGGGCGATCTCGAGCCGGCCGCGACCGT
Organism: Vicinamibacterales bacterium; assembly: GCA_036795065.1. Lineage (GTDB taxonomy): Bacteria > Acidobacteriota > Vicinamibacteria > Vicinamibacterales > UBA2999 > VFZN01. The sequence continues at coordinate 16,403 of DAIRFN010000042.1, forward strand.
CCTGGACGAGGCCCGCAAGGTGCAGGGCCTGGTCGAGACCGCGCGCCGGGCGGGGATTCCTCCCGACGCCCCGGCGCCGCTGCTGGCCGCCGCCATCGACTTCGTGCTCGAAGGTCTGTACGCGCAGAAGAAGATCAGCCGCAGCGACGGGCGCGGCTTCCACGGCGCGGAGCCGGCGCGCCGGCCCGCCGCGGCCACGGAACGCCGCACGCCGGTGCTCACCCCCGACGATGACAACGAGCCGGGGCACGAGGGCGGCGGGCGGAAGAAGAAGCGGTACTACAACTGACGCAGGCCCGGAGGACATCCCGATGGCGCGCGGTCTGAGACGATGAAATTCAAGTACTCGAAGTACGTCCCGAACCCGCTCGACGATCTCGACATGGACGAGCTCATGTCGAAGCTGAGCGACCTGCTGCTCTCGAGCGGGTTCGACAACCCGTGGGATCCGACGGGCGGCATGGATCGGACGATGCAGGCGCTGCACGACGCGATCCTTGAAGCGCTGTTCAGCGGCGGCGTGCTGCCGCCGGACGTCGTCGACAAGCTGTTCGGCGACCAGGCCGAAGGCAGTGAAGAGGAGATCCGCGAACAGCTCGAGCAACTCATCGAGCAGATCATCCAGCGGATGCAGGAGTCGGGCTACATCAGCCCCGCGCCCGACCTCGAGGCCGAGCGGCAACGGCGACAGCAGGCGGGCGGTGCCGGAGAGGGCGATCCGGGTGAGGTGCACTTCGAGGTCACCGACAAGGCGCTGGACTTCCTGGGATTCAAGGCGCTGCGGGATCTGCTCGGCTCGCTCGGTCACAGCAGCGCGGGCCGGCACGACACGCGCGACCTGTCGACCGGCGTCGAGACCAGCGGCGCACCCAAGCCGTATGAGTTCGGCGACACGCTCAACATCGATGCCACGGCCACCATCCTGAACGCGGTGACGCGGCAGGCCGCGGAGAGAAACGCCACGGAAGCAGGCGCAGGCCCGGCCCGGCTCGAACTGGGCCACGAAGCCTACCAGCCCGAGCCCGGCCTGGCGCCGGCCGTGGCGACGAGCGGCATCGACATCGACTACCAGGATCTGATGGTCGCCCAGGGCGAGTACCAGAGCTCGTGCGCCACCGTGCTGATGCTCGACTGCAGCCACAGCATGATCCTGTACGGCGAGGACCGCTTCACCCCGGCCAAGCGCGTGGCGATGGCGCTGGCGCACCTCATCCGAACGCAGTACCCGGGCGACACGCTCCAGGCGGTGCTCTTCCACGACAGCGCCGAGGAGATCCCCATCCGCGAGCTCGGGCGCGTGCGCGTCGGACCCTACTACACCAACACGCGCGAGGGGCTGCGCCTGGCGCGCCGCCTGCTCGAGAAGCAGCGCAAGGACATGCGCCAGATCGTGATGATCACCGACGGCAAACCCTCGGCGCTCACCCAGCCCGACGGCCGCATCTACAAGAACGCCTTCGGCCTCGATCCATTCGTCATCGCCGAGACCTTCGCCGAGGTGTCGGCGTGCGCGAAGGCCGGCATCATGATCAACACCTTCATGCTGGCGCGCGACTACGACCTGGTGGCGTTCGTGCGCCGGGTCGCGGCCATGTGCCGGGGCAAGGCGTATTTCACCACTCCGTACACGCTGGGGCAGTACGTGCTGATGGACTACATGGACAAGAAGACCAAGACGGTGCACTGATGTCGACCAGCACCATCCCCATCTTCCCGCTGCCGTCCGTCGTGCTGTTCCCGAACGTGTTCCTGCCGCTGCACATCTTCGAGGCCCGCTACCGGCAGATGGTGGCCGACGCGCTGTCGGGCGACCGCATGATCGGCATGACGCTGCTGAAGGCCGGCCACGACGAGGCCGGCGAGCGCCCGCCGGTCTACCCCGTCGGCTGCTCTGGCGTGATCACGCACGTCGAGCGCCTGGCCGACGGCCGGTTCAACCTGGTCCTGCGGGGCGTCGAGAAGTTCCGCATCCTCGATGAGGACCAACCGTCCCCGGGCCAGTTGTATCGCACCGCCGTCATCAGCCCCCTGGACGAGGCCGTGAACGACCTGGAGCGCGCGGCCCTCTCCGCCGAACGGCGCCGCCTGGAGTCGCGGCTCGCGCCCCTGTTCGAGCGGGCACGTGCCGAGTCGTTCCTGCCCCAGAGCATGCCCGACGCCGACCTCGTGAACGCGCTGGCGCAGTACCTGGAGTTCGACCCGGTGGAGCGCCAGGCCCTGCTCGAGCAGCCCGGTCCCGTGGCCCGTTGCCGCGCGATGATGGAGCTGCTCGAGGTGAAGGCGCTCGTCGAGCGCACCGCGACCGCCGAACCGGGGATCGTGCACTAGTCACCGGAACGCGAAGGACGCGCAGCCACGAAGGACGCCCGGCGCGAGCGGTCCTAATGGGTCATCGCATAGATGACCGCGTTGATGGCCAGCGCGTAGCCGTTGGGTGAGAACTGGTAGAAGAACTCCGGCTCCTCGCCCTCGCGCTCCCATGAGTCCGAGATATCGGTGTCGTGCGTCATCAGCACCATGATGCGCCCGTGGCGATCGTTGATGGCCTTGATGTCGGGCACGGCGCTCTCGAGCCCGCGCTCGCTGGTCTCGCCGCCCGAGCGGCGCCAGTGGCTGATGGCGGGGATCTGCGGCAGCCCCTTCACCTCGAAGAGGGTGCGCCACAACGGGTGCGACATCGGGACGTCCTCGATCGGGTACTCGCTCGGCGGCAGGATCCGGCTGACCTGCTCCACCCAGACGTCCCACGCGCGCTCGCCCCAGAAATCGTCCACCCAGAGGAACCCGCCCTTCTCGAAGTACGCCCGGAGCGCCAGCACTTCGTCCGGCTCGAAATGCGACGTGCCGATGTCCGAGGCCAGCAGGAACGGGCACTGGAAGAGGAACGGATCGGTGGGCCGCACGACCAGGTGGTTGGCATCGCCCGAGTCCTGTCGGCTGATCTGCACCTTGCTCAGTTCGGCCAGGCGGACCGGGAGGTTGAGATCCGCGCCGGGATAGTCGGTGTTCCACCCGGAGCCGCTCGGCTCGCGCCACCGGCTGGTGAACATCAGGCGGCAGAAGTTGAAGCGGCCGTCGAAGCTCTCCGCGGTGGGGAACCGCGGCGGGAAACGCCGGCCCCATCCGCCACGCCACATGAACGGCTCCTGCGCGGCCAGGGTCGCGGTCACCACGAGCAGCACGAGCGCGACGAGCCGGGCGGGGCGGGCCATGTCAGTGGGTCATCGCATAGACGGCCACGTTCATGCCGAGCGCGTAGCCGTTGGGCGAAAACGCGTAGAAGTACTCGGGCTCCTCGCCCTCGCGCTCCCACGAATCGGCGATGTCGGTGTTGTGCGTCATCAACACCATGACGCGCCCCTGCGCGTCGCTGATGGCCGCCATGTGGGCACGCGCGGAAAGGTGGCCCATCTCCGAGGTGTCCCCGCCGGTCTGGCTCCAGTACTGCCACGCGGGCACCTGCGGGATCTCGGCCACTTCGAAGAGCGCGCGGTAGATGGGATGGTCCTGCACCAGGTCCTTGATCGGGTACTGTCCGGGCGGCAGCACCTTCGCGATCTCGCGCGCAAAGTCCTCCCACGCGTAGGGGCCCCAGTAGTCGTCCACCCAGAGGAACCCGCCCTTCAGCAGGTAGTTGCGCAGCGCCTGGGCGTCCTCGGGCGAGAAGCCCGCGCTGCCCGGGTCGGACGCCATGACAAAGGGGCACATCGAGAGCCACTCGTCCGTGGGCTTCACCACGATATGATTCGGGTTCTGGCCCTTCTTCGAGACCACGGTCTTGGTCATCTCCGAGAGGCGAATCGAGAAGTTGATGTCGGCGAACGGGTAGTCGGTGCCCCAGCCCATGCCGCGCTGCTGCGCGCGCACGGCCGTGTATTCGAGCCGGCAGAAGTGGAAGCCCCCGTCCTGATCGGCCTCGGTGGCATAGCGCGGCGGCACGCCGGCCTCACCTCCCCAGCGCCCGAAGCCGCGGCCCCAGCCACGCTGGGCCTCGGCCAGCGTGGCCGCCAGCAGGACCGCCACGATCGTCACCCCGGCGACCTTCCTCATTTCTGCGTGCGCCCCCTCGAGAGCGAGCGGTAATACTCCTCGACGAGCGACTTGAACTCCGGCGGCACGTCCTCGGAGCCGGCCACGATGGCGCGGTCGGCCTCTTCGCCAGCACGCCGGCGCAGGTTGTATTCGAAGCGCTTCACGCCCTCGGACACGTACGACTGCAGGCGCTCGAGCTCGTTCACGTCCTTGTAGACGCGATCGGAGTCGAGCTCGCGCATCCGTCGCATGATCTCGTCCAGCTCGCGGCCGTCCACGCCCTGCTCCCGGAGCATGTTGCGGAGCGCCTGCGCCTCGCCCAGCCAGCGGCGGGCCTCGCCGCGGAACTGGCGGATGTCGTCGGACGTGAAGTAGTCGCCCGGACGACGATCGCCCCACGGCCCACCACCCCACGCGCCGCCGCGCGTGTCACCCCCGCCCATGCGGCCGTCGGCATTCGCACCCTGCTGCCCGGCCTGGCCCTGCTGCCCGCCCTGGCCTTGTTGACCAGCCTGGCCCTGTTGACCAGCCTGGCCTTGCTGCCCCTGCTGCCCCTGTTGGCCGGGCTGTCCCTGCTGGCCTTGCTGCTGCCCCTGTTGGCCGCGCTGCCCTTCCTGTCCCTGCTGCTGGCCCTGCTGACCGCCGCGCTCGCCCGCCTGACCCTCCTGCGACTGCTGATCGCCGCGCCCGGCCTGTCCCTGCCGCGCGCGCTCTTCCATGCGGCGGCCCAGCGACTCCGCCCCGCGAGCCAGCTCGCGCGCTCGTTCCAGAGCATCCGCGCCGCGGTTCTGTCCCATCCGCGACGCCGCGTCGGCCGCCTGGCCAAGAGTCTCGCGCAGCTCATCGATGTTCACGCCGATCTGTGCCTCGAGGTTGCGGGCGAACTCTTCCGGCGCGCCGCCCTGCGCGGCCCGCTTCGAGTAGCGGATCTTCTCCTTCAACTGGTTCTCGCGGATGCCGTTGGCCGCCTCGGCGAGCTTGCGCGACGTGTCCTTGGCATCCTTCGCCGTCTCGTTGGCCATCCGGTCCAGTTGCCGCTCGAGGCCGGCCACCTTCTGCTCGAGGGCATCCTTGCGCTGGCCGACCATCTGCGCGCGGCCCAGCCGATCCGCGCCCGCGTTCGGCAGGTCGTTGACATCGTCGGCGATGTCCTTCTGCTCCTGCGCAATCTCCTCGGCCTGGCGCACGGCGTCGCGCACGTCGCGCTGGGCCCGATCGCCCTGCGAGCGCTGCAGCTGGCGCTGCGCCTCGCGCAGGCGCTCAGCGGCGGCCGCCGCCTGCCCCTGCGCGCTGCCGTCGCCATTGGCGGCGGCGCGACGCATGGCATCGGCCGCGTCGCGCAGCTGTCGCGCCGTGTTGGCCAGATCCTGCCGGTTCTGATCGCGCGAGAGGCGTTCGAGCTGGCGGGCCGCCTCCTCGGCCTGTTCGGCGAGCGCGCGCTGCAGCTCGCTGCTGTTGCCACGCGGCGCCTGGCCAGCGGCCATGCGGCGCTGCCGTTCGAGCTCCTGCTCCTGGCGGCGCGCGAGTTCCTTCAGCTTCTCGGCGAGCTCGTCGATGCGCTGGTCGCCAGCCTGTTGATCGGCGCGCTGGCTGGTCTCGTACTGGTTCGCCATGCGATCCAGTTCCATCTTGAAGAGGTCCGCCAGGTCCTCCGCGATGGAGCCCGCGCCGCCCCCGCCGCCGCCCCCGCTGTTCTGCTGGGTCTGCACCTGCAGCTCGAATTCCTCTTCGGCCTGCTGCAGCAGCTGCAGGGCCCGCTGCTCGGGCGGCAGCGCGCCGTCGGGGCTCTGGCCCTGGAGCTTCCCTTCCGCCGATTTCATCGACTCGGCGGCCTGCGGCAGCAACTCCGCGATCTTCTGGAACGCGGGATCCGGCGTCACCAGCCGGCTGTTCATCCGCTCGACCAGGCCCTCCACCTGCTCGCGCAGGCGGCTCTGCGAGAGCGTGAGCACGGTCATGCCCTCGCGGAACTTGTCGCCGGCCATCTGCCTGCGGTCGCGCTGCATGTTGAAGGTACCGGCGATGATCTGGCGCTGCTGCTGCGAGAGCTGGCGCGGCGCGAAAGCCTTGTCCTGATCGCGGTGTTCGCGCTGGTCGTGGTCGCAGGCTTCGGGAGTTCGACCTGGGTCGGCGGCGTCACCTTCGCTGCGGCGGCGCTCTGGATCGGCGGCGTCTTGCTTGCGAATGCACCGCCGCAAC
>DAIRFN010000287.1:0-7207 GCA_036795065.1 Vicinamibacterales bacterium
ATCGCGTGGCACTCGCATCACGGCTGGGACGACAACTGGCAGTTCTATCGCCAGAGCACCGGGCACAACGGCTACGGCGGGAAGTTCCCCACCGTGCAACCCAACGCGTGCGGCGAACCGGTGCCCGTGCCGCCGGCGGCCAGCGCGAGCGCGGAGGCGCCGCCGGTAACCGTGGAGAAGCGTGCTCAACTACGAGCCGCGCACGGTGAAACCGGATATCGTGGCGAAATGGCCGCCGGCCGAGGTATCCGAGGGCTACAACTACGAGGCCGTGCAGGAGCACTACGTCATCACCGACAACGCGCGCATCCTCCGCGTCTACTACGTGCAGCCGCTGCGGCACGTGGAGGGAATGCTGATGGCGTATCTGCCGGCCGAGCGCATCGCGTTCCAGGCCGACCTCTTCGACACGCACGAGCCGCCGCGTCCGGCGCAGCTGCCCGCCATGCGGACGCTGGCCACCCAGGTGGAGCGGATGGGACTGGCCGTGACGACGCTGGCCCCGGTGCACGGGAGGCCCGTGCCATGGACCGCGTTCGAGACGGCGCTGAAGGCGTTGTCGAGCTCGAACGAGCTCATGCGTCCCTCCGCGCGACCTGTTCGATGATTGGCAACGAGGAGGTGCTCGATGGCATCGAAGACTGAACAAGTGACGGTCGCGATTGACGCCGACCGCGCGTGGGCCGCCCTGCGCGACATGGGAGGGGCGAAAGCCTTGTTCGCGCCGGTGCTGGCCGACTCGTCCATCGACGGCGACGTCCGCACCGTCCGGTTCGCGAACGGCATGGTCCTGCGGGAGCGCATTCTCGATGTCGACAACGCTCGCAGGCGCGTGGCCTACACCGCGCTGGATGCGCCGGGGGTGACCTTTCACCACGCGTCGATGCAGGTGGTCGACGCGGGCCCCGGCCGCTCGGAGTTCATCTGGATCACGGATGCCCACCCACCGGAGGTCATCGAGCAGATGTCGCCTTTGATTCAGCAGGGCACGCAGGCGTTGAAGAAGAATCTCGAAAAGGAGGACTGAAAGCGCTTCTCCACCCTGTGGTCCGCGCGTTATGGTGGACAGAAGGAGGTCAGGCGAATGACTCCATCCGCACGTCAGGCAGTCTCTGCGGTCGTCTTCGTGGCCCTCGGCTTCGCCTCCATCGCTGCTCAGGGACCCCAAGCCAGGGGGCAGCGCATGTACACCCCCGCGACGGAGACGACGCTCACGGGCACCGTCGCGGCGGTCGAAACGGTCACCCGTCCCGCGCAAGCGGGGCGCCGTGGTCTGGGCGGGCTCCACGTGACCCTCAAAACCAGCGGCGAGTCCATCGTCGTTCACCTGGGGCCCACCGCGTTCCTCACCGAACAGAAGGTCGCGGTGGCCGAGGGCGATAGCGTCGAAGTCGTCGGGGCGCGGGTCACGATCGACGGCGAACCGGTGTTGCTGGCGCGAACGGTGAAGAAGGGCGCCAACACGTGGACGCTGCGCGACGCGTCGGGGAAGCCCCTCTGGGGCGGTCCGCCCAGGTGAACGGTGGCCGCCCGGGCGCGATGGACCTGGCGCCCGTGCGGGCCAACTCTCGCTACACGCGGCCCTTCAGCATGCCGTGCCAGTACAGCCGCGGCAGCATGTATGCCTTCAGCGCGTACATGCTGAACCGCTCCCTTCGCTGATCGGCGGGGAAGGTCTCGATCGGCTCCTTCGCGTAGTTGAACTCCGCCATGACCAGCTTGCCGCGCCCGGTGACCACGGGGCACGACGTGTAGCCGTCGTAGCTGCCGGTCATGGGCTGCCCCGCGCGCAGCGCGAGAAGGTTCTCGACCACCACCGGCGCCTGCTTGCGGATGGCCGCGCCCGTCTTCGAGGTGGGCAGGCTGCTGCAATCGCCGAGCGCGAACACCTGCGGATGGCGCACGTGCTGCAGCGAGAACTTGTCCACCTCCACCCAGCCATCGGCGTTCGCCAGGGGTCCGGTCCGCAGGAAGTCCGGCGGCGCCATCGGCGGCGTGACGTGAACCATGTCGTAGCGCATCACCTGTTCGGTGCCCGCCTTGACGTTCCTGAACACCGCCTCATGCGCCTCGGGCCTGATTGCCACCAGTTCCTCGCCGAGCTGATACTCCATCCCGCGGCTCTTGATGATCCTGTCGAGGGTGGGAATGTAATGCGGCGCCGTGAACAGCACCGGCTTGGCGTTCATGAACACGAGGCGGCTGTTGTCGCGGACACCGCTGGCCTGGAACGCCTCCTCGGCCAGGTACATGATCTTCTGCGGCGCGCCGCCACACTTCACCGGCGTGATCGGCTCGGTGAACAGCGCCGTGCCGCCGCGGAACGAGCGAATCGCCTCCCATGTGGACGCCACCGTCTCGTACGAGTAGTTGCTCACGACACCGGTGCCGGGCTTGCCGACCGATTCCGCCAGTCCCGGTATCTTCGACCACTGGAGGACGACGCCCGTGGCGACGACCAGGTAGTCGTAGGTGAGCGTGCCGCTGGCCGCCGTGGCCACGCGGCGCGCCTCCGGATCCACGGACGTTGCGGCGTCCTGGATCCAGGTGACGTCGTCTGGCATCAGGTCCGCTTCGTCGCGCCCCGACTCTTCCCGCGTGAAGATGCCCCCGCCGACCAGCGTCCAGAGAGGCTGGTAGTAGTGACGCGTCGAGGGCTCGACGATCGCGATGTGCTTGCCGCCGATGCGGTCGGCCAGTTGCGCGGCGACGGTGAGGCCGCCGGTACCTCCGCCGAGAATCAGGATGTCGTAGTGCGTGTCCACGGGACGCTCCTTGTGACTGCCGTCACGATCGCGCTGGCGGCGCCTCGCGCAACCGTCTGCCGAACCCTTCTGCCACCGCGACCAGGAACCCGACCGCCCGCTGCACGTCGGGTCGGCCGAGCGCTTTCACCAGGCCCATGAGCCCAAGTGGCGCGGGTGGCGACGCCGCCGCGTCCCCGAGCGACTGGGCGAGATCGCCGATGAGGCGCAGCGGGCCGGGCGCCAGGACGCCCGACTTGAGCAGCGCGTCCAGGTCGCGGACCTTCTCCGTGTCCATCGTCGCGCCAAAGCGCAAGGCCGCCCCGGCGCCGTTCAGCAGCCCACGCTCGACGTCGATCCCGTTCTCGATGGCGCTTTGCATGACCTCGTCGAACGAGTCCATCAGTACAGCCGTCAACGCGGGCGCCTGCTGGGCGAGCGCGGCGAGCGGCCGCAGCGCCTCGGCCACTTCGGCGATCGCGCGCGTGCGCTCGTCGAGCGCCTGCAGCGAGGCAGCAACCGAGACGTTGTCATCACCCGGCTGTGACGCCTGGGGCGTGCTCGCAAATGGAGTGGTCATGGCACCCTCATGCACGCGCGCCGACTGAACGGTCGGCGCGCCGATACCTGGCAAACTCATCGTCCACGTCAATGGCCTCGAACCCGTGGCGCTCGAGCAGCGACACGGCGGCGGCGGCCCGCCCGCCGCTGTTGCAGTAGACCAGCAGCGGCGCGTCGGACTTCAGCGCGCTCAACTGCGTCCCCACGCGAGTGTGCGGGATGAGAAGCGCGTCGGGCACGTGGCCCAGGTCGTACTCCGCGGCGCCCCGCACATCCACCACCTGGACGCCTCCAGCCGCGCGTCTCGCTTCCAGGTCGGCCATGTCGATCGTCTCGGTCTTGCGGAGCGTACCGCCGGCGCGGGCGAACTCGGCAAGCGTCCCGGGAGTGACATAACCGACGATGTTGTCGAGCCCGACGCGGATCAGCGCCCGAACGGCCTCATCGAGGCGGTCCTCGTCCACGATCAGATGAATGGGCGTGCCTTCCTCCACGTACGAGCCGGCGATGGTGCAGAACTGGTAGTCCAGCTCCGCCAGAATCGATCCCGAGAGATGGCCGGCGAAGTACGCGTCGCGCTTCCTCGTGTCCAGGACGGCGACGTCACGGCGGTCCTGGAGTGCGGCCACGTCCGCCGGCGTCAGGGCCGGGGGCGCCGGCAGCGCCGGCAGCAGTGCCGGACCGCGCCGGTTGTCCCGCTTCATCCGGGCGAAGTACAGCGGTGGCTCGGGTTGTCCCGAGAGGATGAAGTCCACGAACGTCTGCTCGTCCATGGCGGCTTGGATAGACCGGTTGGTCCGAAGTTCGTAGCCGACGGTGGACATCGGCACGTCGCCCAGGGCCTTGCCGCACGCGCTGCCGGCGCCATGCCCCGGCCATACCTGCAGGAAATCCGGCAGGCTGCGGAACTCGCGCTGGATCGACGCGAACTGTTGGCGGGCCGAGGGCTCCATCACGCCGGCCACCCCGGCGGCGCGCTCGAGCAGGTCCGGCCGGCCGACGTCGCCGACGAACACGAAGTCGCCGCTGGCGATCGCCACGAAGTCCTTCGCGCCCGCGCCCGTGTCGCGGATGAGATAGCTGAGGTGTTCCGGCGTGTGGCCGGGCGTGTGGACGGCCTTGAACTCGATGTTGCCGACGGAGAACTGGTCGCCGTGCCCCAGCAGCCGGTGGGGGTAGTGGCTGTGCAGCAGCCATTCGTACTGCCAGTCCTTGCCGCCTTCCTTCGACGCATAGACGAGCACCCCCCGCGCCGCCATCTCCCGCAGGCCTGAGAGGTAATCCGCGTGGATGTGCGTGTCGGCGGCGGCGACGAGGCGCAGTTTGTGGCGGGCGGCGAGCTCGAAGTAGCGGTCCACGTCGCGCTCGGGGTCGATGACGATGGCCTCGCCGGTCCTGGGGCAGCCAACCAGGTAGGCGAACTGAGCCAGCTTCGGGTCGAAAACCTGCCGGACGAGCATGACGTCCTCCCAGTCGAACGTGGGTGCGGGAACCGCGGGCCCGCGGGACCGCGGATGGTCTGTCTATGATGAGAGTCTGCGCGCGTCGAAAGGGTTCGCGCGCGGTCGAGCCGCCCTATCGCTGAGCCACGAACGCCTGGATGGCGGCACGGACCGACGCCACGACGGGTGGGGGCACCTGGGGCGCGGGGCTCTGCCGGCAGAACGCGAGCGTCCGCCTCAGCGATTCGCAGGCGCCTCGACAGTAGCCGCAGTGCTCCAGGTGGTTCTCCATCTGCTCGCAGACGGTGCGGTCGATCTCACCTTCCAGGTGGCGGGAGAACAACGTCGCGATGTCGGGACACTCCGGCGTGGGCGGCGGACCCGCGGCGGCGCTGCCGAGCAGGGGTGCCACCTGCTGCCGCACGGCGACGCGCGCGCGGTGCAGCCGGCTTTTCACCGCGTCCACGCTGATCCCCAGGACCGAGGCGACCTCCGGGGCCGGCAGTCCTTCGACGTCGCGGAGGACGAGCACCTCCCGCTGCCCGGGATCCAGGGCGTCGATGGCCGCCGTGAGCGCGGCATCGATCTCGCCATCGGCCGCGGCCTTCTCCGGACTGGGAGACGGATCCGCGAGTTGCTCGCCGACGACGCTGCCGGGCACGTCGAGCGACTCCTCGTGGGTGGGCGCGAACTTGCCGCGGCGTCGCTTGCTGGCGCAGAAGCGGCGGACGATGGTGTAGAGCCAGGTGGTGACCGCGGCGTCGCCCCGGAAGTCCCGGACCGATCGCGCCATGGCCATGAGGCTTTCCTGCGCGACGTCGCTGGCGTCGTCCTCGTTGCGGCACATCCGGAGGCCGAAGCGGTAGAGGTGCGGCTGATAGCGGACGAGCAGCGCCTCGAGCGCCGCGGCATCGCCCGTGCGCGCGTCGGCCAGCAGCTCGTCGTCGCTGCGGGCATCGGCGGCTCTCCCCAGGGGGCTGTCAGCGGCCATCGGGGAGATTCTCTACCAGAAGGACGTCCCGTGGCTTTACCGATCGTGTGCCAGGCCGAGGAAGAGCTCGAGGCCTTCGTCGATGGCCGCAAGCTCGTTCGGCGATAACTGGCCAAAGACGCGGCGGATGCGGCGCTTGTCGATCGACCGGAGATGATCGATCAGCGCGTACGACTGTTTCGACAGCCCGCTGGACCCGGCTGCGAGCGTCGGATACAACGCGCCAGTGCCCGCGGTTCCTGTGATCGGAACGACCGCGATCAGCGGGAAGCCCTGGTCGGCGTTCACGGCCGGATCGCTCACGGCGACACACGGGCGCACGCCGCGCTGCTCGTGGCCCACGGTCGGGTCCAGTTCGACCAGAACGATGGTGCCGCGGTCGAGCGTCACACCGACTCCGTCACCCACCCGCGGCCTTCGACCCAGCGAACGGCGGTGCCGCTGGAAAGGTCGACGAGGTCCTCTTCCTCCTGCAGATCGGAGGCCCAATCGGCCAGCGACGCCCCTGCCAGGTCCAAGGTCTCCGGATGGGGCGTGGCAATGGACTGGAGCAGCGCCTCGCGACGGCGTCGGTCCAGTTCGTGCTCGACCGCCTCGGCGATGAACCGGCTCCGGTTCCGCTCGAGCCGGTCGATCTGATCGAGCAGGTCGGCCCTCAGCGTGACGGTGACGCGTTCGGCGGTTGGCATGCACTCATTGTATGCCGAAAAGTATGATCATACTTCTCTCCCTTTGTGGTCCTCAGCAAACCTTGTGACCGCTACCTCCGTCTATGGCATGTATGGCTATGCCAGATATCGACGACCGCATGCTCGACCGCGAGCTGAAGAAGGGGTCGGCGGAGCTCATCATCCTGTCCATCGTCGAGGAGCGCGCCCGGCACGGCTACGAGATCAGCAAGCTCATCGAGGCGCGCTCGGAGGGCCAGCTCAAGTTCCACGTCGCCTCCCTCTATCCCCTTCTCTACCGCCTCGAGGAGCGCGGCTGGCTGCAGGGCCGGTGGGTGGAGAAGGCCGGCGAGCGCCGGCGGCGCTTCTATAGCATCACCGCCGAGGGCCAGCGCGTCCTCGCACGGCAGCGGGAAACCTGGAAGGCCTTCGTCAAGGCCATGGGCCTCGTCACCGGAGTCGATCATGCCTGATTGGACCGCTCACATTCGGGCGCGCCTGGCGCCGCTCAATCTCCATCCCACGCGTGAGGCGGAGATCGTGGACGAGCTCTCGCAGCACCTCGAGCTCGAGTACGAGGAGCTTCGCCGCGGCGGTGCCACCGACGAGAACGCTCGTCGTCTGGCGATGGACGAACTGCTCGGACCCGAGGCGCTGGCCGCCTACATGCGTCCGCTACGCCAGGCGCACGTGTCGCCGCCCGTGCAGCCCGGCGGCCCGCGGCGATCGCTCCTGCACGACCTCGCGCAGGACCTGCGCTACGCCCTCGCCGCGCTCCGTCGTCAACCGGGCTTCGCGGCC
>DAIRFN010000288.1:0-7199 GCA_036795065.1 Vicinamibacterales bacterium
CGTGGAGCTGGTGCCGCTTCACGGGTCGCTCGACGCGGACGCGCAGGACCGCGCGCTCCAGCCGACCGCGCAGCGCCGCGTGGTGTTGGCCACCAACATCGCCGAGACCTCGCTCACCGTGCCCGGCGTGTCCGTCGTCATCGACACGGGTCTGCAGAAGGTGGCCCGCTACGATGCCGAACGCGCCATCGACGAACTGGTGCTCGAGCGCGTGACGCTCGACAGCGCCGATCAGCGAGCCGGGCGCGCGGCCCGGCTGGGCCCGGGCGTGGTGCGCCGGCTGTGGGACGAACGCGATCGGCTGCGCCCGGAGCGCGAGCCCGAGATTCGTCGCGTCGATCTCGCGGCCACCCTGCTCGGCATCCTGGCGGCCGGGAATCGGCCCGCAGCGTTCGAGTGGTACGAGACGCCCTCGCCGGATCGCATCGACGCCGCGCTCTCGTTGCTCAGGCGCCTGGGCGCGGTCAGCGGCCTCGCGGTCACCCCGCTCGGGCACCAGCTGCGTCGCCTGCCCCTGCACCCGCGTCTCGGTCGCGTGCTGCTGGCGGGCGCAGGGTCGTTCCAGGCCGCCGCCGCATGCGCCCTGCTCGCGGAGCCGCGAACGCGTTCGGTGGGCGGCGGAGCCACCGTCTGCGACCTTCTGCCGCTGATCGATCGATGGCAGGGCGTCCCATTTCACACACGCCAGGTCGCCGACCACCTGCAACGACTGGCGTCGGACGTGCTGGGCAACCAGGCCCGGCCGCGCATCGACGACCGCGCGCTCTGCCATGCGCTCTTCCTTGGATACCCCGACCGCCTGGCCCGACGACGACCGCAGGACCGCGCCCGCGTGACCACGGCATCGGGACGGGGCGCCGCCCTGGGCCGCGAGTCGCAGGTCGTCGAAGGCGAGTGGCTGGTGGCGCTGGACCTGACTGGCGGACGCGCAGGCGCCCATGCGGAGGCGCTGGTCCGCCTGGCGGCGGCGGTGGACTCCGAGTGGATCGAGCCGACCGAGCGCACCATCGAGCATCGCCTGGACGAGGCGAAGGGTACGGTCGCCGCTGTCGATGTCGAACGCTTCGATACGCTCGTCATGCGAGAGCGCCCGGTGGCGGCCGATCCCGTCGTGCGCGCCGCTCTGCTCGCCCGGGCCTGGCTGGACCGCGGGCCCGACGAGACGACCGCCCGGTTCCTGTCGCGCGCGCGTTTCGCGGGGATCGACGTCGATCTCCCGGGACTTGCCACCTCGGCCGCGGCAACTGCGCGCACGGTGTCGGACATCCGCATCGAAGATGCGCTGCCCTGGAACACGCGGCAGGCGCTGGACGAGGGCGCACCTCAGCAGCTCGAGGTGCCCAGCGGGCGCTCGGTGGCGCTCACGTACCGCGACGACGGCAGCGTGGTAGCGGCGGTCAAATTGCAGGAGCTCTTCGGCCTGGCCGACACGCCGCGCGTTGGCCGTCGCAGCGAACCGGTGACGCTCGAGCTGCTCGCCCCCAACGGCCGGCCGGTGCAGACGACCCGCGATCTCCGGAGCTTCTGGGAGCGCACCTATCCCGAGGTCCGCAAAGAGCTGCGCGGCCGGTACCCGAAACATCCGTGGCCCGAAGACCCGTGGACGGCCACGCCGACACACCGGACCGTTCGACGGCGCTGAGCCCGCAAGCCTTATCATCTGTGCATGCGATTTCTCGTGCGTGCACTCCTGCTGCTCGTCGTGTTGGCCGCTCTTGCCGCCGGTGTCGGCTGGTTCCTGGCGGGTCGCGAGGCCGGTCCCACCATCGTCGTCACCTCCCCTGAGGGATTCATCGGCCAATCGGCCACGCTCGAGATGACGGTGGCCACGCCGGACGGACAGCTGAGCCGCGTCGATGCCGTGCTCGAGCAGAACGGCCAGCAGGTCCCCGTGTACTCGCGCGAGGGATCACCCGAGACGCCCGGGGAAGGCGACGATCGCACCCCGACGAGCCTGTCCATCTCGCAGCCGCTCGGCAAGCAGGCGCAACCCGCGCTCGTGTCCGGCCCGGCACGGCTGGTGGTCACCGCCGTCCGTCCGGTGTTCTTCGGGCTGCGGACGGCCACGAGCACGGTCACCAGGGATCTCCAGGTCAGGCTCGAGCCCCCGCGCGTCTCGGTGGCATCGCTGCATCACTTCATCAACCTCGGCGGCGCCGAGTTCGTGGTCCTGCGCGCCACGCCGGACGATGCGGAGGTGGGCGTGCGGGTGGGCGACGCGGAGTATCCGGCCTATCCGGGCTCGGCCGTGGGATTGCCGGATGTGTCCGCACGCGTCGCGTTCTTCGCGCTCAGGCACGACCAGGACGTGAACACCCCTATCGCCGCCTTCGCGCGAGACCAGGCCGGGAACCAGGTGACGACGCCCATCGAGCACCGGCCGTTCGCGAAGAGGTTCGTCCAGTCGAAGATCCCCATCGACCAGCGCTTCCTCGACCGCGTCGTGCCGGCCATCGTCTCGCAGACGCCGGAACTCAAGGTGGACACCGGCTCTGCCGAGGGGCTGCTCCAGGGATTCCTCACCATCAACGGGCAGCTCCGGCAGCAGAACGCGGAGACCATCCGCGCACAGGCGGCGAAGTCGGCGCCCGGGATGTTGTGGCGTGAGGCGTTCGCGCAGATGGGCAACTCGCAGGTGGAGTCGCGGTTCGCCGACCAGCGCACGTACTTCTTCGAGGGCAAGGAGATCGATCGGCAGGTGCACCTCGGCTTCGACCTGGCGTCGGTGCAGCATGCGGCCGTGCACGCGGCCAACGCGGGCGTCGTGGTCTTCGCCGACTTCCTCGGCATCTACGGCAACTGCGTGATCGTCGATCACGGGCTGGGCGTGCAGTCGCTCTACGCGCACCTGTCCTCGCTCGATGTGAAGGAAGGTGACAGCGTCGAGAAGGGCGCGGAGCTTGGACGCACGGGAGTGACGGGCCTGGCGGGAGGCGATCACCTGCACTTCACGATGCTCCTGCAGGGCACGGCGGTGAACCCGGTGGAATGGTGGGACACGCACTGGATGGAGGACCGGGTGTTCCGGAAGATCCGTGAAGCAGGGGGGACGCGGTAGGAAGGCAGAAGGCACAAGGCAGGCGGCACAAGGAAGAAGGGCAGAAGGCGGGAGTCGGCGGCGTTTGACAGACCGCGACTGATCGGAGAGGCTGTGCCGGATCAGTCCCTGGAGGAGCCCTCATGCGCACGACTGCCGCTCTCGTCTCGTTGTCCCTGCTCGTTCTTGTCGTGCCAACTCGCGGCCAGGCGCCCGACTGGCACCTGACGGCCACCGTGGCCGAAAGCTGCAGCTGCGCCATCGCGTGCCGGTGCAACTTCGGCGGCGAGCCCGACGGCGGCAAGTGCGAGGGCAACCGCATCATCTCCATCGAGAAGGGCCACTACAACAACGTGGACCTGGCGGGCGTGCAGCTGCTCGTCACGTTCCACATGCGCACCTGGTCGAAGATCTACATCAGCGACAAGGTGAGCGACCAGCAGATGAAGGCCGTCGAGGCGCTGATGCCGCTGGCTTTTGCCGGCTTCCAGAAGGGCATGCTGTCGTTCACGAAGGCGCCCATCACGATGGAGGTGAGCGACACGCGGGTGCGCTTCTCCGGCCCCGAGTCGGCGGTGGACATGGAAGTGATGAAGGGCTTCAATGGGCAGGCCGTGAAGATCCTGAACCTGCCGGCCGCGGTGTTCCAGGACTACACGCAGTTCCGCTCGGTGTCGCACACCCATACCAGTGCCACGCACAACTGGAAGCACTCGGGAACCAACGGCTTCACGTCGAAGTGGGACGTGGGCAGCAAGCGGTAAGAGGGTTCTCGCGTTCCGGGGTTCTCGGGTTCTCGGGTTCCGCGCGCCCGCCCCACTCGCGGACCGGTCACCCGCGCTCCTGCCACTCGAGCATCGCTACCGCGGTCGGTTCGTCGAGCCCGGGCCGCACGAACTGGCGCGCCTGCGGCAACAGCCGCTCGAGCTCGCGGGTCACCCAGGCCAGCTCGGTGAGCGTGGGCTCGGCGGCGGCCGCGCCCACCGCCCCTCGCTCCACGAGCGTCCGCCACGCATGGCCCAGCCGGTCGAAGGCCAGCAGCGCCGCCTTCGCGGAGCCGTTGGCGTCGCTCAGCGCCCCGCCCCCCTCGTCGGGCATCGAGAGCCCGAGGAGCGCCCGGTGCACCTTGGCGCCGATGAAGATACCGTAGTGGCCGAGCTCGTCCACCGCGTCTCGGACGGCCTCCCCCACACCGGTGCCCTCCGGGGGCTGCCACGTGGCGAGCCGGAAGCCAAGGGACTTCACGCGGTCCTCGAGAGCCTGAGCATCGGGCGCCAGCCTGGGCCGCGGCCAGCCGGGCATCACCGCTGGAGGCTCGGGCGCGTTGTCTTCCTCGTCGTCGCCGGGGCACGCCTGCAATGCCATCACGCCGGGCGAGCGACACTCGGGCTCCGATTCCGGCGCGGGCATGGCGCCGTGATCCTGCTCGAAGTCGAACCGGGCGATCGCCTCGAACACGCGACACCGCGCGGTGAGCGGGCACCGCTCGCACCAACGGTCGCAGTAGTTGAAGATGCCGACGATGTAGCCGTCCTGCGTTTCCATGAGCCCTCCTTGGCGGGGGCCTGAGGAGCAAGGCTGGTTCCATCACGTTTCCGGCCCATTCGAGCATGACCGGCCACGGAGGTACGCAGCGGCTGCGTCTGCGGAGGGAGCGGCGAGGCGCGGTTTCTGACACATGGCGCGCGCGGGGGCCGTGCCGACAGTTATTGCATGTGAAATTCAATAGTGATAACGTTTCCAGAACAAGACCATGACCAGCCTTGCCATTGCCCCGGTTCAGGTCTCGGACGGTGCCGTCGTAACGAAGGCGCTGCTGCGGGCAGCCGGCCGGCTGGGCGTGCCGCAGAAGTCCGTCAGCCGCATCATCGGCGTCTCGGAGGCGACGGTATCGCGGATGCAGTCCGGCCGCGTGACGCTGGCGCCGGCCGACAAGCCCTTCGAGCTGGCGGCGCTGTTCGTGCGGCTGTTTCGCGCGCTGGACGCGATGGTGGGCGGCGACGAGGCCGCCGCGCGCGCCTGGCTGACGAGCGAGAACCTCGCGCTGGGCGGCGTGCCGCTCGAGCGGATCCAGTCGGTGACGGGACTGGTGGATGTCGTCGCCTACCTGGACAGCCGCCGCGCTCTCGTCTGAGCGCCGTCGCCTCTCGGGCCGCTGCTGGCGCGTGGTCGAGGCGCAGCACCGCGTCTCGACGATGAAGCTGGTGGACACGCTGGCGGAGCAGGAAGCACTCGAGGCCGTCCTCGAGCGAAGCAAGCCGCCGGTCCCCGCGCCGTGCCGTCACCTGCACTACCTCCTCCTGACGCCGTTCCGCTACGGGGCGCCCTACCCGCGCGGCTCGCGGTTTCGCCGGGCCGGCGTCACGCCCGGTGTCTTCTACGGCTCGCGGACACCCGCGACGGCCATCGCGGAGCTCAGCTTTCACCGGCTGCTCTTCTTCGCCGAGTCACCAGGCACGCCGTGGCCGGCCAATCCCGGCGAGTTCACGGCGTTCGCGGTGGAGCTTCGCTCGCGCGCGGCGCTGGACCTGTCGGCGTCGCCGCTGGACCGGGATCGCGCGCAGTGGACGCACCGGACGAACTACGAGGCCTGCCAGGGCCTGGCGGACCACGCCCGCGACGCCGGTGTGGAGGTGCTGCGCTACGAGTCCGCGCGCGACCCCGGCCGCGGGGTCAATCTCGCCATCCTCGCCTGTCGCGCGTTCCGCTTGCACGGGCCCGTGGAGCAGCAGACCTGGCGCGTCGATTTCTCATCGTCGGGCGCGCGGGCGCTCTGCACGTTTCCCGAGCAGCGGCTGGAGTTCTCCCGAGAGGCGCTCGGGGCCGAGCTATCATTTTTGGCGTGACCACGCTCGTTCGACCTCAGGAGCGGGACGACCACGACCTGGAAGGGCTGCGCTCGCGTCGCCGATCTCGAAACCCTGCTCGGCGAGCGCCGCGCCGGAGTGGCCCTGGTGCGGGCGGAGCTCAACGCGTTCAGGATTGCCTACCGTCAACGGGTCGGCCTGCTGCACGAGCAGCTCGAGCAGCTCGAGCTCGAGATTGCCGAGGCCGAGCTCGGCGAGTTATCGAGGGAGGTGGAGAGCGGCCCGAGGGAGCCCGCTGAGGCAGGCGCCGCCGAGCGGCCCGAGCCTCCGCCGCGATACACGTCGGACGCCGTCCGCAGGCTATTTCGCGACGTCGCGAAGGTGATTCACCCCGACCTGGCGCGCGACGAGTCCGCGCGAGACCGGCGTCACGCCCTGATGGTCGAGGCCAACCGTGCGTATGCCCTGGGCGACGAGGAACAGCTCCGCTGGATTCTTCGGGCCTGGGAGAGGGGCCGCGACGCCGGGCCCGGGAGGGACCCCGAAGCAATGCGATTGCGGCTCGTTCGCCGGGTTTCGGAGATCGAAGAGCAGCTCGACATGCTCGCCGCAGATCTGGCGACCCTCCAGGCGTCTCCCGTGTGGAGGTTGAAGGCGATGGTGGACGAGGCCGCCGCCAGGGGCAGGGACCTGGTGCGTGAGACCATCGCGCGCCTCCAGCGCGACATCATGGTCGCCACGAACCGTCTCGACGCGCGACCATCGCCCTATCGTCATGGCTTCAACCGATAGTCCTCGCCGAGCGGCCCCGCGCCCGCCAGGTATTTGCGCGCCCCGGTTTCGGCGGGCAGCCCGCGCAGCAGCTCGATGTTGGTCTCCCGCTGGTCTTCGAAGTGCCCGAGGTCTTCCTCCGGGTCGGCGTTCTTGTAGAGTTCCAGATGCATCTGGGCCTCGTCGGGCTCGAGCTCCGGCATCTCCTCGCTCAGGAACTTGTCCACGCGCGCGCGGTAGCAATGTCCCTCGGAGTGCGATAGATGCGCCAGCACCTCCGCGATCGAGAAGCGATCCGGCGCGGGCTTCCACCGTGCGTCCTCATCGGACATCTCCGACATCAACCCGCGCAGTATTGCCGGCGTCGCTTCCAGCAGGTCGAGGCACGGCAGCTCGTCGTTCATGAGGACCATCCTACGATGCTCTCGCCGCCGGTCAGAACCACGCCGCCTCCGTCACGGCCAAGCCACTCGGACAAGCCGGCGCCAACGTTCATTCATGAGTAAGGCACACACGACCGTTCATCCGCGAACGCAGCGACTACGGACGGAGGTCGATTTTCGGTCTCACCGTTGTCCGGTTCG
>DAIRFN010000043.1:0-22536 GCA_036795065.1 Vicinamibacterales bacterium
AAGAGGGACACCTCGCGTGACCCCCGCATGGCCATCCTCGAGCGCCTGCTCGCCGAGGACGCGCGCGCCGCCGCAGGGGACCTCGAGAGCTACGTGACCGACTACGACCCCCGCATCGCCGCGAAAGCTGCCGAGCTGCTCACTGCCTGGACCGGCCTGCCTCGTACGGCCGCGCCACGACCGCTGCCGGCGCCCACCGTGACCCTTGCCGACGTCCAGGCCCTCCGCGGCAAGCGCCTGCGCGTGACGATGGCGGGGCGGGGCGCATTCGACATCGCGCTCGACCCGGACTTCGCGCCGCTCACCTCCGTGCGCATCGCGACGCGCGCGGCCGAGGGCTACTACAACGGCCTCACGTTCCACCGCGTGGCGCCCAACTTCGTCGTCCAGGGCGGCAGCCCCGGCGCCAACGAGTACGCGGGGGACGCACTCTACATGCGCGACGAGGTGGGCATTCACCGTCGTGGCACGGTCGGCATCTCCACGCGTGGCCGCGACACGGGCGACGCCCAGATCTTCGTGAACCTCGTGGACTCGCCGCGGCTCGACCACCAGTACACGGTGTTCGGAACGGTGGTGTCCGGGATGGAGGTCGTGGACGGCACCATCGAAGGCGACGTCATCGAACGCGTCGAGGTGGTGGGTCCCTGACGCCCTGCGCGCCCCGCATGATTTCGTCGCGCCTCCCATCGGACCTGTCCCCCAACGCCGTGTCGCGCGCGGTCGCCGCGCGCCGGGCGGCCGGGGCACCCATCATCGACCTCACGGAGTCGAATCCGACGCGCGTCGGCATCCCCTATCCGCCCAGGCTGCTCGACCCGCTCGCGGATCCGGCCGGCCTTGCCTACGATCCGCAGCCCCTCGGGCTGCCCGCGGCCCGGGACGCCGTGGCGCGCGAATACGCGCGCCACGGCCTCGACATCGGTCCCTCGAGGATCGCGCTCACGTCGAGCACCAGCGAAGCCTACGCGCTGCTCTTCAAGCTGTTCTGCGACCCCGGCGACCGCGTGCTGGTGCCCGAGCCCAGCTACCCGCTGTTCGATCACCTCACGCGCCTCGAGGCCGTCGAGACCGCGCCGTACCAACTCGAGTACCACGGCACGTGGCGTGTCGACCTGGCCTCGGTCAGGCGAGCCATTTCGCCGCGCACGCGCGCGCTGCTCGTGGTGTCGCCCAACAACCCCACGGGCTCGTTCCTCCATCGGGACGACCTCTGCGCACTCGGCGAACTCTGCGCGGCCCACGACCTGGCGCTCATTGGGGACGAGGTGTTCTTCGACTATCCGCTCGAGCCCGATGCCGGAGCCGTGTCGGTGCTGAGCCAGAGCGAGGTATTGACCTGCGCGCTCGGGGGCTTGTCGAAATCCGGTGGGTTGCCGCAGGCGAAGCTGGGCTGGATTGCGTGGGGCGGCCCCGAGGCCCGCGTGGCGGAGACGCTGCACGCGTATGAGATCATCGCCGACAGCTACTTGTCGGTCTCGACTCCCATCCAGGTGGCGGCGCCAGCCCTCTTGCCCGGCGTGACGCCGGTGCGCGAGCACATCCGGGCGCGCGTCCGCCGCAACCTGCATGCCTTGAGCGAAGCGTGCGCGGGCTGGCCCGCGGTGACGCGGATGCGCGTGGAAGGCGGGTGGTCCGCGGTGCTGCAGGTGCCCGCCATGGGAACGGAACAGGAACTGATCGTGAACCTCATCATCGAGGACGGCGTGCTCGTTCACCCCGGCTACTTCTTCGATTTCGCCCGCGAGGCCTTCGTCGTCGTCAGCCTCATCGTCGAGCCGCCGTTGTTCGATCGCGGCATCGGCCAGCTGCTGGCCCGCGCCGGCGGTGACGCGACATGACGCGCGCGAGCGGCATCAGCGTCCCGCTGTTCTCGCTGGTCACCTCGCACAGCTGGGGCGTCGGCGAGTTCCCCGACTTCGCGGACATGGCCCGATGGGCGGCCGATGCGGGGCAGGCCGCGGTCCAGATTCTCCCCATTCTCGAGCTGCCGGCGGACGAGACCTCGCCGTACTCGGCGCTCAGCTCCTTCGCGCTCGACCCGACGTGCATCGCCCTTCCGGACCTGCCCGACTTCGAGGGCATCGGTGGCGAGCTGGCCTTCGATTTCGAGGATCGGCTGGCGCTGGACGAGGTGACGCGAGCGCCGCGTGTGATGTACCGCGAGGTCCGCCGCCTGAAGCACAAGTGGCTGCGGCGCGCATGGCAGCGGTTCGTCGAGCTCGAGGTCGCGCGCGGCACCCCTCGCGCCCGCCAGTTCGAGGAGTTCTGCGCGCGCGAGGCCTGGTGGCTGGACGAGTACGCGGCGTTCCGCGCGCTGCTGTCCGCCGGGCAGAATCGGGCATGGTGGGAGTGGGACGCCTCGCTCAGGAGCGGGTCGGAAGAGGTGATGGCGCGTGCTCGCGCGGAGCGACAGGGCGAGGTGGCCTATCGCAAGTACCTGCAATGGGTGGCCGACGGGCAGTGGTCCGAAGCGCGTCGCCTGGCCTGGCCCACTCGGGTGTTCGGCGATCTGCCGTTCATGATCAGCGCCAACAGTGCGGACGTGTGGCACAGGCAGGCACTGTTCCGCCTCGATGCCACCGTGGGCGCCCCGCCCGACGCGTTCGCGAAGGACGGACAGGACTGGGGCCTGCCGCCGTGGCGCTGGGAAGCGCTGCGCGACACCAGCTACGCGTGGATGCGCCAGCGCGCCCGCCGATACGCCGATCTCTTCGATGGCTTCCGCATCGATCACCTGGTGGGCCTCTATCGCGCGTGGGTGCGGCCCCTCGATAGGTCCGTGCCGCCCTACTTCGACCCGGCCGACGAAGGCGAGCAGCGTTTGCTCGGCGAGGCGCTGGTCGGGGTGTTCATGGCCAGCGGCGCCGAGGTCGTAGCCGAGGACCTCGGCACCGTCCCCGGCTTCGTGCGCGAATCCCTCACGTCGCTCGGCGTGCCCGGCTTCAAGGTGATGCGGTGGGAGCGGCAATGGGACCAGCCGGGCGAGCCGCCCATCGATCCGAAGGCCTACCCTGAGCTCTCGGTGGCCACAACCGGCACGCACGACATCGATCCGCTGGCCGCGGAGTTGGATCCCGAGGCCGTCGAACAGGCCGTGCGCGCCCTGCTCGAATCCGGATCGTACCTCGCGCTGATCCCGCTGCAGGACGTGTTCGGCTGGACAGACCGCATCAACACCCCGAGCGTGGTCAACGAGCTGAACTGGACGTGGCGCGTGCCGCGGCCCTTGGACAGCTGGTCCGCCTGGCCCGAAGCGGTGGCACGCCGCGAGCGGCTGCGGACCCTGACGCGAGCGGCCGGGCGCTGACCGCCCTTGCCGCACCTGCCCGCACCCCCTCCGCACCTGTCGGCACCCGCCGGGGACCTTTGCCCACCGCGTCCGTCTAATCGTTCGGAGTAGAATTGCCGTTTATGTTCCGCCGCGTTGCCGTCGCCCTTGGCGGCCTGCTCGTGCTCTTCCACGCCTGGCTGCTCGGCAGCCAGCTGTGGGACGGCCAGCTGGCGGAGCCCGGCCTCGTCCTTCGCTGGGTGATTGGCATGGGCCTGGTGGCGGCTCTGGCCGGCCTGCGCCGCCGCGGCGCCTCGATGTTCTGGGGCCGGAAGGCCGTGGCCATCTGGCTGCTGGCCGCGCTGCTGCACGGTCCCGCCCTGACGAGCTCCGCGGACCAACACGCCTCTCCCGCCATTCCCGAATCGGTGACGGCCCTGGTCCAGATCGCCGCGGCCTCGGTGGCGCTCGGCCTCGGGCTGCTGCTGGTGGCGCTCATCGGCCGCCTGCCCGCCCGGGCGATGGCGTTCGTGCGGCTCGCCTCGACGCGTCCAGCCCGCGCCTTCCACGCCGGTCGCGTCCTTCGTTTCGCTCCACGCCCCCCACCTTTCGCCCCTTCGCTCGTGTTCGCGTAACCGGGCCGGGCGCTGCCTGCCCTCCGGTTTCCGCGTTGTTACCCACGGAGCTGTTTTCGCGCGATGACGCGCGCTCCCGGCTGTTCTCGGTGACGTGCCCGGCCGGGGCTGGCAAGACGGAGCGATTGAGATGGCGATTCGCATTGGAATGGCGGCGTTGGTGTTGGTGTTGGTGAGCGGCCCGCCGGCCCTGGCGGCCACCATCCGCGGCGTGGTGACGGACACCAGCGGCGCGCCGGTCGCGGGCACGCGCGTCGTGCTGCGTGACGTGGCGACCCGCCAGGAACTGGTGGTCGAGACCGGACCGGACGGCCGCTACGAGGTGGAGGCGCCGACGACGGGCACGTATCTCGTGAGCGTGACGCGCGAAGGCTTCTCGGAGGCCGCCCAGACCGTCATCGTCGAGAGTCTCGATCAGCAACTCGAGGTGCCGCTCAGCCTCGAGGTGGGGTCGCTGGCGGCAGCCGTGGTGGTGACCGCCGCGCGCGCCGAGCGCGATACGAAGCAGATTCCGCTGCACGTGGGTACGCTGACCAGGGCGGCCGTCGAGCAGACCAATCAGACCTCCACCGGCGACGCCCTGACGATGGCCGCCAACATCACGCCGGTCGGCAATGGGCCATT
The DNA here is from genome assembly GCA_036795065.1 of Vicinamibacterales bacterium. Taxonomy (GTDB): domain Bacteria; phylum Acidobacteriota; class Vicinamibacteria; order Vicinamibacterales; family UBA2999; genus VFZN01. Next base: position 4,531 of record DAIRFN010000043.1, read on the forward strand.
CGGCGTGCGGCCGCGGCTGCGCGGCCTCGACTCCACACGCCTGCTGGTGCTCGTGGACGGCGAACGCCTGAACACCGCGCGCCAGGCCACCGAGCGCACAGGCGCCGAGGTGGGGCTCGTCTCGCCCGATGCCATCAACCGCATGGAGGTGGTGAACGGCGCGGGCACGCTGATGTACGGATCGGACGCGCTGGCCGGCACCATCAACATCATCACCAACGAGTCGAGCTTCACGCCGGACAACCAGTGGCTGTACGGGTTCAACGGCTTCTACAGCTCGAACGAGAATGGCATGCGCGGCACCGGGACGGTGGGGTTCACCTCGCCGAACGTTACGCTGCGCGTCCAGGCGGGAGCCGAGGACTTCGACGACTACCAGGCGGGGGACCTCGACGTCGAAGACACGCGCCCGCTGCACGACGCCGGCATTCTCTCCCAGGCCGACACCGTCGATGACAACTTCGGCTTCAACTTCAACGCGTTTCCCGAGCCGTTCAATGCCCCCTACGTCCGCACCGACAACGAGGTGCTGAACTCACAGGCGCGCGGCAATTACGTCAACGCGTCGAGCCTCATCAAGGTGGGCGACCGCCGGTCGGTGCGCATTCGCTATCAGCGGCGGCGGATGGAGGACATCGGCTTCCCCGATTTCGAGCAGCCGTATTTCTTCAACGACACCGCCCTGCCGTTCAGCAACCTGGACCGCGTGTCGGCACGCTACGAGGCGCAGGCGGTCACGCCCTGGCTCGCGAACCTCTCCGCGACGGCCTACTATCAGCGGACCGAGCGCCTGCTGCAGAACCGGCTGCCCGTACAGTTCCCCGCCCCCACCCCCACCGTGTTCTTCCCGATCAGCGTGTTCCGGCTCGACGTGTTGTCCGATACCGAGCAGCGCGTCTGGACGCCCGGCGTGGACGTGCAGGCGGTGATCACGCCCGCGGCGAACCACTTGCTGACGACGGGTTTCACCTTCTATCAGGACAACAGCAGCGACCGCCGCACGACCAGCACGCAGACCTCGCTCCTGGGGCAGGTGGTGCTCGGTCAGCGGGGGCCGGCACCGGTGGTGTTCCCAACGCCCGTTCAACTGGGGCCGCCCGTGCCGGGCAACCCGGTACGCGTGCCCGATGCCAGCCTGCGCGACATCGCGCTCTTCGCGCAGGACGAGTGGCGGATTCGACCCAACCTGTCCCTCATCGCGGGCCTCCGCGGCGACTTCTGGAACGTCACCTCGGAAGGCACGCCCGGTTACGACGTGTCGCCCGTCATCGCCGGCGCGCAGCCGCCCATCGATCCCTCCACCCTGCCCGATCCGAACGGGGACACCTACACGCGACAATCGCTGACGGGCGACATCGGCCTGGTGGCCAACCAGGGCGGCGCCGTGAGTCCATTCATCCGTTTCGGACGCAGCTACCGCCACCCGAACCTGGAGGAGATGTTCTTCGCCGGGCCGGCCACCGTCGGCAGCATCGTGCCCAACGTCACGGTGAAGCCCGAGACCGGCAACAACTTCGACACCGGCGCCAAGTTCGCGTTCGGTCGCGTGTCGGGCGGCGCCTACTTCTTCGTGAACCAGTACTACGACTTCATCGCGCAGGACCTGGTGGTGGCCGACTCGCCCGCCGGCCCGCTGGCGCAGACCACCAACTACGCCGACGTGCGCATCACCGGCATCGAGTTCTCCGCCGACGCCCCCATCGTGATGCGCCGCGGCGTCTTGACGTTCTCGGCCTCGGGCGCCTTCACACGCGGGACCATCACGGACGGCGTGAACCCGTTGAACGGTGAGGCACTGGACGACACGCCCGCGGACAACATTACCCCCTCGAAGCTCATCGCGGCTGCGCGCTTCACCGAGCCGCAGGGGCGCTGGTGGGTGGAGTACGGAATCCGGGCACAGAGCGAGGTGACGCGCGTGGCCGAGACGCTGCTCGACTCGCCGTTCCTCATCGCGCAGGACCTCTACTCGCTCGACAGCTTCGCCGTGCAGCGGATCGGGTGGGGCGTGAACCTGACGCGCGGCCGGGAGCGCCTGGGACTGACCTTCGCGGTCGAGAACCTGGCCAACACGTACTTCCGAGAGCATTTCCAGTTCGCGCCCGCTCGCGGACGGAGCTTCACGGTGGGCCTGAGCGTCGGGGCGTTCTAGGGAGGTAGAAGGCAAAAGGCAGAACAATGCAGCCGAGCCTCGTTCACTACATCCCGGTCGTCACCACGTTGCTGACGGTGCCGTTCGCGCTGGAGATCTTCCGGCGCTGGCGCGCGTTTCCGGAACGCCTGCACCTCCTCTGGTGGGCCATCGGCGTTGCCACCTACGGTGTGGGCACGTTCACCGAAGCCTGGACCACGCTGTTCGGGTGGAGCCCGGTGATCTTCCGCGCCTGGTACATCTCGGGTGCGCTCCTCGGGGGCGCACCGCTGGCCCAGGGCTCGGTCTACCTGCTGTTGAAGCGGAAGACCGCGCACCTGCTCACGGGCCTGCTCATCCTCTACGTGATTGGTGCGTCCATCGCGGTCGTGCTGGCGCCCATCGACTACGCGGCCGTCGAGTCGCACCGGCTTACGGGCCGCGTCTTCGAGTGGTCCTGGGTGCGGCTCTTCAGCCCGGTGGTGAACCTCTACGCGGTCATCTTCCTCATCGGCGGCGCGGTGCTGTCGGCCGTGCGTTACAGTGCCGACCCGTCCACGCGTCACCGGATGTGGGCGAACGTGCTCATCGCGATTGGCGCCATCCTGCCCGGCATCGGCGGGACCGCCACCCGCATGGGTTACACCGAGGTGCTCTACGTCACCGAGCTGATGGGCCTGCTGCTCATCTGGATGGGCTATCGCATCAGCGTCCGGCCGGTTGCGCCGATGACCGCGCCACCGACTCCGGCGCGATAGCGTCAGCCGGCTCGCAGGGGGGCGCCCGTCCCCCGGTTGATTACCGCTTGACCTTGTAGGTGACGAGGACGCACCCGCCGTCCAGCACGCGGCATTCCGACAGCTCGAGCTTCACGCGGCGGCCAGGATCGAGAAACGCCGGCACGCCACCGCCCAGCAACACGGGATGCACGTTGAGGCCGATCTCGTCGATCACACCGGCGTCGAGCAGCGACCGGGCAAGGTTACCGCCGCTCATCACCACGATGTCCTTGCCGGGCCGTTCCTTGAGCGCCCGTACGAACTCTCCCGCGTCCTCGCGCACCAGTTCGACGCCGCCCGCGGGCACCGACGAGAGGGTGCGCGAGAGCACGTAACCCTTCATCCCCGGCATGGTGTCAACGCCGCCCTTGGCGGCACCCTCCCACGTTTTTCGTCCGAACAGGATCGTGTCCGTTCGCGCCCAGGTCTCGGCCATCACCTGTTGCACGTCCTTGCTGAAGTGCAGCCAGTCCATCTCGCCGCGCGGCCCCGCGAAGAAGCCGTCGAGACTGCACGCCCCGCCGTAGATGACCTTACGCATGGCTGCACCTCGTCAACGCGCCGGGGCGACCACCCTGACCCCGGGCAGTGTCGTCTGGCCGGCGAGCAGGGACGACCGACGGCCCCGGAGCTCCTGGTCGACGAACTCGCGCACGACCTGGCGTGCCACGGCAATGGAGTCGCATCAGCCTCAGTTGTTCGAGGCGGAACGACGTGGTGCCGACGGGGAGGAGCCCGGTCGGCTTCGGCAGACTCGGAGGGGCCGGCGATTGCGCCGCGCCGGCGCCACCGAGGACGACGCCGAGAACACAGACGGCGCCGACGTACCCAGGTCCGCAGATGGACGCAGATGGCACAGACACCTCCCGACCGTCAAACCCCAGAGAACCCGGCGAACCTCGGAACCCCAGAACCGCAGAACCTCAGAACCCGAGACCCTCACCACCCAGCGCCTTCACCATGATCAGGTCCCGCTGCGGGTCGCGGCCCACCCAGAAGATGTGTGACCCAGCCACGGTGAAGCCGTGCTTGCGATAGAACGTCTGCGCGCGCGTGTTGCGCTCCCAGACGCCCAGCCAGAGCGTTTGCGCGCCGCGGCCGCGGGCAGCGCCCTCCGCGGCTGCCATCAACTCGGCCGCCACGCCGCGGCCGTGCCAGGCCGGGTCCACATAGAATCGCCACAGCTCGACTGGGTGAGGCCCGGTCACGCCGTCCTCGGTTCCCGGCTTGAGCTGGGCGAAGGCCGCCAGGACGCCGTCCCGCTCGAGGAGCAGCGTATCCATGGCGGGATCGAGAATCTCCGCGCGCTGCCGGTCCTCAGTGTAGGCATTGTCGAGGTAAGCTGCCAGGTCGGCCGGGTTGTTGTCCGCCGCGAAGGTGTCGTGGTACACGCGTCGTCCAAACGACGACAGCGCGGCCGCGTCCTCGGTCGTGGCCCTGCGCACAGTCATCTCATCCTCACGCCGAAGGCGGTTCCTCTTCGGTTAGCATGACGCCAGGAACCTCTCTTTGGCGTATTACGTGCGGGACGGCCGGATGGCTTACATGGCCGTTCCGTCGAATTCGTCGTGCCGTCCATCGTGATCTTCGCGCCCTTTGTGTTCACGTGACTGCAGGAGCCTGCCATGGCCGTGTCGAGCCATCTCAAGATTGCCCTCAGCGAATACGACGCGCGTATCCGTACGTTCATCCCCGACTACGAGGAGATGCTCGCCACTGCGGCATCGGCTCTGGCGGCCGCGGGGCGGCCGGTGAAGACGGTGGTGGATCTCGGCACCGGCACCGGCGCCCTGGCGGCACGGGTGGCCAGGGCCGTGCCGAATGCCCGGCTGATCGGGATCGATGAAGACGAGGGCATGCTCGGCATGGCCGCGCGCCGGCTGAAGAAGCATGGCGCTACCCTCACGGCCGCCAATTTCGTGCGTGCCGACCTGCCGCGGTGCGACGCCATCACGGCCTCGTTCGCGCTCCATCACATCGAGCAGCGGCGCGCGAAGACGGCCCTCTATACCCGCGCCAGGGCTGCGCTGCGGGCCGGAGGCGTGCTGGTGAGCGCGGATTGCCATCCGCCCGTGAACCCCGCCCTGGCCGCCGCCGGCCGCGCGGCCTGGCATGCACACCTGGCGACGAGCTACGGTCGCCGGAAGGCCGAGTCGTTCCTCCGTGCCTGGGCGCACGAGGACTTCTACGTGCCGCTCGATGTCGAGCTGAAGCTGCTGGTGTCTACCGGCTTCACCACCGACATCGTCTGGCGCCGTGGCAGCTTCGCCGTCATAGCGGCGGTCGCTCGTCGCGCGCGCTAAGGCGCCAACGGAAACCACGAAGGCACGAAGAACACGAAGTGCCCTCGTGGCCTCCTTCTCTCGGGCCGGCAGCGTGATCCCGGCGCTAGCGCGCCGCCGCAGCACCCTTCAGCACGCGCCCGGGCCGGGCGCCGGTGTGCGCGCCCTGGTCGATGACCGGCGTGCCGTTCACCAGCACATGGCGCACGCCTTCGGAGTAGTGATGGGGATCGGTGAAGGTGGACCGGTCCACGATGGTGGCGGGGTTGAAGATGGTGATATCCGCCGCCATGCCCTCACGCAGCAGCCCTCGATCTGCGAACCCCAGGCGCGCGGCGGGGAACGATGTCATCTTCCGAATCGCGTCTTCGAGCGACAGCACCTTCCGCTCGCGTACATAGCGGCCGAGCACGCGGGGATAGGTGCCGAAGGCGCGAGGATGCGGCGCACCGTCGCCGAGCTTCGTCAGGCTGCCGTCCGAGCCGATCATCCCGAACGGCGCGCGCATCAGGCGCTCCACGTCGGGCTCGTCGTAGGCGTGGAAGATGGCGCTGCAGCCGCCCTTCAGTTGCAGGTCGATCACGACATCGGCCGTCGCTGACTGCGTGAGCGGATGGCCCGCGGCCTTCAGCAGGTCGGCAATGGTCTTTCCCGACAGCGATGGATCGAACCCGCACCGCACCAGCTGGATGCGCGATGGCTCGTCGCCGAACCGCTCGTCGATGAAGGCGAGCATGCCGTTCTTCACCTCGCCGCGTCCCTTCGGATCCTTCAGCCGCGCATCCAGCCCATCGTCGGCCATCGCCCAGCGGGGGAAGATGAGGCTCAGCCCGGTCTGCGACGCGGTGTAGGGATACTGGTCGAACGTGATGTCAACGCCGCGCGCGCGGGCCGCCTCGATGAGCGCCAGTGACTGCACGCTCTGGCCGAACTGCCGGCGCCCGCCCACCTTGTGGTGGCTGATCTGGACCGGGATCTTCGCTTCTTCGCCAATGCGGATGGTCTCCCTGACCGAGTCGAGCACGCCGCCACCTTCGTCGCGCATGTGCGACACGTAGATGCCGCCGTGCTCCCGTGCCGCGACCGAGAGGGCAATCAGTTCCTCGGTGGTGGCGTAGTTGCCGGGAATGTAGGCGAGGCCTGTCGACAGACCGAGGGCGCCGTCGCGCATGGCCTGGCTCACCAGCGCCTGCATCTGGTCGAGCTCGGAAGGCGATGCCCTGCGGTTGGCGGTGCCCATCACCTGCTCGCGAATCGTGCCGTGCCCGGCGAAGAGGGCTAGGTTGGGAGAGAACCGCGTGGTCTCCGCCCTCTCGAAATAGGGCGCCAGCGGCAGGGGAGAGCTGCCGTCGTTGCCGTCGACCACCGTGGTGATGCCCTGCAGGAGGTATCCGTCAGCCGTCGGCAGCTCGAACAACCGCTCGCGCGCGTGCGCGTGGGGATCGATGAACCCCGGCGCGACGATCAGCCCGCTGGCGTCGATGCGACGCGCGGCCGTGGCGCCCGCCAGCGGCCCGATCCGCGCAATCCGCCCGTCGACGATGCCGATGTCCGCGACGAACCACGGCGATCCGCTGCCATCGACGATGCGCCCGCCGGTGATGAGGACGTCGAACGAGGCAGGTTGCGGCGCACCCGGCTGCGCACCCGCCGGCTGCAGGCACACCGTGGCGAGCAGCACCGCGCGGGCGAGGGCCTTCACCATCTCACGCACCCGTCCGCACCCCTACTTCATCCTCGCAAGGTCGGCCTCGGCCGCGATGTATCCAAACGCATTCCATCCGCCGCCGGAGAACACCTTCTCGAACACTTCCCTCGCCTTGGCCGTGTCACCCGTGACGAAGTAGTAGTTGCCGACGCCGTAACCCTGCGTGGCAATCGTGGTGTCGTCGGCCTTGGTCGTGTCCAGCAACGCCTCTGGCTTGTCGAGGCCCTTGTACATCAGCAGGCGCCGGTGGTACGACTGGTTCTCGAGGATGTCCATCTTCGGCGTGATGCGCTCGAGGACCCTGGCGGCATCGGCCTTGCGGCCCAGGCGCATCAGCGTCATCCACATCCAGTCGCTCGTCGCCGCCACCGAGTCGTCGTTGTTCGACACCTTCATGCACTCGACGTACGCGTCGTAGGCCTTCTCGTAGTTCCCCTGCAGGTAATAGGCAAGGCCGAGGTGATACCAGATGTTGAACTGCAGCGTGCTGCGCGGGACGCCGGCCGCGTTCGGCGCTCCGTCCGGTTCCACTTCGTCCTTCTGGCCCTTGATGAGCGAGGCCGCCTTCTCGAAGTCGGCCACGGCCTTGTCGAACTGCCGCGTCGAGATGTACCGGTGGCCGCGATGGCGATAGAACCGCGGGTCGCTCGGATAGCGCTCGATACCCTTCGTGAAGGTCGCGATGGCGTCCTGGTATCGCCAGAGGTACGCCTGCCGACGGCCCAGCCAGATCATGGCCTCGGCGGTGGTGGTGTCGGCCACCGACCGCGCCTCCTGCAGGTCCTTCTCGAGCTCCTCGCGATTGGGAATCGGGTCGGGCGGGAACAGCGGCTTGCCCGTCAGCGACGTCGCCTCGGGCGCGCGCTGGGTCGGCGGCGTGGCCGGCTGCGCGGCCGCGCTCGGCTCGGGGGTAGCCGTGGGCTGGGAACATGCCGCGCACGCGGCGACGAGGACCAGGCTCAGCAGTCGATTCATAGAGTCTCCGGCCAGAGACTCTAGCACGCGCCTGTCGGCTGCCTGGCACTTCAGGCTTCTGCCGTCTGCCTTTTTGCCTTTTGCCTTACGACCGACCCACCGCGTCCTCTTCCGCGTCGGGATGATCCAGCAGGTCGGGTTGGGTCGCGCTCTGCAGCTTTCGTGGTGTCGAATCAACCGGCGCCACGGGCTTGATCGCGTCGCCCGTGGCCGCCCCCAGCTCCTTGAACTTCCGCATCGAGACCATCACCCTGGCATCGTACGCGCCCACCGCGTCGTTGAACGCGCGGACCGTCGACTCGAGCCGCGTGCCCACCGTCTCCAGTCGCTCGGTGAAGTTGCGCGCCCGATCGTACAGTTCGCGACCGAGCCGGCTGATCTCCTCGGAGTTGATGGTCAGGCGCTCGTGGCGCCAGCCGAGCGCCGCCGTCCTCAGCAGCGCGATCAGCGTGAGCGGGCTCGCGATGAGCACGCGCTGCTTGACGCCGTAGTCGATGAGGTGCGCATCCTGCTCGAGCGCGGCCATGAAGATGGCTTCGGCGGGCAGGAACAGCACGACGAAGTCGGGGGACGAGGGGAACTGATCCCAGTACCCCTTCGCGCCGAGCTTCGTCACGTGCTCCTTCACCTGTCGGACGTGATCGGCCAGCCGGCCCGATCGGACGCCGTCGTCGGTGGCCATCTGCGCGTCGAGGAACGCCTCGAGCGGCACCTTGGCGTCCACGACGATGGTGTGGTGGCCGGGGAGCTTGATGACGAGGTCCGGCCGGAGGCGGCCGGCGTCGGTGGAGGCGGTGGGCTGCTCGTCGAAGTCGCAGTGCTCGAGCATGCCCGCCAGCTCGACGACCTTGCGGAGCTGCACCTCGCCCCATCGGCCGCGGACGCCGGGCGAGCGCAGCGCGCGCACCAGCGTCTGCGTTTCCAGCTGCAGCTGCTGCTGTGTCTGCCCGACGGCGCCGAGCAGCGCGCGCAGGCTGGCCGCGTCGTGCACGCGAAGCCGGTCCGACTCGGCCAGCGTGGCCGCGACCTGCGTGAGCGTCTCGCGAATGGGGGCCACGAGGGCGTCGAGGGCCTGCTGGCGCTGCCCGAGTTCGGCGGCCGCGCTGCGATGAACGTTGCCAATCTTCTGGTCCGCCAGCTCGAGAAACTGCCGGGTGCTGGCATTGAGCGCGTTGGCCGCTAGCGCCTCGAACGAATCGCGGAGCTGTCCCTCCATCTGCTCGACGAGCGCCAGCTTCTCGGGAATGACCTGGTCGCGGTGCGCGAGCTCGGCGGCCAGCCGCGCATTCTCGGCGCCGAGGGCCGCGGCCGCCTCCGCCGCCCTGGCGCGCGCCACGAGCCAGCCGAACACGGCCCCCAGCGCGAGCGCGACCAGCCCCGTCATCCCAATCAACGCGACCGTGTCATTCAGCATCCCTTGTCCAGAATACGTCGTGCCCTTCGCGATTACTTCGTGCCCTCGTGGTTTTTCTTCACCTCGGCTGCGTCGTCGCCGCCGGCTTGGCCGGTTTCGGCAGCGCGCGCCGCGGCAGCATCTGCTCGCGGTTCGCCGCGTGGTACACGAACGCCGCGGTGATCACCGCGTTCTTCATCAAGTCGCCCGCGATCAACTGGTCGTAGACGTCGAGGTTCGAGTGATGCGTGCGGCTGGAGTACTGCACCGGATCCTGGATGAACTGGAAGCCGGACAGCCCGACCGCGTGATACGCCAGGTGGTCGGTGCCCCCCGTGTTGCGGATGGTCAGGTCGATCATGCCGAGGTTCTCGAACGGCGCCATCCACGCGCGGAAGATCGGGGCCACGGCCTCGTTCCCCTGCAGGTAGACGCCGCGATAGGCCCCGGTGCCGTTGTCCATATTGAAGTACGCGGCCAGCTTCGCGTGCTCGGGCTTCAGCTCCATCGTCTCGGGATTGCCGAAGTGGCTCCGGACGTAGGCGCGCGACCCGATGAGGCCCTGCTCCTCGCCCGTCCAGAGCGCGAGCCGGACCGTGCGACGCAGCCGTACGCCCGACTGCTTCAGGATGCGCATCGCCTCCATCATCACGGACGATCCCGACGCGTTGTCCACGGCACCGGTCCCCGCGTGCCACGAGTCGAAGTGCGCGCCGAGCATCACCACTTCGTCCGCTTTGTCCGTGCCCGGGATCTCCGCGACGATGTTGAACATGCCGAGGTCGGCGTCGTGGAACGTGTTACGCACGTCCACCTCCATCGTCACGGTCTGTCCCCGCGCGACGAGACGTGCCAGGCGGTTGTAGTGCTCGGTGGCCACCGACAGCTGCGGCGGCACCGGTGGATCCTTCGGGTTGCGGGAGCCGCCGCCGCCGGTGAGCACGCTGCCGCTGTCGCCACGGCCGCTGCCGGGCTCGAGCACGGCGCGCACGCCTTCGGCCAGCAGGAACGCATTGCGCTTGGCGCCGAACGCCTGCGCCTGGTTGAAGTTGCCGGGGGCGCGAGCGGGCCCGACCTGCTGCTCGCGCATCTCCTCGAGCTGCTGCTCGGTGAACCGCCGCGCGGGCGGGGACCACAGCGGCTCCACTTCACGAGCCTCCTGCAGCAGGACGATCCTGCCCTTGAGCTTCCCGCGGTACTTGTCGAAGTCCGCCTCGGCGGCCATCGGCGCCAGGGCGAGGTCAGCGGTCACGAGCCCTCCCGTTCCCGGTGTCCAGGCGCGCGCGTAGGCCAGCACCGGCCAGGGCGTCGGCTTCAGCACATGCACGACGGTGCGCTCGTTGCTCCAGCCGCGGCCGAACTCCTGGCCCCAGGGCTCCTGTGTCACGTTGGCCAGGCCCCACTCGGAGAGCCGCTTCGCGGCCCAGTCGGCCGCGGCCCGCATCTGGGGCGAGTTGGTGAGCCGGGGCCCGTGCACCTCGGTCAGCCACCACGCGGTGTCCATCACCTGCGAGCGCTCGAGGCCCTCCTCCTTGATGCGTTGCACGGCTTCGAGATCTACCGGATCGGCCACCTGGGCCGATACACCCAACACACCTGCGGCAATCGCCAGGGCGCACAGGGACGGGAACAGGATGGAACGTTTGGTCACGACCGGCCTCCTCATCATTCTCGAGGCAGTGTAATGCAGGTCTGTGCACCGCTTGCCGCTGATGACCTCCGGTTCCCGATTCCTGTATCCCGAGTCCCGACTACAATACTGTTCGCCTCCCCGGGTACGGATTCCGAATGACTGATGGGCTTGGGCGCCGAGTGGCCGCCACCGACGCCGCGACGGGTGAACCCGTCGAGCACCTCGAGCTGGCGCCAGAGCTCGTGTTGCACACGGCGTTCGCCACGGTGCTGGGCGAGCGCGTGGCGCGCTTCGCCGCCGTGCGGCACGCCTCGTATGTCCACGTGCTCCGCGTGGACCGGCCGTCCATCGACCAGCTGGTCGTCGTGTCCGACGCGACACGCGGCCATCGCCTGTCGGACCTGCTCGACGCGGCGGAGGCCGCCGGCGTCAGGCCCGAAATCGACTCGGTCGTCGCGCTCGTCCGGCAACTGCTGCCGGCCGTCGCCCTCTTCTCCCGTCACAATCGCGACAACGCCATCGGCACCATCGCGCCGGAGCGCCTGTTCATCGTGCCGCCCGCGCGGGTCGTCATCGCCGACGCGTCGTTCGGGCCCGCGCTCGACCAGCTGCACCTCACCCGGGCGCAGGCCTGGCAGCGGTACCGCGTGTCCGCGCCCCCCGTCGAGGGGACCGTCACCTGCACCCCGCGCTGTGATGCCACGGCGCTCGGGGTCGTCGCGCTCTCGATGCTCCTCGGCCGACGCCTGAAGGACAACGAGTACCCCGACCAGCTGCCTGCTCTCCTGGCCGCCGTGCGCGAGCGTCACGGAGACGACGATCATCCGCTGTCCAGCGTGTTCGCCCGCTGGCTGCGGCGCGCGATCCAGCTGGACGACAACGGATTCGATTCGCCGCACGCCGCGCAGATTGCCTTCGAAGAAGTACTGGCGAGCAACCGGCGATACGTGACCGGGACCGGTGCGCTCGAGCGTTGGGTGGAGCAGCACGGGGGGCCGCTGCCCGGGATGGCGCAGCAAGAGGGTTCGAAGGCCGAAGGTTCTAACCTCGAGGGTGCAACGCTCGCGGCCACGTCGGCCGGAGGTTCGGAACCGGCGGGAGCGAGGCCCGGGATCGAGGACATCGAGCCGCCCGAGGTGATTCCGTTGTCCGCGAGGGTCGGGGTCGATGCCCCCCGGCGCTTCCTCGGGTTGCGGCCGCAGTGGGCGGCGGTCATCCTTGCGGTGCTGCTGATGCAGGCGGCCGTCATCGGGTGGTACTGGACGCGCCCGGCGCCGGGACCGGTGGCAGGCGAGGGCGAGCTGGTCGTCACCTCGCGGCCCGACGGCGCGCGCGTGGTGGTCGATGGCGACGACCGTGGCGCCACGCCGCTCACCATCACGCTGTCGGCGGGCGCGCATGTCATCGAGGTTCGCGCGGGGACGGGCGAGCCGCGCGTCATCCCACTGATGATCCGCGCCAACATGCAGACCGCGCAGTACGTCGAGCTGCAGCAGGCCACGCCGACGCCCGCGGTCGAGCGCCGCGTGCCGGCGTCGAGGGCGCCGTCGCGCCGGTGATGGAGCCCTGTCGTGCAGAAACTCTCTGGCGCCTTGCGTCCCGAGCTGCTAGCATGACCCGTCCTCCTGCAAACACGATGCGCCGGCTCCTGCCCTTCGGACTCGTTCTCGGTGTCGCCGTCTGCGGCACCGTCGCCTGCCAGGTCGCCGAGGCGCAGTCGCTCGCGGACGCGGGCGGCCCGCGCCGCACCACGGATATCGAGCTCGTGTCCGACTCCCAACTCATTGCCGGCTCCATCCAGCCCAGGGTCACGCTGGACGGTATGCTCGCGCGATACGAGGTGGTCGAGCACGACCGGCACGCGCTCGTCGCGGCGGTCCAGAGGGTTTTCGACGTGCGCCGCGTGCGCGTGGGCCAGCGCTTTACGATAGACCGCCTCTTCGACGGCCGCGTGCGGAGTCTCGAGTACGAGATCGACGGCGACCGCCGGCTGCGCGTGCTCGCAGACGAGTCGCGCGCGTTCACGGCCGTCATCGAGACCATCGCCAAAGAGATCACGGTGGACGCGGTCGAAGGCCGGATCTCGAAGGAGGCGCCCTCGCTGACCCAGGCGCTCGATGCGGTGGGCGAGCGGCTCGACCTGGCCTTGGCGATGGCCGACGTCTTCTCCGGCGAGCTCGATTTCTCGTCTGAGCTGCAGCCGGGCGACGAGTTCCGGCTCGTGGTCGAACGCAAGACGCGCGAAGGCGCCTTCGCCGGATACGGCGCCATCCTGGCCGCCGAGTTCGTGGCCAGCGGCCGCGCGCTGCGTGCGTACCGCTATGCGCCGAGTGGGGTCAGGCCCGCCTATTACGACGAGGAGGGGCGCTCGCTGAAGCGCTTCTTCCTGAAGTCCCCCCTCAAGTTCGAGCCGCGCATCACCTCGCGGTTCTCGTCCGCGCGCCGGCATCCCATCCTGAAGTACACGCGTGCCCACAACGGTGTGGACTACTCGGCCCCCTCGGGCGCCCCCGTCGTGGCCGTGGCCCCGGGCACGGTGACGCTGGCGGGCTGGACCAACGGCGGCGGCCGGACCGTGCGCGTCAGGCACAACAACGGCTACGAGAGCGAATACCTGCACTTGTCGTCCCTCCACGTCCGCGCCGGCACCCGTGTGTCGCAGGGTGACCTCGTGGGCAAGGTGGGGGCGACCGGGCTCGCCACGGGGCCGCACCTGCACTACGGCCTCCGGAAGAACGGGGCCTACGTGAACCCCGTCGTCGAGCACCGCAACATGCCGCCGGGCGAGCCGGTGCCCGCGGTCGAGCTCGCGGCGTTCGTGCTCGAGCGCACCCGGCTCTTCGGCTTGCTGCAGCCCGCCGCGGCCCGCGCCGCGAACTAGGGCGGCGCTCGGACGCCTGCCGGTTATCCCGTCGACGGCACGAGTTCTGCTACACCCCGAGCGGAGGGTTTCTTATGCTGCCAGTCCCGTATTGGATGGCTACTCGTGTGAAGTTCTTTCTCCTTTCTGTGGTGGTCCTGGCATGGGCCGCGCCCGCGGCCGCACAGGGGCCCGGTGTGCGGGGCGGGGTGTCGGTCGACCCCGATCAGGTCTACTTCGGCGGTCACTACGAGACCTCCGCGCTCGTGGATCGGCTGCATTTCAAGCCAAACATCGAGGTGGGCCTCGGCGACGACCTGGTGACCACGGCCCTGAACATGGAGTTCGTCTACAAGTTCCCCACGCGCTCGGCTTGGGGGCTCTACGCAGGCGGCGGCCCCGCCATCAACTTCTATTCGTGGGACGACGACGGCCGCGGCCGTGGCGACGACTCGGAGACCGAAGGCGGCCTGAACTTCCTCTTCGGCGTCGAGCACCAGGACGGCCTGTTCTTCGAGGTGAAAATCGGCGCCATCGACTCGCCCGAGGTGAAGTTCGGCGTGGGGTGGACCTTCAAGTAGCGCGGAGAGTGCGGAGTGCGGGTGCCGCGTGCTGACCCTCTCTATAATTCCCCCATGTCCCTCATCCACCCTTTCGCCGCACTCCGCCCCACCCCAGCGGCGGCGGCCCGCGTCGCGGCCGTGCCGTACGACGTCGTGAGCAGCGACGAAGCGCGCGCGCTGGCCCAGGGCAATCCCCTGAGCTTCCTGCACGTATCGAGGCCGGAGATCGACCTGCCGCCCGGGGCCGACCCGCACGGCGACGAGGTCTACGACCGTGCCGCGTCGAACTTCGCGGCGTTGAAGCGGGCGGCGCCTCTCGTGACGGAGGACGCGCCCAGCTTCTATGTCTACCGCCTCCACATGGGCACGCACGTGCAGGCCGGCATCGCCGCCTGCTTCTCGGTGGACGAGTACGACCGCAACCTCATTCGGAAGCACGAGAAGACGCGGCCCGACAAGGAAGACGATCGCACACGCCACATGCTGGCCATCCAGGCGCAGACCGGGCCGGTGTTCCTCACCTACAAGGCGTCTCCGGCTGTGGACGCGGTCGTCGCGCGCGTCGTACAGGCGGCCCCATTGTTCGACTTCATCGCGCCGGATGGGGTGCGCCACGTGGTGTGGCGTGTCCCGGCGGACGAGCACGCCGCCATCATCGGTGGCTTCGCCGCCGTGCCCGTGCTCTACATCGCCGATGGGCACCACCGCGCGGCCAGCGCGGCACGCGCCAGGAAGGCGCGCGCGCAGGAGGGCCCGGGTGAGTGGGACCGCGTGATGGCTGTAGCATTCCCCGACAACCAGGTGCAGGTGCTGCCCTACAACCGGGTCGTGCGCGACCTGCGCGGGCACACGCCCGATGCGTTTCTCGATGCGCTGGCCGCCAGGGTCGGCGTCAGCGAGGGCGGGTCGGCGGCGCCGCCGCAGAAGGGCCGGATCGCGATGCGGCTGGCGGGGAAGTGGCACACGCTGGACGTCACGACGCCCGTCAACGGCGCCGCCGCCGACGCCACCGCGCTCGACGTGGACGTGCTCGAGCACGAGATTCTGGCACCCCTGCTCGGGATTGCGGACGTGCGCACGGACGAGCGCATCGAGTTCGTGGGCGGCATCCGCGGCACCGCGGAACTGGAGCGGCTGGTCGACTCTGCCGCGTTCGCCGTGGCGTTCTCGATGCATCCCGTCTCGCTGGACGATCTGATGCGCATCGCCGACGCCGGCGGCATCATGCCGCCGAAGTCCACGTGGTTCGAGCCGAAGCTGCGTGACGGCCTCCTGTCCCACGTGATCGCGTAGAGGAGAAACCACGAAGACGCGAAGGCTCTTCGTTCCCTTCGTGCTCTTCGAGCTCTTCGTGTTTCTTCGTGGCTTCGCGGTTTCTTCTGGTCTGAGGCGCCTATGACAGTTCTTGTTGCCGACAAGTTCGAACAATCCGGGCTCGATGGCCTGCAGGCCGCGGGGTGCGAGGTGGTCTATCAGCCCGACCTTTCGGGCGACGCGCTGGCGGAGGCCCTGCGATCGACCCAGGCGTCGGTGGTGATCGTCCGCTCCACTCAGATCACCGAGGCGATGCTCGATGCCGGCTCGCTTGCCCTCATCGTCCGCGCGGGCGCCGGGGTGAACACCATCGACCTGGCCGGTGCGTCGAAGCGGGGCATCTACGTGTCGAACTGTCCCGGCAAGAACGCCGTCGCGGTGGCTGAACTCGCCATGGGACTGCTGCTGGCGCTCGACCGGCGCATTCCCGACAACGTGGCCGACCTGCGGGCGGGCACGTGGAACAAGAAGGAGTACTCGAAGGCCAGGGGCCTGTATGGCCGCACGCTGGGCCTGCTCGGCTTCGGCAACATCGGCCAGGAGGTGGCGCGCCGGGCGCGGGCGTTCGGCATGCCGGTACTGGTATGGAGCCGCCGGTTTGCCACCGACGCTGCTGCCCGCCTCCAGGCGGCCGAGATCCACGGCGTGGAGGCGGTGGCGACGGCCGCCGAACTCGTCTCGCGCGCCGATGTCATCAGCGTGCACCTGGCCCTGAGCAAGGACACGCGAGGGTTCGTCAACGCCGGGCTCCTCACCCATGCGCGGCCGGGCAGCTTCTTCATCAACACCGCCCGGGGCGAAGTGGTGGACGCCGCGGCCCTGCACGCTGCGGTGAAGGAGAAGGGGCTGCGCGTGGGGCTCGACGTGTTCGCCGCGGAGCCCTCGACTGCCACCGGCGACTTCGTCGATTCCCTCGTGGACCTGCCGGGAGTGTATGGCACGCATCACATCGGTGCCTCCACCGATCAGGCGCAGGAGGCCATCGCGACAGAGACCGTGCGCATCGTCCGGACCTTCAAGGACACCGGGCGTGTCCCGAATGTGGTGAACCTGGCGAAGCAGACCCCGGCCACCCACATGCTCGTGGTACGGCATCGGGATCGCCCCGGCGTCCTGGCGCACGTGTTCGGCCAGCTCAGGGCCGCGCACCTGAACGTGCAGGAGATGGAGAACATCATCTTCGAGGGCGCCCACGCCGCCGTGGCGCGGATCAATCTCGATGGCGCCCCGCCGGACGCCACCCTCGGTTCGATCCGCACCGGTCACGACGACATCCTGGACCTCCAGGTGGTCGCCCTCGCCTGAGTGCGACAGCGCCGGCGCGTACGGCTAAAATAGAAGGTCCACGTCTGTCGCCGGCCGGTTTCTGCTGGCCCGCAGAAGGTATTCATCCATGTCCACAACCGCTGTTCACCGCGTCTTCAATTTCTCCGCCGGCCCCGCCGTGCTGCCATTGCCCGTGCTCGAAGAGGCGCAGCGCGACCTCGTGGCGCTGCCGGGCGTCGGGATGTCGTTCCTCGAGATCAGTCACCGTTCCAGGACCTTCGAGGACATCCTGGCCCGCACCGAGGCCGACGTCCGCGCCCTCGGCAACGTGCCGTCGAACTACAAGGTGCTCTTCCTGCAGGGCGGCGCCTCGCTGCAGTTCTCGATGGTGCCGCTCAACCTGCTCGGCGAGGGGCAGTCGGCCGACTACATCATCACGGGCGGCTGGGCGCAGAAGGCCCTGAAGGAAGCCAGGCGGGTCGGCGCGGTCAACATCGCCGGCTCGACCGAGAGCGAGAACTTCTCGCGCATCCCGCGGCAGGACGAGTTGACGCTGGATGCCAATGCCGCGTACGTCCACATGACGTCGAACAACACGCTGGTCGGCACCGAGTGGAAGGCCGAGCCAGAGGTCGGGGGCGTCCCGCTCGTGGCGGACACCTCGTCCGACATGTTCAGCCGGCCCATCGACGTCTCGAAGTACGGCCTCATCTACGCGGGCGCGCAGAAGAACCTCGGCCCGTCGGGCGTCACCCTGGTCATCATTCGTGAGGACCTGCTGGCGCGCTCGGCGAAGTCGCTGCACACGATGCTCAACTACGCCGTGCACGCCGAGAACGGCTCGATGTACAACACGCCGCCGTGTTTCGGCATTTACCTGATAGGCCTGGTGATGAAGTGGGCACTGGCCGAAGGCGGCCTCGAAGCGATCGGCAAGCACAACGAGCGCAAGGCCGCCAAGCTCTACGCCGAGATCGATCGCAGCGGCTTCTATCGCGGCACGGCGGAGAAGAGCAGCCGGTCGCGCATGAATATCACCTTCCGGCTGCCGAGCGAAGAGTTGGAAGCGGCGTTCGTGAAACAGTCAACCGCCGCCGGCCTC
>DAIRFN010000044.1:0-22532 GCA_036795065.1 Vicinamibacterales bacterium
TCACCCTGGTCGACACCGAGGGCCGCTGGCGGATAGCGAGTCTCCTGTTCTCGTACTGATATCGAAGACGGTGGTGTAGCGGCGCTGACCGGGTCCAAACCCTGTATCATCCGCGACGGGAGGTGCAGTATGCGTCGTCGACCCTTGGCAGTGGTGGTGCTCGCGTCGTGCGTGACCCTCAGCGTCGCATCCGCTGGCCAGCAGCCCGAGCAGCACGACCACGGTGCCCCGGCTGGACGCCTCGGCACCGTGCACTTCGCCACCTCGTGCGCGCCGGCCGTGCAGCAGGAGTTCGACCGCGGAATCGCCCTGCTCCACTCATTCTGGTTCTCCGCCGCTATTGAGTCGTTCAACAGGGTGCTTGCGGGCGACTCACGCTGCGTGATGGCCCACTGGGGCAGTGCGATGAGCTGGTGGAGCAATCCGTTCGGCGGATTCCGCTCGTCCCAGGCGCTGAAGGCCGGGCTGGCCGCGGTGGACGCCGCGAAGGCCAGTGGTGCCGGCACGGATCGCGAGAAGGCGTACGTCGCCGCGGTCGAGCACCTCTTCCGTGACGCCTCGACCGTGGATCAACGGACCAGGATCGTCGCCTACGAGAAGGCCATGGAGGCCCTCTCCGCGACGTATCCCGACGATGTGGAGGCGCGGATCTTCTATGCGCTGGCACTCGATCAGTCGGCGCTGCCCAGCGACAAGACGTACGCGAACCAGTTGAAGGCGGCAGGGATCCTCGAGCAGGAGTTCACACGGCAGCCCGAACACCCGGGGCTTGCGCACTACATCATCCACAGCTTCGACGTGCCGGCGCTGGCGCCGCGGGCGCTGGACGCCGCGCGGCGATACGCGAAGATCGCGCCCGACGCGGCCCACGCGCTCCACATGCCGTCCCACACCTTCACGCGCGTGGGCTCGTGGGAGGAGTCGATCGAGACCAACCGGGCCTCGGCCGCGGCCGCGCGCAAGGACAACGCCGTCGCCGAGCAACTGCACGCGCTGGACTACCAGGCCTATGCCTACCTGCAGACCGGCCAGGACGCCGCGGCCCGCCAGGCCCTCGATGGCCTGGACGCGCTCGGCGCCAGGATCGATACCGGCGGCGCCGGCAATGCCGCGCCGCCGACGGCCGGCTACTACGCCTGGGCCGCCATCCCCGCGCGCTACGCGCTCGAGCGCGATGCGTGGGCCGAGGCGGCCGCCCTCACGCCACACCAGACGCGGTTTGGGTGGCCCGACGCCGTCACCCACTTCGCTCGCGCGCTCGGCGCCGCGCGCAGCGGCGACATCGCCGCGGCTCGCCAGGACATCGACCGGCTGGCGGCCATTCACGACACGCTCGTGAAGGCGAAGGACGCCTACTGGGCCGAGCAGGTGGAGATTCAGCGACGCGGGGCGGTCGCCTGGGTCACGCTCGCCGAGGGCCGGCAAGCCGAGGCGCTGACGCTGATGCGCGAGGCGGCCGACATGGAAGACGCCACCGAGAAGGCGGCGGTGACGCCGGGACCGCTCAAGCCCGCGCGCGAGCTGCTGGGCGAGATGCTGCTGCAGCTGAATCAACCAGCCGAGGCCCTCGCGGCGTTCGAGACCACGCTGAAGAAGGAGCCAAATCGGTTCCGCGCCACCTGGGGCGCCGCTCGCGCCGCGGAGGCGGCCGGGCAGCGCGAGAAGGCCTCCACCTACTATGCCAGCCTGCTGACCATCGCGAAGGGCGCCGATCAGCCGGGCCGGAAGGAGCTCGCCGAAGCACGGGAGAAATCAGCGGCCAGGTGACGTGACCGCGTCCTCCACGCGAGGTCCCCATGCGACTGGCGCCGACGACCATCGCCCTGCTGGCCGTGATTCAGTTCGGCGCGGCGACGTCCCAACGAGCGCCCCGCGACATCGACCACGTCGCGGCGTTCGCACGGCTCTATGGAGTCGCCCGCTACTTCTACCCGAGCGACGCGGCGGCAGGCCTCGACTGGGAGGCCTTCGCCATCCACGGCGTGAAGCAGGCGCGCGCGGCCGTGGACACACGGGCACTCGAAAAGACGCTCGCGGCACTCTTCGATCCGCTGGGGCCTGGCATCGAGATTGGCCGGGCGCTGTCGCCCCGGTCGAGTGAGGGCAGGGTCGACAATTCGCTCGTCGCGTGGCGCTACCTTGGTGCCGGCATCGGTCCGTGGAATGGCCGCGGCCCCTACCGGGCCAAGCGCACGAATCGATCTCTCGTCGTGCGGGCAAACATCGACGGCTTCGTCACGGTGATGCAGAGCATTCCCGCCGTGCCCCTGCGCGGCAGGACCATTCGCCTGCGAGGGCGCGTTCGCGCGGCCGTGCATGGTTCCGAGGGGTCGGCCGCGTTGTGGCTGCGCGTGGACCGCGCCCACGCCCAGACCGGCTCCTTCGACAACATGCGCGATCGTCCCGTTCGCGCGGCCGACTGGCGTGAGTACGCCATCGAGGGGCCGGTGGCAGAAGATGCGACGAACGTGTCGTTCGGGGCGATGGGCTCCGGGGCCGTCATGGCGGACTTCGATGCCATCGATCTTGCCGTGCGAGACGTGGGCGGCCACTGGACCGCTGTTCCCATTGCGGACCCGGGGTTCGAGGCGGCGAGCTTCGAGGGATGGGTGCGGGCGGGTCTCTCGCAGACCGCCGAGGTCAGCAGGGTCGCCGAGCCAGCGCCAGAGGGAGACCGGTTCCTCCGCTTCTCGCCTCCTTCCGAGCAACCGCCGAGCTCGGAGCTGTTCCCAGACGCGGCGCCCACGGTGGGCGCACACGTCGATGTGAACCTGGGCTCGGGGCTGAAGGCGCGCGTGGCCCTGGCGCTGTCCGATGAGCAGGCGAGGGAAGATCCAGGAAGCTCCAGCCAGCTGCAAACCCTTCGCACGGCGCTGCGGCAGGGGGGGCGCCCGGGCGGCCGCGCCGACCTGGACGCGCGGCTCGCGGACGTGGTCGTGGCGTGGAGCGTGTTTCGTCACTTCTATCCCTACTGGCACGAGGCCGGGGTGGACTGGGACGCGCGGCTCGGGCCACAGCTCGAACTCGCCGCGGCAGCCGACACGCGGCAGGAACAGCACGACGCGCTCCGGCAGCTGGTCGCCGACGCGCGTGATGGTCACGGCTATGTCGTGGACGCAACGCGGCAGGGTCAGCGCGCCGTCCTGCCCATTCGTCTCGCCCTCATCGGAGACGACCTCGCGGTGACTGCGAGCACCGCGCCGGCCGATGCGCCGGTCGGCGCCGTCGTCTCCGCGATCGACGGCGTGCCCGCGAAGCAGCGCATGAACCAGGCGATGAGGCTGGCGTCCGGCACCACACAGTGGAAGCAAGCCCGCGCGCTTCAGGAGATCACCAGCTGCGAGAGGGGAGCGGTCGTCACCCTCTCTCTGAATGGCGGCCATGGACCACGCCAGGCCGACCTCAAGTGCGAGGCCTTGCAGGCCCCTGTGGAGCGTCGTCCGGACGCGATCGCCGAGGTGCAGACGGGCGTGTGGTACGTGGACCTGACGCGGGCCGGCATGTCGCAAGTCGAGCTCGCTCTCGAGAAGCTCGCACAGGCGAAGGCCGTGGTGTTCGACGTGCGTGGGTATCCCACCGACGCCGGCGCCCGGATCCTGCCGCACCTGATGGGCTCACCGGAGGGCGACCGCTGGATGCACGTCGCGAAGCTCGTCGGCCCCTTCGGCCAGTCCACCGGCTGGGCGAGTCACGGCTGGAACCTGAAGCCAGCGCATCCCCGCCTGCGTGGAACCATCGTGTTCCTGACCGATGGACGGGCCATCAGCTACGCCGAGTCGGTGATGGGTTACGTCGCGGACCTGAAGCTCGGCACGATTGTCGGCAGCACCACCGCCGGCACCAACGGCAACGTGGCCTCGTTTTCAGTGCCCGGTGGGTTCACCGTCGCGTTCACGGGCATGCGGGTCACCGGGCACGACGGGCAGACCCCGCACCACCTGGCGGGCATCAAGCCGGACATCGTTGTCACGCCCAGCCTCGACGCCCTGAGGGCGGGCCGCGACGAGGTCCTGGAGCGCGCGCTCGCGCTGACTCGCGGGCGTTGACCTCCGGCCCCGGGGACCTCCCTTGACGCGGGGGAGTGCCGTGCCATCAAGGCGCAACGCTCTGCCGATGATTCGCCTGGATCTGCTCGGCCCACGCGCCGGGCACCCCGGCGTGGTCGGCAAACTCCGGCCAGCGCGCCACGGCGGCACGCACCTCGTCCAGGATCGCCCCGGCATGGCCGCGCGTGACGTGCCCGCTCCGCGCGCCGGCGCGGAAGTCGTCCAGGTCGAACGCGTCGCGCTTGCCGTTCAGCGTCATCTGGTGGGTCGCGGTCCAGGCCCCGGACGGGTCGTAGCTGTAGGTCACATCGAACGCCGGCGCCAGTGACCAGCGCCCCTGCTTGTCCATCAGGAACGCGATGTTCTTCACGTGATCGTCCTGGTTGCGCGCGGCGATGTTGAAGGCCATGCGGCGGAAGAGCTGCTCCACGGCGGCTGTCGGCAGCCCGAGCCTGCGGATGGTCATGAAGGCCTGTTCATAGGCATGGGCGCCGGGCTGGTTGAAGTCGAGGTGGGCCAGCGCGCCGAGCGACTGCATGTGGAGCTTCTCGCCGCCCGCGAGCCGATCGAAGCGCCGCGTCATGAAGTGCCGGCGGCCATGTTCTTCGAGCAGCCGCGACTCGGTCATGTCGACGCCTGCCGCGGTGGCCATCAGGTGATAGGCGTACTCGATGGCGCCGTAGCCCCTGGGGTCTTCCAGCTCCTTGTCCTTGTTGCCGCTCACGCCGTCGAATTTCAGCAGCCAGTACTCGAAGCCGTCACCGGCCGCGACCTGGCCGGACCGAATCTCGTTGGTCTCGCGATTCCAGGCAATCACCGCCTTGGCCCGCGCCCCGCCGGCGGACGTGCCGACGCGAATCAGGTCCTGCAGCGCCTTCTCCTTCGCGGTGCTGGCGATGTTGGCCGCAAAGGCGCCTCGCCGGGTGAGCACGTCGGATGCCAGCTGCACGAGCGCGTCGATCCGGATCTTCGTGGCCTTCCGCGGACGCGGACCGAGGGCCGGCGCGAACTCCAGCGCCCCCATGCCACGCGTGCTGGTGTAGCAGAGTCGCTCGACGGCGCTGAAGCTGTCGGGTGTGCGGCCTCGGGTTGCCAGCCAGGCATCGACCAGCGCGTTGCCGAACCGGTCGGGCAGCGAGTCGGCGAGCAGCCCCGGCAGGCCGTGGAAGGTGTGGCGCGCCAGGTCGGGGAACGTGTACACGCGGTCGCTGAGGGGCAGCGTGAGCGGTGACACCTCGATGCCGCTGGCGGCGAAGGCGGGGTCGTATTGAAAGGCGGCGACCTCCTGTCCCTCGTCCATCGAGACGGCGCCGATGGTTCGGCCCCACATGCGGACTTCGGCAATCACGAGCCGTCACCCCACGTCCACTTCCGCGCGGCCGGGGCGGCGGCCTTCTTCCGCGCGCGCTTCCGCGTGCGGCGCGCGAGCTTCAGTTCTGCGATCGGGCTGGGCACGGGCGGCGGCACGAGCGCGTCGAACCGTTCGAGCAGGCCGAGCGCCCGGCACACGCGGACCAGCCCCGAGAGCCGGGCCGCCACTTCGCCGGACTCCAGCCGTTCCACCGTGCGCTTCGAGACCCCAGCTTCTTCCGCCAGGTCGGCCTGGGTGAGGTTCCGGTCCAGCCTGGTCGCCGCCAGGCGCGTCCCGAGCTCAGCAAGGATGGCCTCGTCCGTGAGATGTGTTGATATCTTCATAAATCGCCATAACAGACGAATTATGCGATAAATATAGCATTAATCGTCAAAAATGGCGAATTGTTCGCAATTAGATTCACCGGGATGCACGGCGGCGCCCGGCCACTCAGATGGCGTCCGAGATGGAGGTGAACGCGAATGCGCCCAGCCTGAGGGGCGGCACCATGAACGGCGACAGCCGTTGGGGCGAGCCGATGGCCTCGACGTTCCAGGGCGCCAGCATGGCCAGCACGCTCTGGTTGAAGCGCAGGTTCCGCACGGGATGGCGAACCTGCCCGTTCTCGACCCACCACAGGCCGTCGCGCGTGAGCCCGGTGAGCACCAGCGTGCGCGGATCGACGAGGCGCACGTACCAGAATCGCGAGATCAGCAGGCCCCGCTTCATGCCCGTAATCATCGCGTCGATGGCGGTCGGCGGCCCGGCGCTCTCCATGATGTAGTTCACCGGGCCGGGCGTGGGCTGGCGCTTCTTCTCCCCGGCCCAGAAGCGCGAGTACTCGAGGTTCTCCAGCACGCCGGCCTTGACGATCGACAGCCGTGAAGCGGGAACGCCCTCGTCCGTGCTCGGCACCGCGGGCAGCTCGGCATGCATCGGATCGCTGTACAGGCTGATCCGATTATCGAACAGGGCCTCGCCTACACGCGTTTGCCCGCCTTTCATCGAGAACGCACTGCGGCCCTCCTCGGCCGTGCGCGCATCGAGGCTGCTCGTCAGGAAGCGGATCAGGTCCGCCACCGCCTGTGGCTCCAGGATGACGGGGTAGGACCCGGGCTCGATCGGCTTCGGTTGCTGCGAACGAACCGCCTTGTCCACGGCTCGTTCGGCGATGAGCTTCGCGTCGAGGCGCGCGAGGTCGAAGTGGTCGCCCGCGAAGTAGCCGGAACCCGTGCCCTCGGCGCTGCGCGCGGTCATGCTGAAGCCGGCCTCGCTGAACCTGAAATAGCGACGGTTGCCGTTGGCCGTTGCCGTGGCGGTGGCTGACGCGCTGGCCGTGTGGAATCCCGCGCCCGTGACCCTGGCCGTGCGGCAGGCGGCGAGGGCCGCGTCGAGTGCGGCGGCCCGGGCGGCGAGATCCACATCGGCCGTGGCGTCGGCGAACCCGCGGGTCTCTGGATACTCCAGCGGCCCGAGCGTCGGGACGTACTCGCGGTGCACCGGCGAGACGCGGGCGATCTGCACCGCTTCGTCGGCCATGCGCTTCAGCGCCCCGGCATCGGGATCGGTGCCCATCGCCGAGCCGCGCCGACGACCCACCCAGACCGTGACGGTGATGTCCAGGGTGTCGGCCCGTCCGCTGGTCGTGATGCGATTGTCGGCGAAGCGCGCGTGCGACTGCACGGCGCTGTCGAGCGAGACCGCGGCATCCTCGGCGCCCGCCGCCTTCGCGTGCGTCAGCACCGTCTCGCAGATGGTGAGGGCCTCGTCTCGCGTCAGCATGATGATGGCATCCCTGTGCGGATCACATGGCCGCGGTGTTCAGGACCGTGACGTTCCGGAATCGCGCGGGTGGGCAGCCGTGGCTGACGGCGTTCACCTGCCCGGGCTCGCCTTTGCCGTCGGCCGACGTGCCCCACAGTCGATACGTCGACCGGCCGCCGATGCCGTCGCACGACGCCCAGAAATCCGGCGTCCTCGACTGGTACGCGGCATCTCTCACCATCGCGCCCAGCCTGCCGTCCCTGATTTCCCGGATGACGGCGCCGCCGAACTGGAAGTTGTAGCGCTGCTGATCGATCGACGAGCTGCCACGGCCTTCGATGAACAACCCGCGCTTGATGTCGCGGAACAGATCCTCGAGCGAGACCTCGGTGGGCGCCGGCTCGAGCGATACGTTCGGCATTCGCGGAAACGGCACGCTCGACCAGTGGTCCGCGTGCAGGCAGCCGTGCGACCGCTCGTGCCCGACGAGCGGCGCCAGTTCGCGCGTGGTCTGCCAGTCCACGAACATCCCCTCGCGCACCAGGTGCCACCGTTCTGCCTTCACCCCCTCATCGTCGAACCCGGTGGTGGCGAGCCCTCCGGGCTGCGTGCGATCGCCGAGCAGGTTGACGATCTTCGAGCCGAAGCGGAACGTCCCGGCATCGGTGGGCTTGAGGAAGCTGGTCCCGGCCATGTTCGCCTCCCAGCCCAGCGCCCGATCCAATTCCGTCGAATGGCCGACCGATTCGTGGATGGCGAGGAACAGCTGTGACGGATCGACGACGATGTCGTAGCGGCCGGAGGACACGGGCTTGGACTTCAGCTTCTCGACGACCTCGTGGCCGGCTTTCTCGGCGTCGGCGAGCCACGGGTAATCGTCCACGTACTCGTAGCCCACGAGTTGCGCCCGATCGACAACGGCGCGGGTCTGGAAGTCGCCGGTCGCGCGATCGGCAGCGGTGGTACTGAACTGCGGGTAGGTGCGGACCAGCCGCTGGGTGATCCGCGAGCCTTCAGTGGAGGCGAAGACCTTCTGTTCGTCTACGAACAGGATCTGCGAGCTGACGAAGCTGACGCCGGGCACCGCCAGCGCCGTCTCGTTGAGCTTCATCAGGAACGCGATCTTCGTGTCGAGCGGGACCTCGAAGGGGTCGCGCGTGAAGGCGCTGGTCCAGGTGGTGGTCACCTGGTCGGCGTTCGCGAGCACCACCTTGCGCGAGGCGAGCCCCGCGTTGGCGCGGGCGATGGCCACGGCCTGTTCGGCGGCGCCTCGGGCCGCACCCGGTTCCACGCGGTTGGTGGCGGCGAAGCCCCATGCGCCGTCCACCAGCACGCGGAGGCCGAGCCCGTAGCTGGTGGAGCGCGAGACGTTCTGCACTTGCCGCTCGCGCGTCGCGACGGATTCCCTGCGATAGCGGCTGATGCGGATGTCCGCGTACGAGGCGCCGAGCGCGGTGGCCCGGGCGAGTGCCACCTCCGCCGCCTCCGCGCGGATCGCATCCTCCGCGGGGCCCTGCTGGAAGATCTCCGCCCACGCCGGCACGCGTGTACTGGCGAGCAGCGCGGTCCCCGTGGCCAGGAACTGACGTCGCGACACGGGTGGCAGTGGCATCGCGCGCGATTATACCCACGCGGCCATTCGTCGCCCGAAACCGGGTGGGGCGGCCTGCCCGTCACGGCCTGCCCGGGCGTACCATGGCGGATGCTGCACGACCTCCGCCTCGCCCTGCGCGGACTGGTCCGCGCGCCCCTCGCCTCCATCCTCGCCATCGTGTGCCTGGCCCTGGGCATCGGCACCAACGCCACCATGTTCAGCGTCGTCAGCGGCATGATCCTGAGCCCACTGCCGTTTCGCGAGGCCGACCAGCTCGTCACCGTGTGGTCCACGCAGCCCGAGGGCGGCGTGCGACGAGGGGCCACCTCGTTCCTCGATCTCCAGGACTACCAGGAGCAGGCGACGGCCTTCGAGGCGCTCGCCGGCGTGGAAGGACGCAGCTTCACCTTCTCGGACACCGACGAGCCCGAGCGCGTCCAGGGCGCCGCCGTGAGCTGGCGGCTGTTCTCGATACTGGGGATCGCACCGGCGCTCGGTCGTGATTTCACGGCGGCAGATGATCGCGGTGGCGCCGCACCCGTCGTGATTCTCAGCGATGAGTTGTGGCGTCGTCGTTACAACGCCGACCCGCGGATCGTGGGGCGTTCCCTGACCCTCAACGCGGCGCCGTACACGGTGATCGGCGTACTGCCGCCGCGCGTGAAGTTCCCGTTCCAGCAGGTCGCGTGGGTGCCCCTGGCGCCACTGTCGCAGGGCGAGCCCCGGCAGGCGCGGGACCTGGAAGTGTTCGCGCGCATCGCCGGCGGCCGCTCGGTCGAGCAGGCCCGGGAGGAACTGGCCGGCGTGGCCAGTCGTCTCGCGGCGACACACACGGCGAACGCCGGGTGGAGCGTCCGGGTCGATCCGCTCGCCGAGTACTTCCTCCCGGGCGAGGTGCGGCTGGTCACGCTCACGGCGATGGGCGCCGTGACGCTGGTGCTCCTGATTGCCTGCGCCAACGTGGCGAACCTGTTGCTGGCGCGCGCCACCGCGCGCGCGAGAGAGATGGCGGTCCGCGCCGCCATCGGCGCCGGCCGCGGCCGCATCGTCCGGCAGTTGCTGACCGAGAGCGTGCTGCTGGGCCTGGTGAGCGCGCCGCTCGGCATCGCGCTCACCTACGTCGGCGTGGGCGCGCTTCGCGCCGGCGTGCCGGCCGACGATGTGCCGTACTTGATCCAGTTCGGCGTGGACGGGACGACCCTGCTTTACACGATCCTGATCAGCGCGATCACGGGCATCGTGTTCGGGCTGGCGCCGGCGGCGCATGCCGCCAGGGGGGACCTGGCCTGCGCGCTCCGCGAGGGCGGCCGCACGGGCGATGGCGGCGCGCGCAACCACGCGCGCAACACGCTGGTGGTGGCCGAGGTGGCGGTCTCGATTGTGCTGCTCGTCGGGGCGGCGCTCTTCATGCGCAGCTTCCTCAACCTGCAGCGTGCGGACACGGGATTCAAGACCGCGCCGATCACGACGGCGCGGTTCTTCATGCCCGGCGAGAGCTATGCGGAGCCCGACGCCAAGGCGCGGCGCGTGCAGGACATCCTGGGACGGCTCGAGGGGGTGCCGGGCGTCGTGGCGGCCGGGGCTTCGAACCTGATTCCCCTCGATGGCGGCGGCGCGGTCAGCCGCGTTCAGGTGCCCGGAAAGGTGTTCGAGGCCGGTCGCGAGCCGCGGCTGTTCTACGCCGGTGTGACGGCCCGGTACCTGCCGGCCCTCGGCGCGTCGCTGGTGCGCGGACGCCTGTTCTCGGAGCAGGAAGGGGAGACGCGGTCGGCGGTGGCCGTGGTGAGTGTGAGCATGGCGCGGTCCCTGCTGGCGGGCCCGGACGAGGAGGCCGCGCTGCCGCGCCTGGCTCCCGATCGGCTGGCGGGCGCACGCGAGCTGGGTACGCTGGACCCGGTGGGACGCCAGTTCAGGCTGCTGGAGGATCCCAGCGGCGAAACCTTTACGGTGATCGGCGTGGTGGCGGACGTGATGATCGAGCAGCTCGGCGATCGCGCGATCACGCCGACCGCGTTCGTGCCGTATCCGTATCAGCAGACGCCCAACACAGGGCTGATCGTGCGAGCCGCGGGCGACGCGGTGGCGCTGACACCGGCCATTCGCGCGGCGATTCGCGCCTCGGATCCGGCACTCCCGGTGTTCGCGGCCAGCTCGATGGACGAGATCCGGCGGCAGGGGTTCTGGCAGTACCAGCTGTTCGGCCAGATGTTCGGCGTGTTTGGCGCGCTGGCCGTGGTGCTGGCCATCGTCGGGGTGTACGGCGTGTTGTCCTACAGCGTGTCGCAGCGGACCCAGGAGTTCGGCGTCCGGATGGCGCTCGGTGCCGAGCCGCGCGACGTGCGGCGGATGATGATCACACAGGGCCTGACCCTGGCGGCGTGGGGCATCGTGCTGGGCGTGGCGGGCGCAGTCGGCATCACGCGCGTCATCGGGAGTCTGCTCTACAACGTGACGCCCACGGATCCGGTCAGCTGCGGCGGCGTGGTGGCGTTGATGCTGACGGTGGCCGCGGCCGCGGCGTACCTGCCGGCTCGGCGGGCCACACAGGTGGACCCGATGGTGGCGCTGCGGTCGGAGTGAGCTCGACCCGGACGAGGTCGTGCCGCGTACAGGGCGCCGGGGCACACGTTGAATAGGCATCGAGGAGGGACCCGTGGACAAGGCCGTGCAGACCCAACTCGCCAACATCGAGAAGCGTACCGGGAAGTCACTCGACGAGCTGGCAACAATCATCAAGGCCAGCAGGCTCACGAAACATGGCGAGATCCGCGACATGCTCAAGCGCGACCTGGGCATGGGCCACGGCGACGCCAACACGCTCGTCCACGTCGTGCTGCAGTCCGACGGCGCCTCTGCCGCAGCGGCGGCGGGCAAGTCGGGCAGTGACGTGCTGGACGAGATCTACGCCGGCCCGAAGGCCGCGCTGCGTCCCATCCACGAGGCGTTCATGGCCCGCCTGTCCGCGTTCGGCGACTTCGAGATCGCGCCGAAGAAGGGCTACGTCAGCCTCCGGCGCAAGAAGCAGTTCGCCATGATCGGCCCGGCCACGAACACGCGGGTCGAGGTAGGCCTCAACATGAAGGACCCAGCCTCCGCCACTGCTTCGGCGGGGCAGGCGTCTTCTGCGCGGCTCGAGGCGCAGAAGCCGGGCGGCATGTGTCAGTACAAGGTGAAGCTCACCGACGCGGGCGAAGTGGACGACGAGCTCGTGGCGTGGGTGCGGCAGGCCTACGACGGGGCGGCATAGCGCGTCACTGGCACCACGGACGTGTGGGAGTGGCGCAACGCTCCCACGGCCGTCCTCCGTCATCCGGGCCCGGCTAATCCTGGCCGGGATGGGAGACCCCGCCCACGACGTTCACGAACCCGAACATCCAGTCGTTCAGGAAGTGGACCCGGTTCATGCAGCACCACGTCGTCGCGGCCGTCGGTGACGATGTGGCGCGCGTTGGCGTTGGTCGCCTGGAGGTTGCAGGGGTGCAGCCCCGGGTCGTCGATCGTCTGCGGATCGAACCCGGCGCACAGCGCCTGCCCGAGCTCGTCGCGCGTGGTGTCCCGGCTCACCTCGTACAACGCCATCGCGTGGCCCCCGCCGTGAACCTGGAACGTGACCTGCCCGCCCTTCCGGATGGTCACCTCCTCGGGGATGGTTACGCCCGCCGGGGCACGATGCCAACCGAGCTCATCACGCGACCGCTCGTGGCGCTGGCCGCGGATCGCGAGCCCGGCGCCGGTCTCGCCGGGGATGGCCGCCAGCGAGCGGCGGCAGCCCTGCCTTCCCCATGGACTCGGGCGTGCGCTTATGGGAGCATCGGGCGCACAACTGCGCCTTCCCAGGGGGTCAGCCATGCCAGCTCGGTCGCGGCACGTTCTCGGAGCGCTCGCCGTCGTGGGTGGTCTCCTGCTGCCAGTCGTCGTCCCGCTGACGGCGCAGACGCCGGCCGGCACGGGCCGGTCCTGGGTCGTACCGCGGACGCCCGACGGCAAGCCGGACCTGCAGGGGAACTGGAGCAACGAAACCCAGACACCACTCGAGCGGATGGGCACGCGGGATGCGACCCTGACGCCCGCCCAGGCCGCCGCCATCGAGGAGCGCGCCCGGGTCGTCGCCGAGTTCCGCGATCAGCCGAGCGACCCGAATCGGCCCACGCCGACGGTGGGCGGCGACGAGAGGGCCCTGACCGCGCCGGGAGAGCCGTCCTTCATCGAGCGCATCGCCGAGATCGCCGGCGGGAAGGTGGGGGGCTACAACGGCTTCTGGCTGGATCCCGGCGACAACGTGATCCGGATCGACGGCGTCGCGCGCAGCTCCATCATCATCGATCCGCCGGACGGGCGCCTCCCACCCCTGACGGCCGCGGGCAAGCAGCGCCTGAGTGAACGCGCGGCGCTCGCGAAGAGGTTCGGCGAGTTCGATCATCCGGAAATGCGCCCGCTCTCCGACCGTTGCCTGCTCTCCTTTGGTTCGAACGCCGGCCCGCCGATGCTGCCGAACTACTTCTACAACAACAACTACAGCATCGTGCAGACCGGCGACCACGTGCTGATTCTCACCGAGATGGTGCACGACGTGCGCATCATCCGCCTCGGGGCGACCAGTCACGCGCCTTCGCACATCCGGCCCTGGTTCGGTGATTCCATCGGCCGCTGGGAAGGCGACACCCTGGTGGTCGAGACGACCAACATCCACCCGCTGCAGCTGGCGCAGACCAGCATCCTGTGGGCGTATCGCGGCGCCTCGGACGACCTGAAGGTGACCGAGCGGTTCACCCGCACCGGCCCCGACACGCTGCTGTACCGCTTCACGATGGAGGACCCCTCCACGTTCACTGCGGCGTTCACCGGCGAGCTGCCGTTCACGCGCATGGACGAGCAGGTCTTCGAGTACGCCTGTCACGAGGGCAACTACGCGATGAGCAATATCCTCTCCGGTGAGCGCGCGAAGGAGACCGAGCCAAAGAAGGAACCGTAGAGAGCAGGGCCCGCTACGGGAGCCCATCCTGTATGACGACGGTCGCTGAGCCGGGCGTCCCGATGAGGTAGCTCACCCTGGGAACGATGGTGACCTCGACGGTCTCCGGAGGCTCGACTACGGCATCGGGAATGACGGTGATGGTCACGACAACCGACGAGTCGCCCGCCGGAATGGTGACGGTGGCCGTGCTGCCGCCGATGCTCACGTAGTCCGCGCCGCTGGTGGCGGTCCCAGACCTGGAGAAGAACACCACCAGCGGCGTCGCGAGATCGCCGCCCGTCCTGACGAACGTGAACGCACCGTGATCGGGACCCGATTCCGAGGCGTCCGCATCGCTCGCAACGACGCCGGCGACAGGCGGATCGTCCGCGATGGTCACCGTGGCGCTCGGCGCCCCGATCTGGTACGTCGTCCGCGGAGCGAGCGTGACAACGACCGCCTCCGGAGTCTCGACCAGGTTGTCGCGCCGTGGCTCGATCGTGATCCGCAGCTCGGCCTGGCCCGCGGGAATCGCGACCGTCGCCGGCACGCTCGCGAAGTCTTGCGTGCTGGCTGTCCCGCCGAACTGCAGGCCGACGTCGAGCGCCGCGGACAGATCGCCGCCGTCCCTCGAGAGGAGAACGACTCCGGGGTCGGACCCCTGCTCGGCGGCGTTCGCATCAATCGCCGTGATGGACACGATGGCGGGATCGTCCAGGATCGTCACCTCTGCGCCGGCGGGCGTGCCGACGAGGTACGCGCCGGCGGCACTGAGCGTGACGACCACGGTCTCCGGTCCCTCGACCAGGTTGTCCTGGTAGGGCTCGATCGGCAATACGATTGAGGACTCGCCGGCAGGGATGGTGACGATGGCAGTCGCGCCGCCGATACTCACGTAGTCGGCGGCGTCGCTTGCCGTCCCTGATCTGGCGAAGAGCACTTGCAGGGAAGACGATGTCGGGCCTGTTCGGACGAAGGTGAACGCGCCCGCCACGGGACCCGCCTCGCGCGCCTCGGGGACGGTAGCCGACACTGTCACCGTGGGACGGCTGCTGTCGGCGATGACCACCTGCGCCATGCCTGGACTGCCGACGGCGTAGCCGGAGCCTGGCTGGAGGGTGAGGATCACGCCTTCCGTCCCTTCGACCACCCCGTCGTCCACGGGCAGGACGGTGACGGTTGCCGCCGCCGATCCTGCCGGAATGGTGATGACATCCGGAATCGTCGCGTAGTCCACCCCGTTGGTCGCGCTGCCCTGCACGAGGACGTCGACGTCGAGCGCATTGTCGGTGGGCCCGGTGCGGGCGATGGTGAAGCTCCCGGCGTCCGGCCCGACCTCCGAGGCATCGGTGGTGGCCTCGATCGTCACGATGACGGGAGCGACCGCCTGAATCCGGACCGTGTCCGGCGCGCTGCTCGTGAAGCCGTCGTGCACGACGAGCTGCGCGACGTAGTCGTCGGCCACGTCCGCGACGAGCGACGGTTCCACTGCGCCCGTCTCGGACAACTGGGCGAGGCTGCCCGACGGCCGTGAAATGAGCGACCACGTGTAGGTCAGGGCATGGCCATCGGGGTCGGTCGAACCGCTCCCGTCCAGCGTCACGGTCGAGCCCACCGGCACACCGAGCTGGTCGGGGCCGGCGTCGGCCGCAGGTGCCGCATTGGTGGTCGAGATCAGCACGGTATCCGGGAGGCTCTCCACCTGGCCGTCGCTGACGATCAGCTGCACGGCGTAGTCACCCGGCACGTCCGCCACGAAGGTGGCCACGGGGGCCGTGGGATCCGCGATGATCGCCGAGCTCCCGGCTGGACGCGCCGTGAATCCCCATTGGAACGTCAATGGGTCGCCATCGGGATCGGACGAGCCGCTGCCGTCGAGGGAGGTGCCTTGGCCCACGACGACGGCCTGATCAGGCCCGGCGTTGGCGACCGGCCTGCTGTTCAGCGTGCTGATGACCACGGTGTCGGCGGCGCTGTGAGCGGTGCCGTCGTTGACGACGAGCTGCGCGACGTAGTCGCCAGGCTGGTCCACGACGAACCCGGGCGCCACCGCGTATGGAGCGTCGAGCGTTGCAGCGCTCCCGTCGGGCCGAGCGATGAGCGACCACGCGTAGGTCAGCACATCGCCATCGACGTCCGACGAGCCACTGCCGTCGAGGGTCACTTCGTCGCCGACGCGTGCGGTTCCGTCCGCTCCAGCGTTTGCCACCGGCAGCGAGTTGTCGGTCCGAAGGACGACGGTGTCCGTCTGACTGGCGGCCAGCCCGTCATGGACCGTCAGCCGCACGACATACGCACCCGGTGCGTCGATCGTGAGCGCCGGGCGCACGGCCGCGGCGTCATCGAGTGTCGCCTGACTCGTGGCCGGACGCTCGTCCAGCCGCCACGAGAACGTCAGGGCATCGCCGTCCGGGTCGAACGACCCGCTGCCATCGAGCTGGGCGACATCGAGCACGTGGACGGTCCGGTCCGGCCCGGCGTCGGCGACCGGGGGCTGGTTGCCCGTGAGCGGCGCAATGGTCCAGCGAAGGGTCGACAGCACGTCGAGCCACTTGCCGTGGCGGCGAATCGCGAACGTGTCCGTGCTCCAGACCGATCCGAACCGCTCCATCGGCCCGAACGTCACGACATCGTCCAGGAGTGTCACGGCCGCCGAGGTGCCCGTCAGGCGCGCCGTCGCACCGGGGATGGCGGGCCCGAGATTCAGCAACCGCGCGCGCAACACGTAGTCGACGCCGTTGGGGTGCGGCGCCGAGTCGATCAGCTGGTACTGGATGATCAGGAGGGGCGGCAGCTGCCAACTGGCCTGCGTGGTCGTGCCAGACACGAACGCCAGCGCGCCCGCCAGCAGGACCGTGGGGACGAGCCGAGCAGTGCGGCGGTTCGGGGTGGCATGGTGCGTGTCGGCAGTCATGGCAGGCGATCTCCCGGCCGGCGGGTGATGTCCACCGCGCGTGGCGGGTGCCGGCCTGGAAGGAAAGACGAAAAGCAGGAGCGGATCCGGACATCACATCCGGCCCGCGGCACTGGCCAGCGCCTCGAAGGCGGGCACATCCCGGAGCGTGTCGAATACGGGATCGTCCAGGACCACTGGATCCGCGAAGCCGCTCGCCACGGCTTGCTGCAGGAACCGCAGGGCGCCCTCCTGATCCCCGCCGCAGGCTGCGTCCCGGGCCTCGGCATACAGCCGGCCATGCGCAGTGGCCTGCGGGTCTGCCTCCTGCACCTGCCGTGCGCGCGTGCGGGCCAGCGCCGCTTCGTCGGGAGCCTGAACGGCGAGCGCACACGCGCGTGCCCAATGCGCGTCGGCCTGCAGTTTGGGATCGTTGCCCGTGAGGGGATCGTCGAGCACGGCCCGGGCCAGCGCGAGCGCCTGGTCGCGGCGATTCGCCCGGCGCTCGATGTCGGCGAGCTGGAGCCGGCTGACCAGCAACGCCGTCCGTCCCTCGGTGCTCTCCGGGGTGAGCTCGAGCTGGCCCTTCAGGAGGCCCTCCGCGGCGTCGGTGCGTTTCAGTCGGTCCATGTACAGCGCGCGGCTGTTCTGGCTCGTGAGAATCAGCGCGTGCTCCGCGCGGAAGTGCTTGCGGAAGATGGCCATCGCCCGCTCGACCTGGTCGAGCGCGGTGGCGTAGTCGCCAAGCCTCTGCGTGGACCGCGCGAGGTTGAGCCAGATGGTCCCGACGGCCGGATGGTCCGGTCCCAGCGCCTGCGTGGACAGCTCGAGGTCTCTCGAGTGGAGCTCGAGCGCTCGCCGGGTGTTGCCCAGCTCGCGTTCGGCGAGCGCCAGGTTCCCAAGGATGCCCGCCACACGGGGATCGCGCTCGCCGTGGTGCTCGGTGACCATCGCCAGGGCCTGCGTGAGACTCTCGCGGGCTTCCGCGTAGCGGCGGGTCCGGCTCTGGATCGAACCGATGTTTGCCAGCACCACGCCGGCGTCGCCGTTGCCGGGCCCATGCGCCGCGACGAGGATGGCGTACGTGCGCCGGTACAGTCGCTCGGCTTCAGCAGGGTCCTTCGTGCGGAGCAGCATCGCCAGCTCGTTGAGGAGGGGCCCCAGCTCGACGTGGTCGGCCCCGTCGAGTCGTTCGCGGATGCCCAGGGCCTCGCGCACCGCGCTCTCGGCACCGGCCGCATCGTCGAGCCGCCGACGGAGCTGGCCCAGGGCGTAGAGCGCCAGCGCGAGGTTACGCTCGCCATGCTGGCCGAGGCTCCGCGCCACGCTCACCGCGTCCTCGAGTATGCTCCGCGCCTCCGGGTACAACGCGAGCGCGGAGTAGGCGTCGCCCAGCGCCTGCAGCATCCGCGCCTGCACGAGCGGTTCCTGCGCCAGCTCGGCCCGCACGCGCGCTGCGCCGCGATCGAGCATCTCGCGAGCGGTCACGTTGCGCCCATCCGCCTCCTCAGGCGTCGTGACCTTGAACAGGTCGAGCATGAACTGCGTGACGCGGTCGGCCGTGGCCGCGTCCACGCGGGCGGCCTCCGCCGACACCTGCGCCGCCGCTTCCGCGGTGCGCGCCCGTACCAGGCCGGTGGTCGTGCCGACGATGCCGCCGATGAGCGCGAGCATCACCACCGCCGAGATCCCGAGACCGACGCGATGGCGGCGCGCGAACTTCCCGAGCCGGTACGCGGCGGACGGCGCCGCGGCCTCGACGGGCTGCTGTCGAAGGTGGCGCTCGATGTCGGCTCCGAAGGCGTCGGCCGACGGGTACCGCTGGTCCGGCTCCTTGCGCATCGCCCTGGCGACAATCCAGTCGAGATCGCCACGTAGCGCCTTGCGAAGCGCACCATCGACGACCTGGCTCGGTCGAAGCGGTTCGGCCTCGAGGATGGCCTCTTCGAGCGCGGCTGGCGAACCGCGCTTGAGACGGTAGGGCCTGGCGCCGGTCAGCAGCTCGTAGAGGACGACCCCGAGGGAGTACACGTCCGACGCGGTCCCGATGGGCGCGCCGGTAATCTGCTCGGGCGACGCGTAGTCCGGTGTGAGTGCCCGCCCTGACACCTCGGTGAGCGCCGAGTCGGGAGCGGCGGACTGCTCGAGCAGCTTGGCGATACCGAAATCGAGCAACCGCACCTGCCCCTCGGAGGTGACCAGGATGTTGGACGGTTTGAGGTCCCGGTGCACCACCAGCCGCGCGTGCGCGTGCGAGACCGCGCTCACCACCTGCTGGAACAGCCGCAGCCGCGCCTCGATATCCAGCCGCGCGTCACGGCAGTACTGGTCGATCGGGCGCCCGTCCACGTACTCCAGCGCGAGATAGGGCTGGCCATCCGGTGCGATGCCCGCGTCGTAGAGCCGCGCGATGTGCGGGTGATCGAGGGAGGCGAGGATCTCGCGCTCGCGCGCCATGCGCTCGGCCAGCCGCCGCCGGCGCCACGCGCCGCGAGGCAGCTTGAGTGCGACCGGCCGCTTCACCAGCCCGTCGATGCGCTCGGCCAGCCACACCGACCCCATGCCGCCGACTGCCAGCTGGCGGACGAGGCGATAGGGCCCGATGGCGGTCCCGGAGCGTGCGGTCGACTCGTCTGGCGACTCGGTGAGGTTCGTGTCCGAGGGGCCGAGCTTCGGCAGCGTCCCGAGGAAATCGGACGCATCGGGCGACCCGTGGGCGCCGAGGAGACGCTTCAGCCGTGGCCTGACGTCGTCGTACTCCGGGCCCAGGCTCTCCAGCCAGGCGGTCCGCTCGTCGGGGCTGCGCTCGAGCGCCTCGTCGAGCAGCCGGCTCAGCGTTGCAAGGACGGCGGCATCCATATGGGGCAACAACCGAGGGAGCGCGCCATCATAGCGCGCCGGGTGGTGCGCGCACGCATGTTGCGCACGCCGCACCGGACATCCATGCACAGCTGGTGTTGGCAGACGCACCGGCGTTACAGCGCTCGTTCTTGCTGGCGTGAACGGGATCGCCGGGCTCGATTCGGCGGACGGTGGATGCGGCGGACTGGCATATAAAGGAGCGTGAACGATCGGGCCGACTTGACCGGGTTGATTCAGCGTGCGGCGGAGGGTGATGCGCGCGCCGCGGATGAGCTGTTCGCCGTGACGTACGACGACCTGCGCAAGCTGGCGCGCGCGCGCCTGCGCGCGGGTGGGCGCAACACGCTGCTGGACACCGGGTCGCTCGTGCAGGAATCGTACCTGCGGTTCGCGACGGCCGGTCGCCTGCGCATCGAGGATCGCGTCCACTTCATGCGATGGGCAGGGCGAGTCATGCGCTCCGTCATTGTCGACCTGGCGCGCCGCCGCAAGGCGGGTCGACGGGGCGGCGAGGTCGCGCACGTCGCGCTGGCCGAACACCTGGCCGCGAGCACCATGCCCCCGGAAGACGAGATCCTGAGCGTGCATGAGGCGCTGGACAAGCTCGCGTCGTTCGACCCGCGCCTGGCTCACGTGGTCGAGCTGCGGTACTTTGGCGGGCTGACCGAGCTCGAGACCGCCGACGCGCTGGGCGTGACCGATCGGACGGTCCGGCGGGCCTGGGAGAAAGCCAGGCTGCTGCTGCGCGAGTCGCTCCGATAGTCGTCGCGGGAACCCGCACATACCTCCCGGATCACGGCACCGTGTCCGGTCTTCACCAGCGCCTGCGTAATACCACACAGACTCGAGCGGTCGAAGGAGATGGCGCGGCGGGCCGTGGCCCTTCGCCACCTCGGGAAGGGTGTGTGTATGACGAGTGTGGCCATCATCGGTGGAGGGCCGGCCGGCCTGATGACCGCGCACCTGCTCGAGCAGCGCTGCGGGCCAGGATGGAGGGCCACGCTGCTCGAAGCGAGCGATTGTCTCGGCGGCAAGATGCAGACCCGACGGTTCGACGCGGCGCCGGTGAAGTACGAGGCCGGCGTGGCCGAGTGCTACGCCTACGACGCGATTGGCCCGGACCCACTCCGCCAGCTGATTCGGGACCTGGGGTTGAGCACCGTACCCACCGGCAGCCGCGCGGTCGTGCTCGACGGCACGCTCCTCCGAGACGAGACCGACCTCCGGCGACATTTCGGAGACCCTGCCCTGAGGGCCGTCCAGGACTTCCGTCGCCGTGCCTCGGCCATGCTCCCGCTCGCGAGCTGGTCTCGCGGGTTCGTGGAGGACGACAACCGGCATCCGTGGGCACGGCGCACGGCCGCGGAGATCCTGGACGAGGTGACCGATCCGGTGGCGAGGAAGTATCTGACAGTCGAGGCCCACAGCGACATGGCGACCGAGCCGCACCTCACGAACGGGCTCGTCGGGCTGCGGAACTTCCTGAAATCCGTGCCGGGCTATGGTGCCCAGTACTGGATCCACGGTGGCATGGAGCTGCTGCCGCGGCGACTGGCGGCCGGCCTGACGAGAACCGACGTCGAGCTGGAAGCCGCCGTCGTTCACGTGTCCCGAACTCGCCAGGATCGATACGCGGTTCGGTTCCGGCGCGGGCCAACCGTCGTCGAACGGGAGTTCGACGCCGTCGTGCTGGCGCTCCCATACAGCCAACTGGCGGCGATCGAGATGTCAGGCGAGCGCCTCCGTCGCGCGATGGCCGCGCACGTCGCGCATTACGACTCGCCGGGCCACTACCTGCGTGTCTCGGTCCTCTTCGACAGGCCGTTCTGGCGGAAGGCGTTCAGCGGCTCGTGGGTCATGCTCGACGCGTTCGGCGGCTGCTGCGTCTACGACGAGAGCGGGCGCCACGACGCGCACGACCACGGTGTTCTCGGATGGCTCCTGGCTGGCGCCGATGCGAGGTCGCTCTGTCGCGCGGACGACCGCACGCTCGTTGGCCGCGTCCTTGATGCCCTCCCGGCCTCGCTGCGCGACGAGGGCCGCGCCTGTTTCGTGGAAGCCAAGGTGCACCGGTGGGCGGGCGCGCTGAGCGGGCAGCCGGGCGGATTCCGGCTTCGGAATCCGCGAGTGGCGCATCGGCCCGAACCGCTCCGGCATCCGGGCGTGGTGGTCGTCGGCGACTATCTCTTCGACTCGACGCTCAACGGCGTGTTGCGCTCGGCTGGCATCGCCATCGACCTGCTTCGTGAGGTGGCCGGCGACCGGGATCGTGCACGACAGCCTCAGCCAGCGCCTGCAGGTGGAGTTGACGCGAGGTCACGCCTGTTCCGCCAGGGGCGTCGTCTACTCGGACGTGACGCGCCAGCCCGCGGCCCAGTTCTGGGCCTGCATCTGCTCGCACCAGCGCAGTGCGCTGTTCCAGTCGTCGAACTCGCGAACGCCCAGCGGGCAACCGTTGACGAACCAGATGACCGCCGCGCGGTCCGGGCGCGGATCGATGATGGCATGTGACGACTGGCCATCGCCGCGGCTCATTCGCCACATGACCGTCGGCTCGGCATATCCCGAGTGCGTGGGGGATTGGGACACGCCTCGGCTGAAGGCAAGGGTGATGCCATCGTCCGAACGCGTGGTTTCCCTCCGAAAGACGCCAGGTGCCGGTGGCGGAAGGTCATCGAGGGGGAGACAAAGGTGGGCGTCCTCGCGATCGGAGTACGAGAAGGGCGCCGTCCTCGATCGGGCCATCACGGACCCAACGCACGCGACCTGATAGACTTCAGGACTCCACGGTCGTTGTCGCCGTGGCCCGAATGCCGATGTTGGCCCGAACGAACCAGTCTTCGACCGCGACAAGAGGTGTAAA
The DNA here is from genome assembly GCA_036795065.1 of Vicinamibacterales bacterium. Classification (GTDB taxonomy): domain Bacteria; phylum Acidobacteriota; class Vicinamibacteria; order Vicinamibacterales; family UBA2999; genus VFZN01. Next base: position 22,328 of record DAIRFN010000044.1, read on the forward strand.
TCGATGGGTGTGCGAACGCTATTCGGCTGCGCGGCGGCCCTCACGGTCGTGCTTGTGTCCGCCACTTCCAGCTGGGCCCAGAATCCCGGCGCCACCCGTTTCGGCGTCTGGGACAACTCGACCAACCCGAACAACGTGATGACCTACGAGCCCCACGAGCAGGGCGGCATGAAGATCACGGTCAGCAACCCCAGTGATCCGAAGG
>DAIRFN010000289.1:0-2602 GCA_036795065.1 Vicinamibacterales bacterium
ATCTTGGTGCCGATCAGCTGGCGCTTGTCCTGATCGGTCAGCTCCTCGGCGCGAAAGTCGGCGGCGTCGACGAGATCGAGGCTGGGAAGGAATCGACGCGCGGCGACGGGGGCACGAACCACCGCGGCCGCCGATCGGGGGGCAGATGCCTTGCGCTTGGCCATGGCGAGCCTTCTGGACGCGCGAAGAGACGCGCCCGTGTACGAGACAGGAACGCGACCAACTGGGCCAACGAGACGAGGAGAACGCCGTCGCGCGAGGGGAGGGCGGTGATGATGGCCAATTGCCACGGGCGTGTCAAGTGCCCGCCCGCTTACAATCGCGTGATGCCTGTCGCCCTGACACCTCGCGAACGCGCCCACCTGAAGGCCCGCGCCCACGCGCTCGAGCCCACCGTGCACGTCGGCCACGCGGGGCTCACCGAGACGGTGGTGGCGGAAGTCGAGCGCGCCCTCACCGCACACGAACTCATCAAGGTGAAGATCGGGGACGCCGATCGCGACGCCCGCGCACAGCTGGCCGAGGCGATCTGCGCCCGCACCGACGCGGTGCGTGTCCAGCAGGTGGGCAAGGTGTTCGTGCTCTGGCGCCCGAAACCGGAGGAGGCGCCGAAGCACGACTGACCCTCCTTGCCCGGGATGCCCCTGCTGATAGAACTCTGGTATGACCGAGCCCGCGCCCTCTGGGCCCGCGCCCTCCGCCCCGCGTCTGGTGCTCTACGGCAAGCCGGGGTGCCACCTGTGCGAGGACATGCGCGCCATCGTCGACGCAGTGCTCGAGGGCACCGGTGTCACCGTGACGGAGATGGACATCACGCGTGACCTCGCGATCTTCGCGCGGCTCCACCACGACGTGCCGGTCCTGGAGATCGACGGGAACGAGGTGGCTCGGCACCGCATCACGGCCGCAGCGCTCGTTGCGGCACTCGAGGCGGCTGGCATCCCCTGAGGACTGCCTTCACGGCTTCGTGCCGTACTTCTCCCTCCCTGAAAGGGCGTCGACGCGGGCCGTGAATGACACGCTCAGCGCACGCGCGTCACCGTGCCCGCCGTCATCGACACGAGCGCGGACGGGGCCACGCTGAAGACCGCGTTCGGAGTGCCGGCCGCAGCCCACACTGCTGGATACTGGAGCAGGTCCTCGTCGAGCCACGTCTCGATGGGCTGAGGGAAACCCACCGGGGGCACCCCGCCAATCGCATAGCCCGTCGCGTCGCGCACGAAGTCGGCCGTGGCCTTGGCCAGCCCTTCACCGACCTGGCGCGCCAGCAGGCGTTCGTCCACGCGATTCGCCCCGCTGGCCACCACCAGCACCGGCTTTCCGGAACTGGCAGCGCGAAACACCACCGTCTTGGCGATCTGGCCGACGGCGCAACCCAGGGCTCGTGCCGCGTCCTCGGCCGTTCTCGTCGTCTCGGGCACCACGACGATGGGGCAGGTGCCGCCGTACGCCTCGAGCACCGCCTGCACCTGCAGCGCGCGGTCGGGCAGTCTGGTCATCGCGGTGAGTATACGTGACGCAACAACCGGCGCCGGCGCGAGTACGGATGAGATGGTCCTCCGGCTCGCAGCGATGCTTTTCGATAGCCGTTTCCAGTCCCGACGCCTACGATCAGGCCATGCACCGGCCTGGCGGTCCGTCGCCCGCATAGGACACAAAGGGGCTGTTACGCGGATGTCGATGACTCGCACTGAGCAGGTTCGTCCCACCCATCCTTCGACCACCAGCCCGTTTCCGGGCAGCCTGGCTGACAGGTCGCGCGCAACGTCCGTGTCGCGAACGCGCCTGATGGAGAGCGGCCTCGGCCTCGTGGAGAGCCTGCGGGTGACCGGGCCGCCGGCGCCACGGCCGCGGGCCGAGAGCTACTCGCCCGATTTCCAAGTGTGCCTGCCATACCGCGGCGCCTTCGTCTGGCACGTGGGCCACGACAATGTCGTGGGAGACGCCAACCAGGTGCTGTTCGTGGTCGGCGGCGAAGGCTACCGCATCACCCAGCCGCTGCAGGATGGTTTCGCGGAGCTGATCGTCACCGTCCGGCCCACCCTGTTGGCCGAGATGCTCGGGCTGCCGGAACGGCACTTGTCCGGGCACGCGCTGTTCCGACAGCGGAGCCGACCCGCCGAGATGCGGCTGCAGCGGCTGGGCATCGAGTGTCTCCATCGCTGCTCGCACGCGAGCTGGGACGAGCTGGCCGGCGAGGAATGGCTCGTCGACTTCCTGGTGTCGTCGTTCGCGGCGGCACCGGTGAAGCCCGCGGCCAGCCCGTCCACGGCCAGGCTCCTCGGGCGCGCCAAGGAGTACCTGGCCGCGCACCTCTCGGCGCCGGTGCGGCTCGGCCACGTGGCTCGGGCCGCGGGCACGTCATCGGCGTACCTGACCACCGTGTTCAGCCGCGTCGAGGGCGTGCCGCTGCACAAGTACCTGGTGCGGCTCCGCTTGGCGCGCGCCCTGGTCGAGCTGCCGCACACCTCGGACCTGACAGGCCTCGCGTTCGACCTCGGGTTCTCGAATCACAGCCACTTCACCGCCGCGTTCCGCCGGGCGTATGGGTGCACGCCTTCGGGGTTCCGCGAATCGATGCGGCGGGAACGGCCGAGCGCCG
>DAIRFN010000289.1:2702-7077 GCA_036795065.1 Vicinamibacterales bacterium
GCCGCCAATACCTGCTCGAGCCGGTCGTAGCCCGCGGCCATGCCACGCTCCATGCCGGATCGCGCGGCCGTGTCGCGCGCCTCCCTGGACTCGTAGACGACGGTGAGCGTGACCGTCGTGATCCCGCCCTTCTCCTCGAACACCGTCGTGTCCACGGCTTCACCGGGATACCAGGCATCGTCGAACTGCTCGGTGGCAACCAGCTTCGCCGGGTGAACGACTTCGCGGAAGACGCCACCCATCCCCATTTCCGTTCCTGTCTTTTCCTTCCGCCACACATAGCGGTAAGCGCCGCCGACGCGGAGGTCGATCTCGCAGACCGGCATGGTCCACCCCTCCGGGCCGAGAAGCCAGCGCCTGACCAGGTGCGGTTTGGTGAAGGCATCGAACACCAGCCGGCGCGGGGCATCGAAGTCGCGCTCGACCCGAACCTCGCGGTCGCTGGGGGTGGAGATCCGGAAACTGTCTGGGTAGAACAACATGGGTCGCTCCCTGTGTCATCGACGCGCGGGTTTCGCGCGTCTTGTGTTCCTGGGCTTCAGCTCTTCCAGCACGGTGTCGAGGCGGGCAAACGACGCCTCCCAGAACTCGCGGTACTGATCGAGCCACGCGCTGGCTTCCGCCAGCCGTCGTGGCTCCAGCCGGCTCGGCCGCCGCTGGGCATCGCGATCCCTCGAGATGAGCCCGGCCCGCTCCAGCACCTTGAGGTGCTTCGAGATGGCCGGTTGCGTCATGTCGAACGGCTCGGTGAGCTCGCTCACCGTAGCGGCGCCCGACGCCAGCCGCGCGAGGATCGCCCGCCGCGTAGGGTCGGCGAGGGCGGCGAAGGTGGCATCGAGACGCCTGGATGTCGTTTTCATAACCTCAGCGTTGTATAACCTATTGGTAATGTACAACGCCGCGAGACGGCCGTCAAGCCCGGTTCTCGCGCCGGGGGCGATCGGCACCCAGGCGGGCTACACGATCGGCGGGCTGGTCGTCGAAGGCGTGGAGCGGGCGGGTTGCGCATTGACGCGCGAGCGCTTCATCGACGCCAAGGAGAGCCTGGCGGACCGGGCCGCGGGCGGCGTGACGCCCGACGTGAGCGTTTCGGCCACGAATCACCACGCCCAGCGCGCCGAGATGCGGGGCGGGCGACTCGTGGCCGTGACGGACTGGATTGTTCCCTGACGGCCGCTGGCACCCGATCACGAGCGCCGGATGAGTCCCAGCTGCATCAGTGCGGTCACCCCATCGTCCAGGCCGATCTCCTCGGCGACCCTGCCGTTCTCGACGCGAAGCACCGTCGTCCCGGTGAAGTGCATCTTCCGGCCCGACGCCGCCGGCAGCGAGCCCGCGAGAAAGTCGCTGAAGGCCGGGCCCGTGTGCGTGCCCCCACCCACCCAGCGGCCGACCACGTAATCGCCCTCGGCGATGAGATCGGCGGCCCCGGCGAAGCTCAGGTCCGGGAACGCCGCGCGAAAGCCGACCATGAACGCCTTCACGTCCTCGCGACCGCGGCGTGGCGCGTGCAGCGAGTACTGCAGCAGCATGTCGGGCGCGGCGAGCTCGTCCACGACTCGCGGGTTCCAGGGATGGCCCCAGAACTCCGTGAACCAGCGGCCCACGATCGCCTTGTTCTCCCGAGCCTTCGATGTCATCTCGTGGGCTGATTGCGCCGCCAACGGCGCGGTCGCCATGCCGGCGGCCATCATGCCCCCTGCGGCGATCACCGTGTCCCTGGCGAACATGCGACGTGTCATCGGGCGCTTCACACCGGGCATTCGAACCTGTGCACTCATGGGATTCCCTCCTGCATCTCGCGCGACCTCAATCGGCGAACTGGATGCGAGCGTACGGGCCCATGCCTGAAGGAGCACTCCGTTTCTTGCTGCCGAATCCATTCTCTCTGTGGTGTAGCATGCATCCGGAAGGCGACATGGCAAAGGTCCACAAGACATCCAGCCCTCGTCGGCGATCGAGCCGGACACTGGGACTCGACGAGGCCCTCATCGCGCTATTCATCGGGGCGATGCACGCCAATGACCATGCGTCGCGCGAAGAACTGGCCCGCGCACACCACCTGATCTGGTCCGCAAGGCGGTTCAGGCGAAAGTCCGGGGAGACCGTGGGCCGGATCATCGCAGCGATGAAGCGGCGCGTGGAAGAAGAGGACGCGGCGGCCCTGATGAGTGCGTCGGCCGCGGCCGTCCCGGCCCGGTTGCGCCCGTCGGCCTTTGCGCTGGTCGCGGATCTCCTGCTCGCCGATGGGAGGATCGAGCCACGGGAGCGGCGATTCCTGCAGCGCCTGGCGGCCGACCTGAGGCTCCGGCCGGAGGAGGCGACGCGCATGATGGACGTCATGCGCATCAAGAATCACCTCTGATTGCCCCTGCCCGCAGCGTCGAGAGCACGAGCGACGTGGAGGTTTCCCCGAATTGGCTCAGTTGCCCCTCCAGGCTCTCCAGCGCCGACACGTCGGCGACAGCGGCCTTCAGCATGAACGACGCACGCCCGGAGATGTGATGGCACTCCAGGATGCCCGGCAGCTTCTCGACCGCCTTCTGGAACCGGGCGTAGCTCGGGCGGGGGACGTGCATCTCGATCAGCACCGCCATTTCCAGGCCGAGCCGCTCGGGCGCGACGTCGGTGCGGTAGCCCCGCACCACGCCCGCGTCCTCCAACCGGCGCAGGCGCTCCGCCGCCGCCGGCGCGGATAGCCCGGCCCGCCTCCCGAGTTCAGCGAACGACACCCGGGCATCGCGCTGCACCTGTTCGCGAATGATCCAGTCTTTCCGCCTGGACGCCTTCTTGGTTACGAATGGCGCTTCCAATGACCCGCCCCGGGGCGGCACCATGATCCGCATGGCTCAGGAGACTCCCTGCCGGCCCGGGGACGCCGCGTCGGCGGCATCGCGGGGGCCCGGCCTCGTCACCATGCGCTGCACCATCGGCTCGGTCGTGCCGGTCGGCGATCACGATCTCGTGCTGGCGTCGGTGGACGAGGTGTCGTGCGGCGACGGAACGCCGCTCGTGTACTGGCGACGCGGGCTGCAGGCGCTGCCCCGGCCGTCCTATCCTTTTCTCGAGACTCGCGACCGGTTCACGGCCTTCGTGAGCGCCTGGGAGTCCGGCACGCTGTCCCGCTCGGCATGGTCGCACGCGGCGCACGTGGCCATCGGCGCGTGCTACGCGGTCCGCTTCGGCGAGGCGGCGTTCGAGCGCACGCGTGAAGGCATCCTCCGGTACAACGCCGCGGTGGGCACCGAGAACACCGACACGTCCGGGTACCACGAGACGCTCACGCGTTTCTGGGCGAAGGTCCTCCGCGGCGCCACGCGCGGATGTGCCGGTGAGTGGGAGGCGGCCCGGCTCGCGGTCGAGCGGTTCGGCGAGGACCGCGACCTGCACACGCTGTTCTACAGTTTCGACGTCGTGCGATCCCTCGAGGCCCGGCGCGCGTGGATCGCGCCGGACCTCGACGCGAAACTGCCGCGAGTATGATCCGTCCTTCCATGATGTACACGCGCATCTTCCCGGCCGTGGCCGCGTCGATCCTGCTTGCCACGACCGCATCCGCGCAGGAGCCCGCCGCCTGGCGCGCGGGCGTCGAGCTCACCTTCCACACCTTCTCCATCGTCGCCGTCGACCCGGCCACCGGCGAGACGGGCGTCGTCGTCACGACGCGCAACCCCTGCGTGGGCAACGCCGTGCCCTGGGTGCGGGCCGGCGTGGGAGCTGTCGCCACACAGGGCGGCACGCGTGTGGAGTACGGCACCGAGCTGCTGGACCTGCTGGAGAAGGGCGTCACAGCGCAGGAGGCGCTGGACCGCCTCGTCGCCGCAGACGAGGGGCGCGAGCGCCGACAGGTGGGGGTGATCGACATCAAGGGGCGCTCGGCGCAGTGGACCGGCAAGGGCCAGTACGGCGCCGAGAAGCAGGGCGACTGGGTGCACATGCGGAAGGGCGCCACCTTCGCGGTGCAGGGCAACTCGCTCGTGAGCCCGAAGGTGGTGGACGTGGTCGCCGACACGTTCCAGGCGAGCGAGGGCTCCGTCCGCACGCTGGCCGACCGCCTCATCGAGGCGCTGGACGCGGGTCACCGATTGGGCGGAGACGGACGCCACGGCGAGACGCAGTCCGCCGCCGTGCTCGTGGCGGACCCGCGCCCCGGCCTGTCGCGCCGGCCGGACGGCGTCACAGTGAACATCAACGTCTGCGAGCACCCGGAACCGGTGGCCGAGCTGCGCCGCATCTACGACACCGCCAGCGAGACGCTCGGCTTCCGCCAGCTCGAGCAGTTCGCGGGGCGCGACGTGCTGGCGCTGAAGCTGATGCTGCACGCGCTCGGGTACTACCGCCCGAATGAGAAGGCGATCCCGATGACCGGCGGTGA
>DAIRFN010000045.1:0-22291 GCA_036795065.1 Vicinamibacterales bacterium
ACTGGGGCAACGTCAACCCCATTGGCCCGCGCGGCGTCTACGACGAGGCCAAGCGTTTCGCCGAGGCGATGACGGTGGCCTACCGGCGCTTCCACGGCGTCAACACCAAGATCGTCCGCATCTTCAACACCTACGGCCCGCGCATGCGGGTCAACGACGGGCGCTCGGTGCCGGCCTTCATGTCGCAGGCGCTGAGGAACGAGGACGTGACGGTCTTCGGCGACGGCACGCAGACGCGGAGCTTCTGCTACGTGAGCGATCTCGTCGCGGGTATCCTGAAGCTGATGGAGGCGCCGGTGAACGACCCGGTGAACATCGGCAACCCGCAGGAGCTGACCATCGAGCAGATCGCGCGGCTCATCATCAAGATGACGGGGTCGAAGAGCCAGATTGTCTACAAGCCGCTGCCCGAGGACGACCCGAAGGTGCGCCAGCCAGACATCACGCGCGCCCGCACGCTGCTCGGGTGGGAACCGAAGGTGTCGCTCGAAGAGGGGCTGTCGAAGACCATCGAGTACTTCAGGACCAAGATTAAGTAGAACGGACCAGTTGATGATTGGCTGATTGCAGATTGGCGATTGATTGAGTGATTGGGTGATTGAGCCAGTGATGATTGATCGGGTGATTGGCGATTGAGCGATCGGGTGATTCCCGCCCCTGCCGAATGACCCGATCGTCGATCGCGGATTGTCGTCCTCCCGCGCACGCAGTGCGCGGTCCCCTCCTACCGCAAGCTCCGCCCAATCCGCCAGACGTAATCGATGCCCGAGGCGAGCGTGATGGCGAGCGAGCTCCAGATGAAGAAGTCCACGACGGGCGAGGTGATGCCCCGCCAGTTGTAGAACATCACGACGACACACGCGAGGATGAACCACGCCGTGGCCGCCTTGCCCAGCAGGGAGGGGCGGAACGTGCGTGGCCCGGAAGCCAGGTTGACCACCGCCACCGTGAGAACGATGCCCACGTCGCGGCTGATGACGAGCACCGTCAGCCAGATCGGGATGCGGTTCACCAGCCCGATGTCCGGCAGCGTGAGCACGATGAACGTGCTGACGAGCAGCAGCTTGTCGGCGGCCGGATCGAGCCACGCGCCCAGCTCGCTCTTCTGCCCTGCCAGCCGGGCGCTCAGGCCATCCAGCGCGTCGGTGAGGCCCGCGATCATGAACGTGATCAGCGCCCAGCCGAACTCACCGTACACGACCAGCAGCACGAAGGCCGGGATCAGCAGCATCCGCAGCAGCGTCAGCTGATTCGCCAGCGTGAACACGGCACCGGTCGTCATCGCGCCAACGCTTCGAGCCGGCTGATGACGTCGATCGCCTCCGCACCGGTCACCGGTCGCAGCAGGCCGAAGGCGCCGCCCTCGAGCGGCATCACCCCTGAAGCCACCGCCGCCGAGACCGCCGGGTAGCTGAGGTGCGCGGGAGGCACGTCCGACACCGCCACCTGTGCCTTCTCCCACTTCGTGGCCGCGCCGGGGCGCACGGCGCCGATGAGGCTCAGGACACGCGAGACCGTTCGCGCCAGGTCGCCGCGGCGGACCGTGCCGCCCGGGTCGAACTGGTAGTTCGGCAACGTGTCCATGATCGACGCGCGGACAACGGCTTCGATCCACGCCTGGGCCCAGTGGCCCCGCACATCGGTGATGACCACCTGCCGCTCGGTGGCCCGCGCCACGAGCGCCTGCAGGCGGACGCCGATGAGCGCGGCCACGTCGGCCCGCGTCGCGCGCGAGGCGCCAGGGATGGCCGCATACTCCGCGGGCAACTTCAGGAGCGCGGCACGGTCGCGCGCACGCTCGAGCACCGCGGCGGGCACCGTGCCGGGGTCGATGCCGCGGGCTTTCTCGTAGGATGCGAGCGCGCCCACGACATCGCCCTGCTCTTCCAGGATCTCGGCGAGGGAGGCCAGCGCCCGCGCGTCGGCGGGATCCAGGCTGAGGGCCTTGCGCAGGTGCTCCGCCGCCGCCGCGGGCTGCCCGGCCTTCCGCTCGACGGCGGCCAGGTCGCGATAGAGAAACGGCGACTCGGGCGAGGCCGAAATCGCCTGCTCGTACGCCCCACGCGCATCGTCCAGGCGGCCCGCGTCGGTGGCGGTCTTGGCCCGGGCCAGCAGGTCCTGCGTGGCGCGGAAGCGCAGGACGTCCACGCGGGCCTGCAGTTCGGTGAGCGAGGGATCGGCCTTCAGGGCCGCCTCGAAGCTCGCCAGCGCCTCGCCTTCGCGCTTCAGGTTCATCAGCGCCTGACCCCGGCCGACGAGCGCAGGGACGTACTGCGGCATGCCTGCAAGGGCGCGATCGAAGTGCGGGACCGCCTCGTCTGCGTCGCCCCCGGCCAGCTCGACGTAGGCCAGCGCCGTCTCGGCGGTCGCGCTCTTCGGGACCGCCTTGAGCGCCGCCGCGAACTCGCGCTCGGCATTTCGCAGGTCGCCGCCCTGCAGGAACTGCCAGCCGCGCTCGATGCCCGTGGCCAGCGCGGGGGTGGCTCCGTCGGGAAGGACCGGGAACATGAACTCAGGATGTCGAGGGGCGGTGACGACGGGCGGCGCGGTGCGCGTGGCGCAGCCGGCGATGGCCAGCAGCACGGTGAGCGCCGCGAGCAACGGAAGACGGGTCGGGCGCAATGTCAACGGTACGAGTCCATGGGGCGCACCCGGCGGCACGTCACGACCAACTCTGAGCTCGGAACGGTGAACCTTGCACTGGCTACGCACGTCGCCCTCGCTGACGGAGTTGCTGCCGGGGCTTGCCGATCACCTGTGCGGCGAGACGCCGTGGCAGGTCCGCCTCGACGTCCACCCGGTCCCCGCTCGAGGTCTGGCTGTGCACGCGACCGTGCCGGTAGATCCATCCCAGCCGCTCGGCCTGCGCCGGATCGCTCAGGTCGAGCGACACCGTGACCCGCTGCTGATCGAGCGCCAGCCGCGCGGCCACCGCCTCGAGCAAATCGTGGCACCCCTCGCCGGTGGCGGCCGCAATCAGCAGCGCCGAGGGATCGGACTCCCGCAGACGGCGCCTCTCGTCCGGCGACAGCTGATCGATCTTGTTGTAGACCTCGATGCGCGGGACGCTCGTGGCGCCCACCTCTTCGAGGACGCGGCTCACCGCAGCCGCCTGGCGCTCGCGCTCGGGGTTCGACGCGTCGATGACGTGCAGGACGAGATCGGCGTCGGCGGTTTCCTCGAGCGTGGCCCGGAACGCCGCAACGAGGGTGTGCGGCAGCCGATCGATGAACCCCACCGTGTCGCTCAGGAGCAGCGGCCTCCGGTCCGGGAGCATCACCTTCCGTACCAGCGGATCCAGGGTGACGAACAGCGCGTCCGACGCCTCGGCGCTGGCCTTCGTCAGCCGGTTGAACAGCGTCGTCTTGCCGGCGTTGGTGTAGCCCACCAGGGCGACCGTGGGCACGTCGGTCTTGTGCCGGCGATCGCGAAGCTGAGCTCGTCGCCGGCGGACGGTGTCGATCTCCTCTTCCAGCGTGTGAATGCGCACGCGGATCTTCCGACGGTCCACTTCGAGCTTGGTCTCACCAGGGCCCCGCGTGCCGATGCCGCCGCCCAGCCGCGACATCTGGACGCCCATTCCCACCAGTCGCGGCAGCAGGTACTTGAGTTGCGCGAGCTCCACCTGGAGCTTGCCCTCACGCGTCCGCGCGCGCCGGGCGAAGATGTCGAGGATGAGCTGGGTCCGATCGACCACACGGCAATCGAGGCGCGCGCCGAGCTCGCGCAGCTGGGCCGGCGAGAGCTCGTTGTCGAAGACGACCAGGTCCACGTCGGCTTCAGCAGCCGCCTGCTTCAGGATGTCGACCTTGCCGCTGCCGAGAAAGGTCGCCGGGTCGGGCTTCGGCCGCTCCTGCAGCACGCGCAACACCACGCGAGCGCCGGCGGCGTCGGCCAGGCCCTCGAGCTCTTCCATGGAACGTTCGGCATCGAGGCGGCGGGTGGTGCCCGTCATGAGGCCGACGATCGCCGCGCGATCCACCAGCCGGGGCCGCTGTACCTGCATCGAATGAGATTCTACAGGATGGCCCGCGGCGCCATCCGCATCCACACCACCACCGCCAGCAGCACCAGCAGCGCGATGTCGGCCTCGAAGACAACGCGCAGCTCGGGGCCGCTGATGAATCCCGCCACGATCGGGCTCACGGCCAGGCCGATGAGCGACGCCGTGGTCATCACGCCGAAGCCCGTGGCGTGCGCGTCGGGCGGGAGCAGGGCGCCACCGGAAGTGTAGGCCGCCGTCATGCCCACGCCAATGGCCGCGCCCGACACGGCGAGCGCCACGGCAAAGGCCCACACCGACGGAACCAGCACCAGCACGAGCAGGCCCGCCGCGGTCAGCACCGACGACGCGGCGATGAGCACGCGCGGCGACCACTGGGCCAGCAGGGCGCCGGCGTAGTGGTGGCCGATGGCCGCAAAAAGCGCCGCAATCGAGAAGAGCACGCCAGAAACGAGGGGCACGCGCGAAGGCGGCAGGCCGAGCATCTCGACGTACAGCGGCAGGATGGGACCGAAGCTCCGGTCAACGAGTTGCAGGCACAAGATGACGGTGAACACCATCACGAAGCCGGGCGTCCGGACGAGCTCGCCCAGCACCTCGCTCAGCCGGCGGCCGGCGCTGCGCGCCTGGCGCGTCCGCGGCTCGCGGTACATCACGCCCACCAGGACCACGGCGGCCAGATAGAACGCGGAGGCGATGAGAAAGGTCCAGCGCAGGCCGACAATCGGCGCCAGCAGGCCGCCGACCACAGGACCGATCGCCGGTCCCAATCGCTGCGCCACCTGCACGGTGCCAATCGCCTCGGCCATCTTCTCGCGCGGCACCGACTCGGCTGCCATCGAGACCGTCAGCGCCCCGTAGCCGGCAAACACGCCGAGCAGCGCGCGCAGCGCGAAGAGCTGCCACGGCGCGGTGACAAACGCCATGGCGCCCTTGGTGAGCACGAACGCCGTGAGCGAGCGCAGCACCAGCACTTTGCTGCCGTACTTGTCGCCCACGCGCCCCCACAGCGGCGCGCTGATCGCGGTGACCGCCGGCGTGGCGCCGAGCGTGAGCCCCGTCCAGAACGCGATGTCTGCGATGTCGCTGACGCCCAGCTCGCGGATGTAGAGTGGCAGGAAGGGCATCACCAGCGTGAAGCCGGCGAAGCCGATGCCGTTGGCGGCGGCCGCGGTGTAGACGTTCCGGCGGGAAGAAAAGGGAGGGGAGGACAGACGGTTCTGCCTTGTGCCTTGTGCCTTCTGCCTTCTCAGAAACGAATCTTCACCGAGGGCCCGGGATACACCTGGATGCTGTCGATGAAGCGGATGCGGTGCGGGTTGGTCTGCATCACCAGCGAGCTGGTCCGGATGCCATCGCCGAAGAAGCGCACGCCCTTCATCAGCGTGCCGTCGGTGACGCCCGTGGCCGCGAAGATGATGTTCCTTCCGCAGGCCAGGTCGGCCGACTTGTAGGTCTTCTTGAAGTCGGTGATGCCCATCGCCCGGCACCGCTCCTCGTGCTCGGGCTTGCTGACGACCAGCCTGGCGAAGATCTCGCCGTTCAGGCAACGCATGGCCGCCGCGGTGAGCACGCCCTCGGGCGCACCGCCCGTGCCCATCACCGCGTGCACGCCGCTGCCCGCCACGGCCGCGGCGATGCCCGCCGAGAGATCGCCGTCGCCGATGAGTCGGATGCGGGCACCGGTCGCGCGGATCTCCGCGATGAGCTCCTCATGGCGCGGCCGATCCAGCACCACCACCGTCAGCTCGTCCACCTGGCGGCCGAGGCTGCGCGCGATGGCCCGGAGGTTCTCGCGCACCGGGGCGTCGAGATCCACCAGGTGCTTCGAGCTGGGCCCGACGACCAGCTTCTCCATGTAGAGGTCCGGGGCATGCAGCAGCCCGCCGTGCTCGGAGGCCGCGAGCACCGCGATGGCATTGGCCGCCCCCGTCGCACAGAGGTTCGTGCCTTCGAGCGGGTCCACGGCGATGTCCACGCCATCGAAGGTGCGGCCGGCATGCTTCGGGTTCTGGGCCATGCCCACCTTCTCGCCGATGAACAGCATCGGCGCCTCGTCACGCTCGCCTTCCCCGATGACGATGGTGCCTTCGATGGGCACGGTGTCCATCTCGCGTCGCATGGCCTCGACGGCAGCCTGGTCCGACAGGTGACGGTCGCCCTGGCCCATGGTGTGGGCGCAGGCGATGGCCGCCTGCTCGACCACGCGCAGGAACTCCAGCGAGAGGTCCGATTCCATCGTCGTTTCGTTGTTGCGGGTGGCGGAGGTATGCATGATGACGGTCCGTTTCGGGGCGGCCGGACCGCCCTCGGGCAAACAGGACATGGTATCAAATTCGCCTACCCGGTGGACGAGCGCGTGACGACCACCGGCGAGCCGCGCACCAGCCCCAGACGCTCCGCCGCGCTGTCCGCGTTCACGGCCACCTCGAGGTGGTCGGTGCTGCCGAACAGCGCGCACGGCTCAGGGCCCTGGGCCTCGTCATATGTGCTCACGAGCCTCGGCACCTCGTGCGGCCCGGCCGTGATGGTCACGATGCCCCCCTGCGCCACCTTCTCGAAATGACGCCGATCGATGTTGGTGATGCAGTTGCCGAAGCGATCGACGCGGAGCACCACGCCCGCAATGCGGTCGGCGCCGACCTCCGGGTCGGGAATGTCGATGCGGCGATAGTCGCTGACAGTCCGGCCGAGCGACGCCAGCGCGATGCCTTTCGCCAGCCACCCCGCGGCCGGCGCGAAGCGATCGCGACCTTCGAAGGTGCGGCTCACCGTAGGCCTGGCGTACTTGCGCTCGGTGAGCTCGACCACCCTCCTCGGCGACGTCTCCCTGAACACGGCCGTGAGCACACCGTTGTCGGGGGCCACGAACCGGTAGTCACCGGCCTCCGCGGCAATGCCGCGCCGGGCGGAGCCGACGCCGGGATCCACCACCACCAGGAACACCGTGCCCGCGGGAAAATAGCGGTAGCAGGCGGCCAGCTCCAGCGCACCCGCCAGCACATCGTGCGGCGGCAGGTCGTGCCCGATGTCCACCAGCGTGACCTCGGGACACACGCCGAGCACCACGGCCTTCATGGTGCCGGCGTAATGATCCGTGGTGCCAAAGTCGCTGAGGAGCGCGACGACCGGGCGGGCCATGAAGGGGCCGCGCCTAGGTGGGATTCTTCCGGAACAGCATCTCCCGGACGTTGCTCTTCATGAGGAACGAATCCGAGACGCGAAGGCCGCCAAACATCCGGATGATGTCGCCGTTCAGGAGCGCCCGCTGCCGCGGGCGGCTCGCTGCGTAGGTCCGGTACTTCAGGTGCGACGGATCCACGACCACGTACTTCGTGTAGAGCGGCTGTCGGGCCTCGGCGGTGCTGAAGAACCCGAGCAGCACGCCGTCGGGCTTGAGCAGCTTAATGAGGGCGGATGCCAGCACCTGGGCGGCGGCCTTGTCCAGATAGTCGAAGACGTCCCAGCAGAGGATGCCATCCACCGAGTCGGGCGGCTGGGTGAAGCGCTTGGCGAAGAACGCCGGCAGCTGGTCGGCCTTGCCCCCCGTCAGGTGGGACTCGATGTCGGACGCGATGTCCTCCACCCGGATACGGCAGCCGAGCTGCTCGCCGAAGAAGTTGACATTGCTGCCGACCACCGGCCCGAGATCCACGAGCACCGGGCGCTCGCGGCTCTGCAGGTTGGCCAGGAACTTCTGGAGCGCCTTGGTGGGATGAGCGACTTCGGGCTCGGGCGCGGGAACAGGTTCCGCCGCGGGCCGGGCATCGGCCGCGCGGCGGTTTCCCAACATGCCAAACAGGTCCGTCAAAGAGCGAGCGGATTCGGCCATGTCACCATCGGTCGCTTACGCGCCCACCTTCTGTCCCTGAGCCGGAGCGGCAGCGGCCGCGGGCGCAGCGGCCGCGGGGGCGGGGGCGGGGGCGGGGGCGGCGGCCGCGGCTGGCGCGGCGCCCTTGCCCGCCGGCTTGGCGCCGGCGCGCTGCATGTCCACGCTGCCGCGGAAGTGCGCGCCCTCGGCGATGGCCACCCGCGGCGAGGTGATGTCGCCATCCACCGAGCCGTTGTCGCGGATGTCCACCTTCTCGGAAGCCGTGACGTTGCCGGTGACCTCGCCCAGGACGATGACCGACTTGGCGAAGACTTCCGCACGGATCTTCCCGTTGGGACCGATCGTGAGGATGTTCTCCTTGAGCTCGATCCGGCCCTCGACGTGGCCCTCGATGGTCAGGTCCTCGCTGCCGCTCAGCTCGCCCTTGATGATGACCGACTTCCCAATGTTCACGTTCTCCCCCATCTGTTGAGTGCGCCGCTCACTCGCTGCCGGGGGCATCGAGACTGCGGGTGTCGCCGGGGCCGCGGGCGCGGGTCCCGGTGGCGTCGCCGGCTTGACCGACTCGTCACGCTTCCACATCGTTAGAATCCTCCCCCTCTCCTGATAAGTCGAGCATGAGGGTGCCGTTCGAAAAAGAGACCACAAAAAACCCGGGGAAGTTGGGTTTCGCGCCTGAAGTCCCGACAGTATGGAGCCTCGGCCGAGGCTTGTCTAGTCCTTTTACCGCTGAGGGTTAGCAGAAATGCTACGATCTTCAGGGCCATGCGGATTTACCTGGACCATAACGCCACCACCCCGCCGGCCCCCGAAGTGGCCGACCTGGTCGCCCGGGTCACGCGCGACGTCTGGGGCAACGCCTCCAGCGTGCACCACTTCGGCCAGCAGGCCAAGGGCCTCATGGACGACGCCCGCGGGCAGGTGGCCGACCTGCTGGGCGCCGAGCCCTCCGAGGTGGTCTTCACCGGGGGCGGGACCGAGAGCGACAACGCCGCCATCCGCGGGGCGGCCGAGGCCCTGGAGGCCGCCGGGCGGCGGCACCTGATCACCACGGCGATCGAGCACGAGGGCGTGCTCAACACGGTCAAGGCGCTCGCCCGCCGGGGTTGGCGCGTCACGCTGGTCCCCGTGGACGCCACGGGCATCGTCTCGGTGGACGCGGTGACCGCGGCCCTGGCCGACGACACGGCGCTGGTCTCGGTGATGCACGCCAACAACGAGCTGGGCACGGTGCAGCCCGTCGAGGCCATCGCTCAGGCGGCGCGGGACCGGGGAGCTCTGTTCCATACCGACGCGGTGCAGACCGCCGGCAAGCTGCCCATCGACGTGCGACGCATGGGCGTCGACCTGCTATCCATTTCGGCGCACAAGTTCTACGGACCGAAAGGCGTTGGCGCGCTCTGGGTGCGGCGCGGCGTGCGCCTCACCCCGTTCATCACCGGCGGGCGGCAGGAGCGGGGCCGGCGCGCCGGCACCGAGAACGTGGCGGGCATTGCCGGCATGGGGGCGGCCGCGGCCCGCGCGCGCCAGAAGATGGCAACCGAGGGGCCGCGCCTGGCGGCGCTGCGCGACCGGCTCGAGCGCGGCGTGCTGGCCGTGGTGCCCGGCAGCGATCGGAACGGCGCCGCCGAGCCCCGCGTGCCGAACACGACGAACATCAGCGTCGAGCGCATCGAGGCCGAGTCACTGCTGATTGGCCTGGACCTCGAGGGCATCGCGGTGTCGTCCGGGTCCGCGTGCTCGTCCGGCACACTCGAGCCCTCACACGTGCTGAAGGCCATGGGCCTGCCCCACGCGCGAACGCTCGGATCCATCCGCTTCAGCCTGGGTGAATCGAACACCGAGGCCGAAGTGGATCGTGTGATCGCGGTCCTCCCCGGCCTGGTCGAGAAGCTGCGCAACTTGACCGTCACCATGAAACGCTAGTCACGACGCCGATGCGCATTGTCGTGGCCATGTCGGGCGGCGTGGATTCCTCCGTCGCCGCGGCCCTGCTCGCCGAGCAGGGTCACGACGTCATCGGTGTGTCGATGCAGCTCTACCCTTCGACTCCCTCCGGTCGCTCAGGGCAGGCCCCTGGAGCTCCGATGAGCGACCGCGCGTACGGCACCTGCTGCACGCTGGACGACCTGCACGACGCGCGGCGAGTGGCGCACGCCCTCCGCATCCCGCACTACATCCTGAACTTCGAGTCGCGGTTCGACGATGCGGTGGTGTCAGATTTCGTGCGGGAGTACGTCTCGGGCCGCACGCCCATCCCGTGCGCGCACTGCAACAGCGACCTGAAGTTCTCGGCGCTGCTCGAGCGCGCCACGGGCCTCGGCGCCGGGGCGCTGGCCACCGGCCATTACGCGCGCATCACGCGTGACGAGGCAGGCGGCTACCACCTGCTGCGCGGGCTCGACCACGGCAAGGACCAGTCGTATTTCCTCTTCACCCTGACGCAGGAGCAGATGGCTCGGGCGATGTTCCCGGTGGGACACCTGGACAAGGACACCGTCCGCACGCACGCGCGCCGCCTCGGCCTGCGCGTGGCCGACAAGGCCGACAGCCAGGAGATCTGCTTCGTCCCCGACGGCGATTACGCCGCCTTCGTCGAGCGCGCGGCCCCCGAGCTCACCCGCCCCGGCGCCATCGTCTCCGAGGGCGGGCGCGTGCTGGGGACGCACGGGGGCGTGCACCGTTTCACCATCGGCCAGCGGAAGGGGCTGCGCCTCTCGTCGTCCGATCCACTGTATGTCACCCACATCGACGCGGCCACCGCGCGCGTGACGGTCGGCCCGAAGGAGTCACTCGGCCGCGTCTCGCTGACGGCTTCGGACGTGAACTGGACATCGGGCGTGGCGCCCGTTGAGTGGCGGAATATCGCCGCTCAGATCCGTCACCGGCACACAGCGGCTTCCGCGCGCGTCCGCGCCGCCGACGACGGGCGGGCGGACCTGGCGTTCGACGAGCCGCAGACCGCCGTCACGCCCGGACAGGCCGTGGTGTTCTACGCCGGCGAGGAGGTTATCGGTGGAGGCTGGATAGAGTGAGCGGGTCCATTGAGCGATTGGTGATTGCAGATTGAGTGATTGATTGGGGATTGAGGCATTGGAGGATTGAGCGATCAATCGGGTGATTAGGTGATTGAGGCATTGGGCGATTCACGCTGTCGCGCTGAATCGCCCGTCGCTATGTCGCCCCGAAACGTCCGATCTCTGTGTCGCCCCGAAACGTCCGATCTCTGTGTCGCCCCGAAACGCCCGATCTCTGTGTCGCCCAGATCGCCCGATCTCGGTGTCGCCCAGAATCGCCCGATCGCTCAATCCTCCAATCGCTCAATCGATCACCCAATCGCCCAATCTCCCAATCACCAATCAATCGCTCAATCTGCAATCGCCCAATCATCAATGGACGCGTCTCACTGCCCTGTGCCGGACAGGAAGCGTTCGGCGTCGATGGCGGCCATGCAGCCCGATCCGGCAGCGGTGACCGCCTGCCGATAGATGTGGTCCTGCACGTCGCCCGCGGCGAAGACGCCGGGGATGCTCGTGCGCGACCCTCGCTCGGTCCTGATGTAGCCGTTGTCCTCGAGCGCGACCTGGCCCTTGAACAGCGCCGTGTTCGGCGTGTGGCCGATGGCGATGAACACGCCGTCCACCGCCATGTCGCTGGTCTCGCCGGTCTGGTTGTTCTTGAGTACCAGCGCGGTGACCTCGCCCTTGGCGGGATCCTTGATGTCCACCACCTCGGTGTTCCACACGAACGAGATGTTCGGCGTGGCCATCGCCTTGTCCTGCATCACTTTCGAGGCCCGCAGCGTGTCGCGGCGATGGATGACCGTGACGTGCGTGGCCAGCTTCGACAGGTAGATGGCTTCTTCGAGCGCGGTGTCGCCGCCGCCCACGACCGCCACCGGGCGGCCCTTGAAGAAGAAGCCGTCGCAGGTGGCGCAGGTGGAGACGCCGCGCCCCGAGAGCTTCTTGTCCACGCCCAGCTCGAGCCACTTCGCCGAGGCGCCCGTCGCGATGATCAGCGCCTGTGCCGTGAATGTCTTGTCGCTCACCTTCAGCGTGAACGGCCGCTTCGACAAGTCGACGGACGTGACGTCGCCCTGGATGATCTCGGCGCCGAAGCGCTGCGCCTGGGCGCGCAGCTCAGCCATCAGATCCGGGCCCATGATGCCGTCCCGGAAGCCGGGCCAGTTCTCCACCATGGTGGTGAGCATCAGCTGGCCGCCGGCCTCGAAGCCTTCGATGACCAGGGGCGTGAGGTTGGCGCGCGCCGCGTAGAGCGCGGCCGTGAGCCCGGCCGGGCCGGACCCGATGATGATGACCTGACGGTCGCTGTTCATGCCGTTGGGTTACGAGAGGTGCTTGTCGATCATGCGGGCGAGCTCGGCCTTGTCCGCCAGCCCGACCACGGTTTCCTTCAGATCGCCGTCCTTGAACAGCAGCAGCGTCGGGATGCCGCGGATCATGTAGGTGGGCGGGGTCGCCGGATTCTCGTCCACGTTCATCTTGGCCACCGTCAGGCGGCCGTTGTACTCCTCGGCCAGCTGGTTGACCGTGGGCTCCAGACGGCGGCAGGGCGCACACCATTCGGCCCAGAAATCCACCAGCACGAGGCCGCTCTTCACCGAGTCACCGAAATCCGCGTCCGTAACCGTCTTCACCTTTTCAGAAGCCATACCGTCCTCTATCGATTTAGATGCCGCGGCCTTCAGGCTGGGGTTCCAGCCGGGTGGCCATCACTCTTTTATACACCTTGACGTACTCGCGCGCCGAGCGCTCCCACGAGAAGTCCTTGCGCATGCCGTTTTTCTGGAGCCGGGTCCAGACCTTGCGGTGCCCGCGGCACATCTCGAGTGCCGTCTGGAGCGTGGCGCGCAGGGCGCCGGGCGAATACTCGGCGAACAGGAAGCCGGTGCCCTGCCCGTTCCGCGGGTTCCAGGGCCGCACGGTGTCCACGAGGCCACCCACGGCGCGCACCACGGGCACCGTGCCATAGCGAAGGCTGTACATCTGGTTCAGCCCGCACGGCTCGAAGCGCGACGGCATCAGGAACAGATCCGCGCCGGCCTCGATGAGATGGGCGCGCCGCTCGTCGTAGCCAATGTGCACCGACACGCGGTCGGGCCGCCGCGCCGCGAGGCTGCGCCACATGTCCTGGTAGCGCGCTTCACCCGTGCCCAGCACCGTGAACGTCGCGTCCATCGACGGCAGTTCCCCCGCGATCGCGGCGATCAGATCGAGCCCCTTCTGGTCGACCATGCGCGACACCATGCCCACCAGCGGGCGCGCCATCGCTTCGTCGTCCGCCGGCAGGCCGTAGATCTCGAGCAGCGCCCGCTTGGCGGCCGCCTTCCCGGACAGGTCGTCGCGATCGTAGGGCTCGGGCAGGTGCGGATCGCGCCGCGGATCCCATTCGTCCGTATCGATGCCGTTCAGGATGCCCGACAGGTGATCGCGCCGGGCGCGCATCACGCCGTCGAAGCCGTCACCGTACTCCGGGCGCTGGATCTCCTCCGCGTAGGTCGGGCTCACCGTGGTCACCGCGTCCGCGAAGTTCACGCCCGCCTTCAGGAAACTGAGGCGGTCGTAGAACTCGAAGCCGTCGAGGGTGAAGTCCTCCCACCGCAGGCCCAGCCGCGGCACCCACACCTTGTCGACGATGCCCTGGTAGGCCAGGTTGTGAATGGTGAAGACCGTGGCCGGACGGCTGCGGGCGAAGCGATCTCGCAGGAAGATCGGCGCGAGGCCGGCCTGCCAGTCGTGCCCGTGGACGACGTGGATGGGCTCGGGCTGCCTGGACAGCCAGTCGATGGCCGCTGCCGACAGCACGGCGAAGCGCACGGCGTTGTCGCCGTAGTCCACGCCGTCCTCGTTGTAGATGCCGGGGCGATCGAAGAGCGGCGGGCACTCGAGGAACAGCACCCGCGCGCCCGGGCCGAGCGAGGCCTCGCCGAACCCGACGTCGAACCACGTGCCCGCGACCTCGACGCGCGAACTGTCCACCACGGGCGCCGGCGCCACGCCGCGGTAGCGCGGCGTGATGAGCGTCACGTCGTGTCCGAGCCGGCCCAGCGCCTTGGGCAGCGCCGCGGCCACATCCGCCAGGCCTCCGGTCTTCGAGTAGGGGTACGCCTCGGAGGCGATCATCAGGATGCGAAGCGATTTCGGGGCACGCGGCGGCACGAATACAGCTTACACGGAGGATAATCTCCGGATGCAGTCCCGCCCTCCTTCACGCGAGCGATCCGCGCCGCGCGACATCGTCGAACTGCGCGCGCTGGCCACCCGGCAGCCCGATCTCGCCGGTGCGGCAGAGTTGCACGCCGAACTCGTGGCCACCGTCCGGCGTGTCGAGGCTCGGATTGCGACGCCGTCGCTCGACGTGCCGGACGATCTGCTCAAGACGCGGCTCCTGCGCGGTGTGCCGCTCGCCTCGTTCGGCGAGTTCGCCATCGACTGGTCGGAGGTGCGTCTGCTGATCCGCCAGGTGACCGATGTGCTCCGTCGGATGGACCTGGTCGATCAGGCCGGGTCACAGCGCCTGCATGCAGCCGGTCGAGAACTCGATCTGCCGGAACGGGCGCGGGCGTGGTACGACCAGCCGACCGGTCCCGCGCCGGCGGCCGCCGCGGAGGACCCCGACGCGCTGTGGCCCGAGGTGCTGCAGTGGTCGTTGAAACCGTTCCTGATCAGGACGGCGGAAGTGGTCACGCGGCGCGTGGCGCTCGATGCATGGCGGCGCGGCACGTGCCCGGTGTGCGCGGCCGAGCCCGAGTTCGCCGTGATCATGCCAGCCGGTGAGCACCACCTGTTATGCGGGCGATGCCACGCGCGCTGGCCCTTCGATGGCGGGTGCCCGTTCTGCGGCTGCGCCGACGTCGCGCAGTTGCGCACGTTCGCGACCGCCGATCGTGTCTACAGGGTGACGGAATGCAGGGCCTGTGGGCGATACCTGAAGTCGCTCGACAGCCAGGTGGCCGGGCGGGCCCTGCTGCCTTTCTACGACCCGGTGGCCACGCTGCCCCTCGACGCGGCGATGATGCAGGGCCGCTGATGGTTCGGGGGCGCGGAGGGGGCGCGCGAGCGCGCGCCGACTACTCTTCTTCCTGCTGCTGGCCGTCGGTCGTGGCGACGAGCGCCTTGGTGCGGGTCGACAGCCAGTTGAACAGGTGCCGCGTTTCCCAGAAACGGCTCGCGTTCGATTTCGCCCCGAGCACCACCACCGCCACCTGCTGGCCGGTCTGCGGCAGCCGCAGCAACGACGCCAGGCAATAGCCCGAGCGGCTGATGAACCCGGTCTTGCCGCCGAGCACGTCGATGTCACCCGTCTTGACCAGCTGGTTGGTGCTGTTCGCCGTGATGGTGCGCTTGCCGGCGTGCGTGGTGTACGAGGTCTTGCGCATCACGCCGCCAATGCGCTCGTCGGCGGCGGCGTAGGCGATGAGCTGCGCCATGTCGAGGGCGGACGAGACGTTCGCCGCCAGCAGCCCCGATGGATCGGCGTAGTGCGTGCTGGTGAGGCCCAGCTCCATTGCCTTCTCGTTCATGCGATCGATGAAGCCCTCGGCGCCATACGGCGAGACGCGCGCCAGGGCGCGGGCCGCGGCGTTGTCCGAGCCGACGAGCAGCAGGTTCAGGAGATCCTCGCCGGTCACCTTGTAGCCGGCGCGCAGGTAGGTTGTGGAGGCGCGCGCCACGTCGGTCCTGGCCACGGTGACGGGCGCGGCGAGGTCCTGGCTGCTCTCCAGCACCACGAGCGCGGTCATCACCTTGGTGATGCTGGCGATGGAGCGCTCCGTCTCGGCGTTCGACGACCACAGCACTTCGCGCGTCGTCGGGTTGTAGATGATGGCCGCTTCGGCGCGCACGTCCGGCACCTGCTGACCGAGCTCGTCCAGCCGGAAGCGGGGCGTCTGCGCCTCGCGGGCCTCGCGCGCGCGGGCGGCGGCGCGGGCGCGAGCCAGGCGGGCGCGGCGGGCGCGGGCCGCGTTGGCGTTATAGGTCTTCTTGGGAGTGGCGCGGGTGGGTGTGGCCTTCTTCGCCGACGTGCCCGTAGCCTTCTGGGTTTGGGCCTCGATCGCGGACGGGCTCAGCAGCCCGGCCAATGCAATCAGAATGGCGGCCACACGGGTACGCTGGCTGAACGCTCTCAGCACCATCACGCCTCTTCCATAAACGGATAAGGAGCCCCGACAGCCGGGAAACTCCGCTTGGCTAAGTTTTCGGCATTTTAGCAGACTCCCGATAGTGTGCAAGGGCTATCTTTAACGTGCAGCGACATTTAGGGGCATTGAAATAGAAAGGGACGCCTAATGGCTGAGCTTGATTCAGAGGAATACCGCTCGCTGCGTGACGCCGTGGCGGCCCGGGGGCACCTGCGCCCGGCCCTGACACTCGCCGGCGTGTCGGTCTGGGCGCTGGTGCTGGTAGCCACCCTGGTGTGGCTACCCTACCCCCTGGCCGCGACCATCCCCCTGGCGGTGCTGGTGACCACGTTCGAGGTGATTCGCCCGCTGCACGTCGGGGCCGAACGCATCGGGCGATACCTGCAGGTGTTTCACGAAGAGAAAACGGGGAGTAATGCAGCCCGGCTCACCACACCGGCGTGGGAACGGACCGCCATGGCGTTGGGCGCCGCGGTGCCCGGCGCGGCGGGGCACCCGTTGTTCATGCCGTTGTTCGTGATCGCCACGGTCGTCAACACCCTGGCGGTGCTGCTGCCCCGTCCCGTGCCCGTCGAGATGGCGCTGTTGGCCGTCCCTCACGCCGCGTTCCTGATCTGGCTGGCCGTCGCCGACCGCGCCATGCGCGCGCAGCGAACAAAGGAGCTCGCCCGGTTCCGCGAACTCCGCGACGCCGCGCGTTGATCAAGCCCGGGAACGCGAAGGGCACGAAGCCCACGAAGAACGCACGAAGCCTACCGATCCCCCTCTCGGATAGAGTGCGGATGTTCTTCGTGGCTTCCTCTTCGTGTGCGTCGTGTTCTTCGTGTTCCCGTGACACGCTAGGGCTGCGCCAGCGCGATGGCGATCAGTAGCGCCCGCTGCGTGCCCTTCCACGAATCCGTCGAATCGAACGCCTCGGACAGCGCGTGCGCGTCGGTGCCGCGGCCGCCACCGTCGATGGTGATGGCGGGAATGCCCAGGCTCATCGGCAGGTTCGAATCGGTGGAGCCTTCGTCGAGCGAGACGGGCAGGCCCAGCACCTCGGTCACCGACACCGCCGCTCGGACAATGGGCGAGTCAGCAGCGGTGCGGCCCGCGGGACGGTTGCCAACGAGGGCCTTGTCCACCGTCAGCATACGCTGGTTCCACCGTGCGTCCTCGTCGCGCACGGCATCGTCGACGGCCTTGTTGAAGCGGGCGTCCACCGATTGTAGCGACGCCGGGTCCGACGACCGCATGTCCACTTCCATCCAGGCTTCGAAGGGAATGGAGTTGACCGACGTGCCACCCCCGATGCGGCCGACGTTGAAGGTGGTCTTGGGTTCAATGGGCACCTCGAAGTTCGAGATGGCCGACACGGCGCGCCCCAGCGCGTGGATGGGATTCGATCGGCCGAAGGCTCCGAAGCTGTGCCCGCCGGGACCCTTGAAGGTGACGCGATAGCGGAGGCTTCCCACGGCCACGTGCGTGATGCCGTAGCCGGTGCCATCGATCGAGACGAAGCGATCGATGCGGCCCTTCATGCCTTCGTTGAAGAGGTACTTCACACCGCGCAGGTCGCCGAGGCCTTCTTCGCCGACGTTGCCCACGAACGTAATCGTGCCCGGCACCTTGAGGCCGCTCTTCACCATCGTGCGCGCCACGGCGAGCACCACCGCGAGGCCGCGGCAATCGTCGCCGATGCCCGGCCCGCGCATCAGGGTGCCCTCGCGCGTCACGCGGACCGGGGTGCCTTCGGGGAACACCGTGTCGAGGTGCGCGGCGAACACGAGGTGCGGCCGGGGCTGGGCGCCCGTCAGCTCGCCGAGCACGTTGCCTTCCTTGTCGGTGCGGACGTTGGTGAGACCGGCCTCACGAAGCAGTTGCGCGTACATCTCCCCGCGCTTCGACTCCTGGAACGGCGGCGCCTCGACCTCGCAGATGCGGACCTGGTCGTCCAGCGTCCTGGGTTCGTCGGCGCGGATGGCCTCCACGGCGGCCTTGACGGCGGCGTCCTGCAGGAGGCGTGGGCCGATGGATTGCGCGGCGTCCTGGGCCATGGCCAGGACGGTCATCGCCAGGGTCGTCACCACTGCGGTCGCGACTGCTTTCACCATGCGAGCCAGTATAAAGGGGCACGGCCTGGCACTCGCAGTGCGCGGAGTTCTTCAACAGACCGGGCGACGATCCAACCGTCTGTATATCGACCGTTCGGTCTGGAGCGCAGGACCGGGACCAGTCCACCGGAATCACGGCCAAACGACGCCGGCAGGCCGCCGGGCCCGAGCGAGACCAGTGGTACCCGGTTTGCTCCCTACTGTCTCGCCGCACCTGGAACTACCGTGACCCCATGACGAAAGTCTTGCAAAGGTGCGGGCCAAGTACTACGATTCGGCGGTTCGACGTTTGACCTGATTGCCGGGTCCCTTCCCGGCGATGTGTTGAGTTTCGTGGAGGACCACTAATGAGGCTGAAACAGTCGTGGCTGCTCTGCCTGTGCTTCGCCCTGGCATGGGCGCTTCCCGCTGGCGCACAGGAATTCCGTGGCCGCATCAACGGCACGGTTACCGATAACACAGGAGCCGTGCTCCCGGGCGTGACGGTTACCGCCAGCAGCCCGGCCCTCATCCAGCCGCAGGTGCAGGTCACCGGCGCGGACGGCACGTTCCGCTTCCTCGCGCTGCCGCCGGGCGTCTACCTGGTGGACTTCGAGCTCGCCGGCTTCCAGAACGTGAAGCGCGAGGGCGTGCGCGTCGTCATCAACCAGACCCTCACGGTGGATCAGCAGCTGCAGGTCGCCACGCTGCAGGAAACGGTCACCGTGACGGGCGCCTCCCCGGTCGTCGACACCTCGACGACCCAGGTGGGCACCAACTTCACCAAGGAGCTGCTCACCGAGATCCCGAACGCGCGGGACATCTGGGCCGCGATGGCGCAGGCGCCGGGCATCCAGATGACCAGCTACGACGTGGGCGGCTCGCGCACCGGCACGCAGACCGGCTTTCTCACCTACGGATTTGGCCAGCAGAACCAGACCAAGCTCGAGGGCATCGACACGACCGAAGGTGTGAATGCCAACGCCGGCTACTTCGACTTCGGCAGCTTCGAAGAGTTCCAGGTGGGCGGCGCCGGCGGTGGCGCCGACAGCTTCGGCGGCGGCACGAGCATGAGCATCAGCGTGAAGTCGGGTGGCGACCGCTTCACCGGCAGCTGGTACAGCGACTGGGAGGGCGACGCCACCATCAGCGACAACGTGCCGGACGCCTTCCGCACCGCCGGCCAGCGCGACGACGATGGGTACTTCGTCAACAACGCGCTGACGCGCGGCAACCCCATCGATCGGCAGTACGACATCAACGCCAACGTGGGCGGCCCGATCTGGAAGCAGAAGGCGTGGTTCTTCTTCAGCTACCGCCTGAACGACCAGTACAAGTACACGCTGGGCATCGACGAGCTCGCGCGTTCGAAGCTGACCAATCCCTTCACGATCAAGGGCACCTACCAGCTGAATCGCAACAACCAGCTGATCGGCTTCGTGAACAAGCGCGAGAAGCTGCAGGAACTGCGCGACCTCGGTCCCCTGGTGCCCGTATCGGCCGCGCGCTATCAGGCATCGCGCAACTACCCCTTCAAGGGCGAATGGACGAGCGTGCTCGGCGGCAAGGCCTTCCTCGACGTCATCGCCGGGAACTGGTGGAACTTCTTCCCGCTGGAGCCCACCGACGAGTACGGCTTCGCCAGCGACGTCGGTCCGGGCCGCATCGATACGGGTACCAACCAGCGCTCGGGCTACCACGACACCTACCAGGACCAGAAGCGATACAAGCCGCAGGTGTACGTCGCGTTGTCGTACTTCAAGGACGGGTGGAAGGGCTCGCACGACTTCAAGTTCGGCTACGACTGGAAGCGCGACCGGCGCTTCTACACGCGGCCCCAGCCTGGCGGCGACATCTTCTATCGCGACCTCAACGGCAACGTGAACGAGCTGGAACTCTACAACTCGCCCAACACGTCGCAGAACGACGTGGTCTACAACGCGGGCCACATCAGCGACACGTGGAAGCTGACCAGCCGGTTGACCCTCAACCTGGGCCTGCGGATGGAGCACTACGTGGACCGCTTCCCTGACCAGTCGTTCACGCCGAACGGCCATGCCGCGCTGATCGGGTGGCAGGACGCCCGCTATCAGAACTTCATCGCCCCGGTGAGCTCTCAGGGCCGCGACGTCGCGAATACGTTCAACGTCTCCCCGCGCGCCGGGTTCGCCTACGATCTCACCGGCGACAACCGCACGGTCGTCAAGGGCTACTACGGCCGCTTCTACTTCAACTCGGCCGACACCCTGGCCGACCTCGAGAACCCGGTCGGCAACGCGCGGCTCCGGTACCGGTTCCTCGACCAGAACGGCAACCGCCTGCTGGACGGCCCGTCCGAGCTCGGCGCCTTCGTGCAGACGCTGGGCGGCGCCGGGTCCGTGAACGTGGACGACAACATCAAGCGGCCTTACTCGCAGGAGTACTCGGCCCACCTCGAGCGGGAAATCGTCAGCGGATTGTCCGGCCGCGTCTCGTACGTCTACAAGCAGGTGCGCGACGAGTGGGTGGAAATCGATCCGACCCGCCTCGCCGCGATGACCATTCCGTTCTCGTACGTGGACGTCGGTGCCGATGGCGTGCGCGGCTCGGGCGACGACCAGACCCTCGCCCTGCTCGATCGCCCGGCGGCGACCCCGCAGACGCGGTTGTTCACCAACCCGACCGACCCGGCGTACAACAGCGACTTCCAGACCATCGAGTTCGCCATCAACCGCCGCTTCGCCGGCCGCTGGATGCTGCTCACCTCGTTCGGCTACTCCTGGCTGGATCAGTTCCACGCCACCACCACCAACACCGGCGCGCTCGACGCGCTGGCGCAAGCCAAGACCTACAACTGGCGACCGAGCCAGAACATCTGGGGCGAGAACGGCCGCGAGACCTCGACGCTGTGGAACTACAAGGCGATCGGTCGCTACACGATGCCCTGGGAGATCGGCTTCTCGGGCTCGTGGAAGGTGCAGAGCGGCCGGCAGTGGGGCCGCAACAACCCGGTGGTCTTCCCGGGTGACGGCAGCCAGTCGGTCCGCATGGAAGAGGTCACGGCCAATCGTGCCCCGACCGTGTCGATTCTCGACTTCCGCGCCGACAAGAGCTTCACCTTCGGCCGCTACGGTCGCCTGACCGCCATGGTGGACGTGTTCAACGCGCTCAACAAGGGCACGGTCGTCAACTTCGCGACGACCACCGGCACGAACTTCAAGCGGGTTCTCGGCATCCTCGACCCGCGCATCGTCCGCTTCGGCGTGCGGTACGACTTCTAAGGAGCCGGGGACGCGGCGGGCGCCGCGTCCCCGGTGGGCCCGTCGGATGGGTTTCGCTAACGCGCGGTAGGCCCGGACGGGTAGGCCGCGCTCACGCGCGGTGGGATACACAACGGCCGGATCACTTCGGTGGTCCGGCCGTCTTTCGTTTTCGCCCAGATCGCACCCACTCGCGGTCCGGCGCTGCGAGTGCCAGCCAGCCCCATCGCCGGCGATCCACTCACGTTCGCCGCGCCGCTCCCACCTGGGGCGCCCACCGCGCGAAGCGCGGCCCACCAGAGCGAAGCGAGGGGCTCGCCCGACGGGCCATACTGTCTCACCTGTATTTCCTCCTGCCGTGAGGCTGTATTGCGCGGACTCAACCAGCGCGGTACAAACCTCAGCGGCTGAGTAGCCCCATCGGCTCATCTCGGCCTTCGCCACGACCCGTGCTCGGCGGTCCACTCCGCCCGGTCCCTTGCGCGTGGTGTTCGTGCGGCTCACCGCACTTTGGAGGAACGATGATCAGGTTGAGACTCCCACTGGTGGTCTGGCTGGGCCTGGCCCTGCTCTGGACCGTCCCCCTCGAGGCACAGGACTTCCGTGGCCGCATCAACGGTACGGTCACCGATAACACCGGCGCGGTTCTGCCAGGCGTCACGGTCACCGCGAGCAGCCCGGCGCTCATTCAGCCGCAGGTGCAGGTCACCGGCACGGACGGCACGTTCCGCTTCCTCGCGCTGCCGCCGGGTGTCTACCTGGTGGACTTCGAGCTCGCCGGCTTCCAGAATGTGAAGCGCGAGGGCGTGCGCGTCGTCATCAACCAGACGCTCACCGTCGATCAGCAGCTGCAGGTGGCGACGCTCCAGGAAACGGTCACCGTGACGGGCGCCTCCCCCATCGTCGACACCTCGACGACCCAGGTCGGCACCAACTTCACCAAGGAGCTGCTCACCGAGATCCCGAACGCGCGGGACATCT
>DAIRFN010000290.1:0-7004 GCA_036795065.1 Vicinamibacterales bacterium
GCGTAGGTGCCGAGCAGGTGCTCGCCGCTCATGCCGCCGGCCGGATCTTCGTGCGGACAGCAGGCGATCCGTACGTGCTCGTGCCCACCATCACGCGGATCATTCGCGAGATCGCGGCGGACCAGCCGGTGGAGCGCGCCGCCACGCTCGAGGACGTGCGTGCCGACGTGCTGGCGCCCGATCGCGTGAACGCTTTCGTGGTGGCCGGCTTCGCCTCCGTCGCGCTGCTCGTGGCGGTCGTTGGCGTGGCGGGTGTGCTGGCGTTCTCGGTGAGCGCCCGCACGCGCGAGTTCGGCGTGCGGCTGGCGATGGGGTCCACTCCGCGCGAGTTGCTCGTCGGAGTCCTGCGGGAAGGCGCCGCTATCGTGCTGCCGGGCCTGGCTGCGGGCGCGGCTGCGGGCTACGTGCTGACGAGCACCGCCGCGACCTTTCTCGGCACCGTGCAACTGCCGGGCCTGCTGCCGCTTCTCGGCGCGGCGGCGGTGCTCGTCGGCGCGGCCGTGCTCGCGTCGCTGATGCCCGCGGCGCGAGCATCGCGGGTGGACGTCTTACAGGCGCTCCGAACGGAGTAGACCGGGAGAAACAGCATGACCATCCCTCAGTCGGACGAGACGACTCTCCGAACGCCGCTTCGCCTGTGGCCCGGCCTGGTGGCCGCGGCGCTCATCGTGCCGAGCCTGCTGGTTCCCCTCGTCGTGGAAGGGACCGGCGCCTTCGGGCTGCTCGGCGGCGCGATGGGCGCGGTCGTCGCCATCGTGTGGTGGCTGCTCTTCAGCCGGGCGCCGTGGTCCGAGCGCGTGGCCGCGATCCTGGTGATGGCCGGTGTGCTGGCGGTGACCTGGGGTTTCGTGCATCCCTCCGTCGCCAACGGCTTCATGCGGCAGATGCCGCTCGTCTTCGGCACGCCGATCCTGGCACTGGCGCTGGTCACCTGGGCCGCGGGCGTGAGGACGCGGTTCTCCGGCGTAGCCAGGCTCGTCTCCATGGCCGCCTGCGTCGCGCTGGCCGGTAGCATGCTCACGCTCGTCCGGACCGGCGGCATCACCGGAGATGCCGACTCTGACCTGCACTGGCGATGGACGCCGACACCGGAAGAGCGTCTGCTGGCCTCGCCAGCGGCCCCGGCATCCGCCCGGGCCGATGCAGCCCCCGCACGTGATGCACCCTCCAGCACCCGCCCGCACCTGCCACCTTCCTCACCCGCGGCACCTGACATGACACCGGGCGCGACACCTCCGGCAAGCGCCCCTGATGCACCCGCCAGCACGCGCCCTCGCTCCAGCGCGGACATGGGAGCTTCGGCGGCGCAGGCCCGACCGCACCCGCCCGCACCTGCCATGAGCGCCGACTGGCCCGGCTTTCGCGGACCCGGGCGGGACGGCGTCGTTCGCGGCGTGCGGATTGCGACCGACTGGTCGACGTCTCCGCCCGTCGCGTTGTGGCGCAGCCCCATCGGACCGGGCTGGTCGTCCTTCGCCGTCCGCGGGGATCTCGTCTACACGCAGGAGCAGCGTGGAGAGAACGAGGTCGTCTCCTGCTACCGGCTGAGCACCGGCGAGCCGGTGTGGCGGCACGACGACGCGGTGCGCTTCTGGGAGTCGAACGGCGGCGCCGGCCCACGCGCGACGCCGACCCTGCACGACGGCCGCGTCTACACGATGGGCGCAACCGGTATCGTCAACGCGCTCGACGCCGCGAGCGGTTCGGTCGTCTGGTCGCGCAATGCAGCCACCGACACCGCCAAGACGATTCCGGACTGGGGCCTCGCAGGCTCACCGCTGGTGATCGGCGATCTCGTCATCGTCGCCGTCGCTGGCCAGCTCGCCGCCTACGACGTCCGCAACGGCGACCCGCGTTGGATGGGCCAGCCGGGCGGCGGTGGTTACAGCTCGCCGCATCTCGCCACCATCGACGGCATCCCGCAGGTCGTGCTGCTCAGGGGTGCGCGCACCATCAGCGTCGCGCCGGCCGATGGTGCTCTCCTCTGGGAGCACTCATGGCAGCCGGCGGTCAGCATCGTCCAGCCCGCGGTGGTTACCGGCGGGAACGTCCTCATCGCCTCCGGCGATGCCATGGGCGGGCTGGGCATGCGCCGCCTCTCGGTTGCGCACGGGTCCGCTGGCTGGACCGTCGAAGAGCGATGGACCTCGCGCGGCCTGAAGCCGTACTTCAACGATTTCGTCGTGCACGAGGGCCACGCGTACGGATTCGACGGCAGCATCCTCGCGGGTATCAATCTCGAGGACGGCGCGCGCGCGTGGAAGGGTGGGCGCTACGGCCACGGCCAGATCCTCCTGCTGCCGGAGCAGGACCTCCTGCTCGTCCTCTCGGAGGACGGTGAGCTGGCGCTGGTCTCGGCCACGCCGGACCGATTCACGGAGATCGCCCGCATCCCCGCGCTCGAGGGCAAGACCTGGAACCACCCGGTGCTGGTCGGCGACGTGCTGCTGGTGCGCAACGGCGAGGAGATGGCCGCGTTCCGGCTCTCGCCGCAGGATCGCTGACCGCGCACGGTTCCCATTCTGTGATGCTCGAAGCCCTGCAACAGGAAGGCCGCGCCACAGCCGAGGGCGAGCCCCCTCGCGTCGCCGGGCGGAGTATCCTGATCTGAGCGGATCAGGTTGGCACGGGAACTACTGAGCAGGCAGGCATCATGAACACGCTCACGACGGCCGTCCCCAGCAGTCGCGCGCTCGGCTCGTCGGCCACGGCCGACGGCGTCCACTTCGGCGTCTGGGCGCCGCATGCGGATGCGGCGTGCGTGGTCGGCGACTTCAACGCCTGGAAGCGCGACGCCCACGCCATGCAGCGTGCCGAGGACGGCACCTGGTGGGCCCTTCGTGCCCGCCGCGACGCCGGGCCAGGAATACCGCTTCGAGCTGCGCGCGGGGGATCACTGGCTGTCTCGGATCGACCCGCGCGCCCGGGCCGTCACCCATTCGATGGGCAACGGCATATCTGCGCGCCGGCCTTCGACTGGGGGAACGATGCGCCGGTGGTGCACCCGTGGCACACCATGGTGATCTACGAGATGCACGTGGGCACGGTGGGTCGTGCCCCGGACGCCACCGCGCCCGCGACGTTCGCCGATGCGGTCCGCGTGCTCGATCACCTCGTGAAGCTCGGGGTCACCGCCGTGCAGCTGATGCCGGTGGCCGAGTTCTCGGGCGACCAGTCGTAGGGCTACAACCCCGCCTGTCCCTTCGCCGTGGAACAGTCTTACGGGGGGCCCGAGGGCTTCAGGGTCTTCGTGAAAGAGGCGCACGCCCGGGGCCTGGGCGTCATCCTCGATGTCGTCTACAACCACTTCGGCCCCGACGATCTGCACCTGTGGCGGTTCGATGGCTGGTCGGAGCACGACGGCGGCGGGATCTACTTCTACAACGATCACCGGGCGTCGACGCCGTGGGGCCGCACGCGGCCCGACTACGGGCGGCCGGAAGTACGCGCCTTCATCCGCGACAACGCGCTGATGTGGCTCGAGGAGCATCACGTCGACGGGCTCCGCTTCGACATGACGCTCTACATGCGCACCGTGGACGGAGAAGGCTCGGAGTCGCTCCCCGACGGCTGGTCGCTCGCGCAGTGGGTGAACGACGAGGTGCAGCGCGTGCGGCCCGGCGCCCTGACCATCGCGGAAGACCTGCAGCACAACGACTGGCTGACCAGGCCCACCGCCGAGGGCGGCGCGGGCTTCGGCGCGCAGTGGGACGCCCGGTTCGTCCATCCCGTCCGGCAGGCCGTCATTGCCGCCGACGATGACCATCGGTCGATGCACGCGGTGGCGGGGGCGCTGAAGCCGGCAGCAGGTGACGCGTTCCGTCGCGTCATCTACTCGGAGTCGCACGACGAAGTGGCCAACGGCAAGGCGCGCGTGCCGCACGAGATTGCGGGCGGCGCCGTGGCGGACTGGTTCGCGCAGAAGCGCTCGACGCTGGCCGCCGCGCTGGTCTTCACGGCGCCGGGGATTCCGATGATTTTCCAGGGCCAGGAGTTCCTCCAGGGCGGCTGGTGCCCCAGGTTGACGACCACGACAACGGCGTCCTGCCGGTCCTTGCTGGTGCCAGTCGAGCGCGGAGTCGTCGCGGAACCCAGCGGCTCGAGGACTACGCCATCGGCTTTCCGCCCACGCGCCTGCCATCGGTTCGGCTCAACACCGATTCGGCCCATTACAGCGAGGCCTTCCAGGGTGAGGGCCCGGCGCGAGCCGTGGCGATCGACACGCCCGGTGACGGATTGCCGGCCAGCGCCGTTCTGACGCTGCCCGCGTATTCCGTGCTCATCCTGTCGCCCGAGAGCGTCTGACCCGCGGGTGTCAGCGGCTGGCCGCGGACTGGAAGTAGAAGTCGAGCATCGCGGTCAGCGGCGCGGCATTCCCCCGCAGCCGGCTCCGAAGCGCGGCACCTTCCCAGCAGTCGACCAGCAGGTTGGCCATGCGCCGCGGATTCGAATCGGCCGGGATGTCGCCGCGTTTCCGAGCCTTTTCCAGGCAGGCGGCGAGACGCTCGGCGATCTCGGAGAAGCACCGCTCGATCCTGCGTCGGAACACGTCGTTCACGCCCGACAGCTCCTGTCCGAGTCCGCCCAGCAGGCAGCCCATGTAGCCCTCTTTCCGGTAGCTCTGCTGCGTCAACTCGAAGAACCGGCGCACCCGCTCGAGCGGAGGACGGCCCTCGTCGCCCAGGCACGCCTCGAGGCCCTCGTGGACCTGCCCCATGTACTGATCGATGACCTGGAGCGCGAAGTCCTCCTTGTCCTTGAAATGATGGTAGAAGGAGCCCTTCGGGGTACCCGTCGCGGCCAGCAGCGCCTGGATGCCCAGGTCGTTGTAGCCATGCTCGAGCAGCATGGCCAACCCCGCATCGAGCAGGCGCTGCTTGGTCGGATGCGCCGGCTGCACTAGCCCTTGACCTTCTCGATCATGTGGTTGATGACGTGGGTGTGCTCGCGCTGGGGACTGAACATGACGATCTCCGCGTCGGCGTCGACCTTCACGTTGTGCCCGGGCGGCCAGTAGAACAGATCGTTCGCATTCACGGTTTCCTGCGCGCCGTTCGCATCGGTGGTCGTGATCTGGCCGCGCAGGACGAATCCCCAGTGGGGGCACTGGCAGCGGTCGCCTTCCAGCCCCAGGAAGAGCGGCGTGGTGTCGACGCCCGCCGAGAGGGTGAAATACTCGCCGCTGATCCTGCCGTATCCGCTGGCGTCGCCAAAATCCGTTCGCTGACGGATGACGGCACCGGGAATCTCCATCCTGACGTCCACGTTGTCCTTGGCCACGCGCATGGTCGTGTCTCCTTCTCTGCCGGGGGTTCGCCGTTGAGTAGACCAATCGGTCTAGTTCCACCGCAGGATACACCCGTCACCGGTGCTGTCAACAGCGCGTTGAATCGCTCAGGAGGCCAGCTGAGCGCGGTGCGCCGCGGCCTTGTCGGGCTTGCCCCACGCGTCATAGAGCTGCACGAGGCGCGCGATGGTGGCCTTCATCTCGGGCTTGCGGGGCGCGGGCATCGCCTCCAGGTCCCGGCGAGCCTCGAGCAGCACCGCCTCGGCCTCGTCGTAGCGCCCAAGGCCCGTCAGCGCGGCGCCGAGCAGGCTCTTCGTGGCACCGACACTCCAGTCGTCTTCGGAGAGGATGCGTCGACGGTTCGGGACCACCTCGGGCGACAAGGCCCGAATCCGGAGGCCTTCCCTGAGCAGCGCCTCGGCGGCAGCGGGTTCCCTTCGCGCCAGGTACACGGACGCGAGGTTGATGGTGTAGATCGCCACCAGTTGATGGTCGCCGCCGAGCACCGGGACTGCGATGTCCAATGCCTCCCGCAGCGCGGACGCCGCCGCGGCGTGCTTCCCCTGCGCGAGCCACACGTGTGAGAGGCTGTTGAGCGACGTGGCCACCACGGGGTGCTTGTCGCCGAGCGACTTCCGCTGGATGTCCATGGCTTGTTGAAACAACGATTCGGCGGACGCGAAGTCGGCCCTGCCTGCGGCGACCAGTCCGAGGTCGTGCAGGGTCATGGCCGTGTTCGGGTGATCGTCCCCGCGCGTCTTGCGGTTCAACTCCAGGCACTGGCGAAGAAACGACTCGGCGCCGGAGAGATCGCCATTCAGCCGCAGCACCGACGCGACGTCGCTCAGGCTCACGGCCGTTTCCCGATCATCCTCCCCGAGTACCTTTCGCCTGATCGCCAGGGCTTCGCGGTGAAGCGGCTCGGCGCGCGCGTTGAGCCCCTGGTCCTGGTAGACGCGCCCGAGCTCGGCAAGCGTCACGGCGACATCGCGGTGCTCCGGCCCATGGATCCTGCGCCGCATGCTGAGCGCCTCTTCGAGGCTGCTTCCTGCCGTGGCGTAGGCCCCCTTCTCCGCCAGCAGCGCGCCGAGATCGTTGAGCGTCAGGGCCAGGCGCGGGTGCTCGGTCCCGTACACTGCCCGTCCGCTGGCAAGCGCCTGTTCAAGCAGGGCCTGCGCCTTGTCGAAGGCGCCAAACCGGCGATAGAGCCGTCCCATCACCGTCAGGATCTCGGCCTGCGCCTCGGGCTGACCCTCGAGCTCCTTCTGCATCTGCGCGGCGCCCGCGTCGAGCAGCCCCCGGACGGTCAGTCCTTCGCCCGTCGCACGGTTGGCGATGGGATCGGCGCCCGTGAGCAGGCCGGTCAGCGCCTCGCTGATCCTGGCCGCCTTCGCAGCTTCCTTCTGCGCGCGGTCGCGCTCGGCCGAGAGCCGGATCGTGTAGATCGCGGTCATCCCGACAATCAGCACGACCACGGCGACGGAGGCAGCGACCCCGCGGACGTGGCGCTGGACGAACCGGACGGTCCGATACCGCAGCGTGTCCGATAGCGCGCCGATCGGTTCGTGGCGCAGGGAGCGACCGAGGTCGTCCGCCATGGCCGTGACCGAGGCGTAACGCTCCGACGCGTTCTTCTTCAACGCCTTCGCCACGATGGTATCGAGATCGCCACGCAGGGCCCGGCTCAACCTGCCTGGTGTCGTCCGGCACTGCGTGG
>DAIRFN010000046.1:0-12137 GCA_036795065.1 Vicinamibacterales bacterium
CGTGCTCGTGGAGTACGGGACCGGCGCCGTGATGGGGGTCCCCGCGCACGACGAGCGGGACTTCGACTTCGCGCGCAAGTACGGCCTGCCCGTCCGGGTCGTCATCCAGCCGGACGCGGGAGAAGCGGTGGCCGAACCAGGGCTTGCGGCGGCGTACGTGGGTGCAGGGCGAGTGGCGGATTCCGGCCCGTTCACCGGGCTGCCCTCGGTGAAGGCGCAGCGGGTGATGGCACAGGACGCCGAACGAAGGGGCATCGGGCAGGCGACCATCCAGTACCGCCTGAAGGACTGGGGGATCTCGCGGCAGCGGTACTGGGGCACCCCGATCCCGATGGTGCACTGCGAGGGCTGCGGGATCGTCCCCGTTCCCGACGCCGACCTGCCGGTGGTGTTGCCGCGGATCGCGGAGTTCACCGGCCGCGGTGACTCACCACTGGCGAGCATCCCCGAGTTCGTGAACGTGAAGTGCCCGAAGTGCGGCGGTCCCGCCCGCCGCGAGACCGACACGATGGACACGTTCGTCGATTCGTCGTGGTACTTCTACCGCTTCGCCGACGCGCACAACGACCAGCTGCCGTTCGATCCGAAGAAGGTGGCGTACTGGTGCCCGGTGGACTTCTACAGCGGCGGGGTGGAGCACGCGATTCTCCACCTGATCTACTCGCGGTTCTTCGCGCGCGTGTTCCGCGACCTGGGGATGGTGGAGCACAGCGAGCCGTTCACCCACCTGCTGACGCAGGGCATGGTGCTGAAGGACGGCGCCGTCATGTCGAAGTCGAAGGGCAATGTCGTGGACCCCGACACGATGCTGCAGAAGGTGGGCGCGGACGCGCTCCGGCTGTACGTGATGTTCGTGGCCCCGCCCGAGAAGGAAGTGGAGTGGGCCGACACGGGGCTCGAGGGAAGCTACCGATGGCTGGCCCGCGTGTGGCGGCTGGCGGAGCAGTGGCGGAGCGAAGCTGCCGGGAGTCGGCAGTCCCTCGACGGGGCTCGGGACAGGTCGGGAGTCGGGAGTCGGCCGATCGATCACGCGGCGCTGTCGCCGGACGAGCGGGCCATCCGGCGCAAGACGCACGACACCATCCGCCGGGTCACGCTGGACATCGACGTGCGCAAGCAGATGAACACGGCCGTGTCGGCCATGATGGAGCTGGTGAACGACCTCTACGCGTTCACGGACAAGGGCGAGCGCACGGCGCAGGCGCCCACGGTGGCGCGCGAGGCTATCGAGGCCCTGATCCTGCTGGTGTCGCCCTACGCGCCGCACACGGCCGAGGAGCTGTGGGAACGCTACGGGCACGAGGGCGGGTTGGCGGCGGCTGCCTGGCCCGTGTACGATCAGGAGGTCGCCAGGGCAGACGAGGTGGTCATCCCGGTGCAGGTGAACGGCAAGGTGCGCGGGCGAATCACCGCGCCGCCGGATGCCAACGAGGCCGAGCTCGAGGCGCTGGCACTGGCCGACGCCGCGGTGCAGGCGCACCTCCAGGGCAAGGCGATCACCAAGGTGGTGGTTGCGAAGGGGCGACTGGTTTCCATTGTGGTCAGATAGTCGGGGCTCGGGTTCCGAGGTTCTGGGGTTCAAGAGCGATGACGGGTATCAACCGGCGTGAGG
The DNA here is from genome assembly GCA_036795065.1 of Vicinamibacterales bacterium. Taxonomy (GTDB): domain Bacteria; phylum Acidobacteriota; class Vicinamibacteria; order Vicinamibacterales; family UBA2999; genus VFZN01. The sequence continues at coordinate 1,613 of DAIRFN010000046.1, forward strand.
TCCTGGCGCTGCTGCCGGCGCTCGGTGCGGTCGGGTGTGGCTACACCCTGGCCGGCCGGGGCTCGTTCCTGCCGTCGTACATCCGCACCATCGGCATCCCGGCCTTCGGCAACACCACGCCCTACCAGACGGTCGAGCAGGTGTTCACCGAGAAGGTGCGGATCGAGTTCCAGAGCCGCGGGCAGTACTCGGTGATTCCCAGCGACACCGGCGCCGACGGCATCGTCCGAGGGACGATCAGCGGCATCTCGGCCGCGCCGGTCGCGTTTACCGATGCCCAGCTGGCCCGTCGATACCGCTTCACCATCGTCGTGGGCGTGTCGTTCGAGGACGTGAAGCAGCAGAAGATGCTCTGGGAGAACCCGGCGCTCAACTTCTCGGACGAGTACGAGCTCGCTAGCGCCACCAGCATCGGCCTCGATGCGTCGGCGTTTCTCGGCCAGGAACGGGCCGCCATCGATCGCCTCTCGACCGACTTCGCGCGGTCGGTGGTCAGCGCCATCCTGGAGGCGTTCTAGCGGCGCGGCCGCCGCCGCGCCGGCTCACCTGCACCCATGAAGCCCGTCGAAGTCCGCGCGCAGATCAAGGCCGGCCAGACCCGGCCGCTCTACCTGTTGGAAGGAGACGATCTGCAATCGCGCCACGATCTCGCCCTCGAGTTCGCCGCGCTGGTGGACGAAGGCCTGCAGGCCTTCAACGTCGAGAGCTTCTACGCGAACGAGGCCACCACGGCCGGTGCGCGCGAGAATCTGATCGGTGCCATCCTCTCGACCTCCCGCACGCTGCCGATGATGGCGCCACGACGCGTGGTCGTGATTCACGAGGCCGAGCGGCTGCTGTCGCCCAAGCGGTCGAAGGAAGACGAAGCCGCCGAGCCGCCGGCGCTCGAGGCCGCGACCGGCGGGCGGAAGCGGCGCGTGGCGGCCACCTCGCCCGCAGAGGAGCTCGAGGCCTATATCGAGGCGCCGGAACCCATGACCACCCTGGTGTTCGTGGCCGGTCCGCTCGACGGCAACCGCCGGCTCGTCAGGCTGGTGCGAAAGCACGCGGTGGTGGTGGATTGCGGGTCGCTGGAGAGCCCGCAGGAGGCGGGCGAGTGGATTCGAAAGCGCCTGGAAAAGGACGAGCTGTCCATCGAGCCCAGGGCGCTGGCGCTGCTCCTCGAGGCGACCGGGCTTGGCCTGGGTCGCATCCGCGCCGAGGTCGAGAAGCTCGTGCTCTACGCGGCGGGGGAGTCTACGGTCACCGAGCGCCACATCCGCGATCTGGTGATGCCGCAGTCCGAGCCGGGCGAGGGGCCGGCGGTCGGGATGGCCATCCGTGACGGGGACGCCCGCAAGGCGCTGCAGGAGCTCGCGGCGCTGCTCGACGCGGGCGTCGTGCCGCAGCCCATTCTGGGGCAGATCCGCTGGGGGGCCGGCCAGCTGCGCCCGGCCGAGCGCGTCAAACGCGCCCTCGGCCTGGTGCTGGACATCGACCTCAAGATGAAGACGTCCGCCGGGAATCCCCGGCACCTGCTTGAACGGCTGGTGGTCGAGCTCTGCGGGCGCTAGCGGCGGGTGAGCCGCCGCCCGCGCCAGAGCGCGTTACTTCGAGATGCGGGCGACCAGGCGGGACTTGTAGCGGGCGGCGGTGTTGCGGTGGATGATGCCCTTGGTCGCCATCTTGTCCACGAGCGACTGCGTGCCCTTCAGCAGCTCCTTGGCGCCGTCGATGTCCTTGGCGTCGAGCGCCTTGCGGATGGCCTTCAGGCCGGTGCGGAGCTTCGAGCGCAGGGCCCGGTTGTGCTCGCGCCGCTTGATGTTCTGCCGGTTGGCCTTGACGGCCGACTTCGTTCGCTTTGCCACGTGTCTAGAACCTCAAAGTCGTTAGGGTGAAAAACACTCTAGCGTAACACGAGGCCCTATCAACCCCAAACACTCCTCGGGCCCGACTCCCAGGGCAAGAGACACGGACAGTCCACGGCAAGAGACACGGGTAGACCCCCGGCCCACGGACCCCAAACGCGCACGCCCGGGGGGCTACTGGGTCCGTGCCACGGGCTCGGCGGCGACACCCTCGGGAGGCTTGTTGGAATAGCGCGTGACGGGCTGACCGTTCACCAGGTCCACCCACTTGTAGATGGTGGTGACCGGCTTGATGGGAGCAGAAGGGCCGGAGGCTTTCGTGACCTTCTTCACGTAGGCCTGGGTCTCGCGGTAGGGCGGCACCGCGCCGTATTTGGCCACGCTGCTCGGTCCGGCGTTGTAGGCGGCCAACGCCAGCTCGACGTTGCTGTCGTACCGATCCAGGAGCTGCCGGAGGTAGGCGACTCCGCCGCGGATGTTCTCCTCGGGATGGAAGGGGTTCGATACGCCCAGCTCGCGGGCCGTCGCCGGCATCAGCTGCATCAGCCCCATCGCGCCCTTGGACGAGACCGCGCGCGCGTCGAAGGCCGACTCCACCTGGATGACCGCGCGCACCAGCTCGGGCGCCACGCCCTGGGCCGTGGCCTGCTCCTCGATGACCTCGTCGAACTCGGAGGCGCGCGCGGAGCCGGCGAGAGGCGTGGTGGCGCGCACGGCCGATGAGCGGGGCACCGTGTAGGTGGTCATCTCCCCCTGGTCCGCGCGGGGGCGGTCCGACACGACGAGCAGACCCTCGGCGTCGCGCCACGAGTAGATCTGGGCGGACGCAGGGGCCACACTTGCAGCCAGCAGGACGAAGGCAGCCAGGAATCGCACGCGGGTTCGGCCTAAGGTATCGGCTCGACGTCAGGCGTCCAGCAGGCGCTTCACCACCTCCGGAGCTGCCGCGAGCATCGCATCGACCTGTGCAGGATCTTTGCCACCGGCCTCTGCGAAATCCGGGCGTCCTCCGCCACCTCCGCCGACCATCGGGGCCAACTCCTTGACGAGCTGTCCCGCTTTGAGACGTGTCGTTACATTTCCGGTCACGCTCGCCACCATCGCGACCTTGCCGTCCGCGGTCGGCCCGGCCAGGAACACGATGCCCGAGGTGAGGGTGGCCTTGATCTGATCCGCGATGGAGCGAAGCAGGTCCTTGCCGGCGTCCTCGACCCGGCGCACCACGAGTGTGACATCCCCGATGGTGACGCGCTCGCCCTCCGCACCGGTTCCGCCGGCGGCAGCCCTGGCGAGCTTCCGGTCGCGCTCCTTCACCGCCTTCTCGAGGCCCTGCACCCGGGCTTCGAGCTTCGCCAGCACCTGGTCGGAGTCGGCATTCAGGTACCCCCGGATCTTCTCGAACTCCTGGAGCTTCGGCCGCACGTAGGCGAGGACGCCCAGGCCGGTGAGGGCCTCGATGCGCCGCACGCCGGCGGCCACGCCGGATTCCTCGGTGATGAGGCACGCGCCGATGTCGCCGGTGGCGCGCACGTGCGTGCCGCCGCAGAGCTCGGTGCTGAAGTGTCCGTCGCCGATGGCGACCACCCGCACCTTGTCGCCGTACTTCTCGCCGAACAGGGCCATGGCGCCCGCGGCGATGGCCTCCTGCGTGTCGCGCACGGCGGTCGCCACCGCCTCGTTCCGCAGGATGGCCTCGTTGACGATCTGCTCGATGCCGCGAAGCGCCTCTGGCGAGACCGGGCTGAAGTGGACGAAGTCGAACCGCAGCCGGTCCGGGGCCACGAGCGAGCCGGCCTGCTTGACGTGCGGGCCCAGCACCTGGCGGAGCGCGGCGTGCAGCAGGTGCGTCGCGGTGTGGTTGCGGCGCGTGGCGTCACGCAGCGGCACGTCCACATCGGCGGTCACGAGATCGCGCGGCCGGAGGGCACCCGCCGCGGCCTCCACGCGATGCGCGCGCGGCAGCCCGGGGCCGAGCCGCACGACGCCGCCGATGCGCGAGCGGCCGGTCGGGGTCTCGATCCACCCCTGGTCCGACACCTGGCCACCGGCCTCCACGTAGAACGGCGTGCGCGCCAGCGCCACCCATCCGACGGCCCCGGCCGGCAGCGCGTCGATCTGCTGCTTGCGGTCGTCGAACACGGCGAGCACGGGAACGCCCTGCACGCGGGTGTCGGTGTAGCCCTCGAACACGTCGCCGGCATGGGCGAGGGCCGCGCGCGCCTCGTCCGAGACGAAACGGAAATCTTCACCCTTCTTGCCCTCGAAGCCGCTCTTGGCGCGCGCCTTCTCGCGTTGCGCCTCCATCTCGCGTGCGAAGCCCTCGGCGTCGAAGCGAAGCCCCTGGGTGGAGGCCAGATCCTCGATGAAGTCGCGGGGCAGGCCGTAGGTGTCGTAGAGCTTGAACGCCTCGTCTCCGGGCAGCACGCGCGCGCCGGCGGCAGCGCGTTCGAGCGCCTCCTCGAGGCGTGGCAGCCCGCCCGTGAGCACGGCGTCGAATCGCTCCTCCTCGGCCCTCACCACCTGCACCACGGCGTCGCGACCAGCCTTCAGCTCGGGATAGGCGTTGCCCATATCGGCCACCAGCACGTCCACCAGCGCGTGCAGGAACGGCGCGTGCAGACCGAGCTTGCGCCCGTGGCGCATGGCGCGCCGCATGATCTTCCGAAGCACGTAGCCACGCCACTCGTTCGAGGGCACCACGCCGTCGGCGATGAGGAACGTCATGGCGCGCAGGTGATCGGCCACGACGCGCATCGAGACGTCCGCGGGATCCATGGAACGGCCGTACGGTCGTCCCGCGAGCTTCGACGTGGCGGCGATCACCGGGGTGAACAGGGGCGTGTCGTAGTTCGAGAGCGTCCCCTGCATGACCGCCGAGATGCGCTCGAGGCCCATGCCCGTGTCGATGGAGGGGGCCGGCAGGGCCGTCAGCGTGCCCGCCTGGTCGCGTGCGAACTCCATGAACACGTTGTTCCAGATCTCGACGAAGCGCTCGCTCCCGCCCTCGACGTCCTCCGAGAACCGTCCCGTGCCCGGCACCTCGGCGCCGCGGTCGTAGTAGATCTCGGAGCAGCGCCCGCAGGGCCCGGTGTCGCCCATGGCCCAGAAGTTGTCGGCCATGCCGAGCTCGCCCACGTGATCGGGTGGCAGGAACTCGCGCCACCGCGCATAGGCTTCATCATCGCGGGGAATGCCCGGCTCGCCCTTGAAGACCGTGGCATAGAGGCGGGAGGGGTCGAGGCCCCATTCCTTCGTCAGCAGCGTCCAGGCCAGCTCGATGGCGTCGTGCTTGAAGTAGTCACCGAACGAGAAGTTGCCGAGCATCTCGAAGAACGTGTGGTGGCGGAGCGACGGGCCGACGTTGTCGAGGTCGTTGTGCTTGCCGCTGACGCGCATGCACTTCTGGGACGACGTGGCCCGCGTGTAGTCGCGCTGTTCGCGGCCCAGGAAGACGTCTTTGAACTGGTTCATCCCCGCGTTGGTAAACAGCAGCGTGGGGTCGTCGCCGGGCACCAGCGGCGAGCTGGGAACGATGCGGTGGCCGTGGCGTTCGAAATACTTCAGGAAGGATGCGCGGATGTCGTTCGGGTGCACTTCAGTATTTTAGTCGGGAGTCGGGAGTCGGGAGTCCAAGACCCAAGTCCCACGACCCAGGACCCACGACCCACGACCTCAGGACCTGACCCTCTTCAGCACCGCGCCCAGCGAGAAGCCCTGGCCGACAAGGCCACGCACCAGGCGGGCGCGGGCCTTGTCGTCCAGTTCCGCCAGGGCGCGTCCTCGCAGGCGTCGTTCGAACGCGGCGTCGAGGAGGGCCGATTCGTCCACCTCCTCGAAGGCTTCCGCGAGGGCCTGCTGAATGAGGTCGGAGGCGAGCCCCATGGCCTGCAACCGCTGGCGCACCCGTGCGGGGCCGCGCCGCCGCACGCCGGCCTCCAGACGCGCCGCGGCCCTGGCCACGCGCCCGTCGTCGAGCGTCCGGTCCCGCTTGAGGCGGTCGAGCGCCTGGTCGATGGCGTCGGGATCGCAGCCGCGGCGGGCCAGCCGCGTGCGCAACTGGGCTTCCGAGAGCTCGCGCTGGCCGAGCAGCACCAGCGCCGCCGTGAAGGCGTCTGGCGGGTCGCTACTTCCCGAAGCGCGTGATCTCGGAATCCGTCGCACTGGCGGTCGGCCTTCCGAAGAGCGTGCTGGCCATCTGGTCGCGCGCCTGGTCTGACGTGGTGGAGATGCCCTGCACGCGCAGCTTGAACTCGTCCACGTTCGACGCCCACCGGAGGGCCTCCTCGTAGGTGATGAGCTGCTGCGAGAAGAGGCTGAAGATCGACTGGTCGAACGTCTGCATCCCGTACTGCGAGGTGCCCTGGGCGATGGCGCCCTGGATGAGATGCGTCTTCTCCTTGTCGATGATGCAGTCCTTGATGAACGGCGTGGCGATGAGCACCTCCATCGCCGGCACGCGGCCGTTGCCGTCCGCGCGCGGGATGAGACGCATGGCCACGGCCGCCTTGAGGACGACGGCCAGTTGCAGGCGGACCTGCTTCTGCTGGTGCGGCGGGAAGACCGAGATGATGCGGTTGATGGTCTCGGTGGCATCCAGCGTGTGGAGGGTGGAGAACACCAGGTGGCCGGTTTCGGCGGCGTGGAGTGCCGTTTCGATGGTCTCCATGTCGCGCATTTCGCCGACGAGCACGACGTCGGGGTCCTGGCGCAGGGCACTGCGCAGCGCGTAGGCAAACGACCGCGTGTCCACGCCGATCTCGCGCTGCGTGATGATGGCCTCGTTGTCCTTGTGCAGGTACTCGATCGGGTCCTCGATGGTGATGACGTGGGACGACCGCGTGTTGTTGATGTGGTCGATCATCGCGGCCAGCGTGGTGCTCTTGCCGCTGCCCGTGGTGCCGGTGACCAGCACGAGGCCGCGCTCTTCCTCCGCGATCTTCTTGAGGACCGGCGGGAGGTCGAGCTCCTCGATCGACTTCACCTTGAACGGGATGACGCGGAGCACCATGCCGATCGTGCCGCGCTGCTGGAAGACGTTGCAGCGGAAGCGGCCGAGGCCGGGCACGCTGTAGGCGAGGTCGATTTCCTGCGCATCCTTGAACCGCTGGCGCTGGGTGGCCGACATGATGGAGGCGGCCATCTCGACCAGGTCTTCGTGGTCGAGCTTCTTGTCGTTGATGACGCGCGAGAGCCGCCCATGGACCCGCGCCATGGGATAGGTGCCCACCTTCAGGTGAAGGTCGGACGCCCCGCGTTCGACGGCCAGCTTCAGCAGATCGTTGACATGCATGACCGGGCCATCATGAAGGAGATGGGTGCACGGGTGCAAGAGACGGGTGCACCCGTGCGCAGGGGCGCGCCGGAGTGGGCGAGGGCCTGGTCGTGCCCCTCGCGGGCGGTCAGCGAGAAACCGGGGCCGGCACCGGCGTCAGCCAGTGGTGGCTGTCGGGCACGTCGCCCTTGATGATGCCGAAGAACTGCTGCTGAATGGCCGCGGTGACCGGTCCCCGCTGGCCGCTCCCGATGGTGATGCGGTCGATGGACCGCACCGGCGTCACCTCGACCGCGGTGCCGCAGAAGAACGCCTCGTCCGCCATGTAGAGGAATTCGCGCGGGATGGGCGTCTCGCGCACCTCGTAGCCGAGGTCGCGCGCCATGACGATGACGCTGTCGCGCGTGATGCCCTGCAGGATGGACGAGCTGATGGCGGGGGTGTAGACGACCTGGTCGCGGACCAGGAAGAGGTTCTGCCCGCTGCCTTCGCTCACCATGCCGCTTTCGTCGAGCGCGATGGCCTCGCCGTAGCCGTCGAGGGACGCCTGCATCTTGATGAGCGCCGAGTTCGCGTAATTGGCCGACGCCTTGGCCATGGCCGGCAGGGTGTTGGGCGCCAGCCGGGTCCACGAGCTGACGCCGACGTCGATGCCTTTCTCGAGGCCCTCGGCGCCGAACATCGCGCTCCACTCCCACACGATGATGGTGGCGTCCACCGGGCAGGGCCGCGGATCCAGGCCCAGTTGCTCGAGGCCACGGTAGACCAGCGGACGGATGTAGCAGGACGGGAACCCGTTCGCCCGCACCGTCTCGACCACCGCCGCGGTCATCTCGTCGACGGACCACCGCGGCGCCATCCGGTACACGCGGCACGAGTCGTAGAGCCGGCGCATGTGCTCGGGGAGGCGGTAGATGGCGCTCCCGTTCCTCGTCTCGTAGGCGCGGATGCCCTCGAAGATGCCCGTGCCGTAGTGTAGGGCGTGCGCGGCGACGTGCACGGTGGCGTCCTTCCACGCCACGAGGGCCCCGTTCATCCACACCTTGCCTTGCTCGCTGAATGCCATGAGGTAATTATCCGCTACTGGCGCTCGCTGCAGAACGGGCAGGCGTCGGCGCGTGCGGGGAGCGCCTTGCCACAGTTCCAGCAGAACCGCGCCTGGGGAGCCTCCCGCGCCTTCAGGCGGGCCTGGATGTCCTGCATCGGGTTGCCCGCGCCGGCGGCCACCGCGGCGGGCCGCCACGGCCGCCGCGGCGCGATCTCGGCGCGGACGCCCAGCACCGCATCGAGCAAGTCGCCCGCACGCTGGTAGCGATCGGTCAGCTCGGGCGCCATGGCCTTCATGATGATGTCGGCGATGCCCTTGGGGAGCTTCGGGTTCCGCACGCGGGGCGGGGTGGTGAGCTCCCCCCGCATCAAGCGCTCGAGATCGGAGGGGGCCGGCGTGTTATACGGCAGGGTGCCGGTGAGCATCTGGTACATCGTGACGCCCAGCGAGTAGATGTCGGACGCGAACACGGCCTTGCCCTGGAACTGCTCCGGGGCCATGTACGGCGGGCTGCCGATGACCGTGGTGCCGTGAGCCGCGATCTCCAGGAAGCGCGAGGTGCCGAAGTCGGCCACCTTCAGCATGCCTTGTTCGGTGACCAGCACGTTGCCGGGGCGGAGATCGCGGTGGATGATGCCCTGCTTCTGCGCGTGGTCCACGGCGTTGCAGATCTGGCACGTGTAATCGAGTGCGCGCGTCAGGTCGAGCGCGCCCTCGCGCTCGATGATGGCCTCGAGGGTCTCACCAGGCACGTACTCCATGACGATGAAGAACACATCGTCCTGTTTCTCGGCCGTCAGCACCGTGACGATGTTGGGATGGCTCAGCGACGCCAGGAGGCGGGGCTCGCGGAGCAGCTCTCCGAAGTCCATGTTCTGGCGATGAGGCACCTTGAGGGCGACCTTCTTGTCGATCCAGGTGTCTTCGGCGAGGTAGACCGCGCCGAACCCGCCGCTGCCCAGCGTGGAGATGATGCGGTACTTCCCAATCGTCTGGCCGCGAAAGAACATTGTGGGAAGTATACAAGTCCCTGTCGATTGATGATTGGCGATTGATGATTGACGATTCATCCGGCGATGGGTGATTGCGGCATGGGTGCATTCAGATTGAGCGATTGAGCGATCGAGTGATAGAGCGATTGGGCGACACGCGGCGTGTGCCAGCGCCCGGCGGCGCGCGGTGATCGGCGCGGCGCGCAGGTAGAATAGGCGCCGTGCGGCCGCGGTTCTTCCTGCCCGACATCGGCGACACCGGGGTGGGAACGCTCCGCGGTGACGAGGCGAGCCATCTGACGCGGGTGTTGCGCCTGGGGGTCGGCGACGACATCGATGTGTTCGACGGTGGCGGGCGGATGTTCCACGCGCGCGTCGAGGGTGTGGAGGGTGGGTGTGTCAGGGTCCGGACTCTTGGTCCCGCTCCGGCTGCGCCGGAGGCCGCGGTCCGCGTCACCCTCGTGATGGCCGTGCTCAAGGGCGACAAGATGGACGATGTGGTGCGTGACGCCACGATGATGGGAGTCGTCGTCCTGCAGCCGGTCGTCGCGGTGCGCAGCGAGGTTCGCCTCGCGGCCCTCGCGCGGGCGCACCGCGTGGAGCGGTGGCAGCGGATCGCGGTCTCCTCCGCGAAGCAGTGCGGTCGGGCGACGGTGCCGGACGTGCGGCCACCGCTGGAGCTGAGATCCTGGATCGCCGATCCTGGCCCCGATCCGGTGGTCGTGCTGCAGGAACCGTCAATCGGCGCGACCATCGCGCTGGGGGAGGTGCCCCGTGCGCCCGCCGTGCAGCTCGCGATTGGCCCCGAAGGGGGATGGGCGCCGGATGAACGCGCCGCCTTCGAGGCGGCTCGGTTTCGTGCTGTGTCGCTCGGCGGCCGGACGCTGCGCGCGGATGCGGCGCCGCTGGTCGCCATGGCCGCGCTCTACGAGGCGTGGGACGGCTGGTGATGAACGGAGGATGGCGATGAGACAGTGGTTGATTGCGGCGGCCCTGGTCGCAGTCGCGTTAGCGCGCCCGGGAGCACAGGATCCCGTCGCGACCTTCTCGATCCTCGGCTACGACCCGGCGACCGGTGAGGTGGGCGGGGCCGTGCAGTCACGGGTGTTCAGTGTCGGCAATGGGGTGCTCTGGGCCGAGGCCGGGGTGGGGGCGGCGGCGACGCAGGCCATTGTCGATGTCAGCTACGGGCCGAAGGCCCTCGAGCTGCTGCGCGCGGGGATGAAACCGGACGCGCTCATCAAGGCCATCTGGGAGAGCGATCCCGATCCGCAGCCCGATCGCTGGACGAAGGAGGGCCGGCAGTTCGCCGTCATCGACCAGCAAGGCCGGACCGCCGTCTACACCGGGCCGAAAGGCACGTCAT
>DAIRFN010000046.1:12147-22194 GCA_036795065.1 Vicinamibacterales bacterium
GCGCAGGGCAATATCCTGGCGGGCGAGGCCGTCGTCACCAATATGATCGCGGCGTTCGAGCAGTCCACCGGCCACCTGTCGGTTCGCCTGACCGCCGCGCTCGAGGCGGGCCAGAAGGCGGGCGGCGACACGCGCGGCATGCAGTCGGCGGCCATCCTCATCGTCGGCAAGGGCCAGGGCGTGTGGCTCAACAACGATGTCGTGATGCGGCTCCAGGTAGACGACAGCCCGGAGCCGATCAAGGAGCTCAGACGCCTTGTGGATGCGTGGAACCAACGCCGGGAAAAGGGGCAGCAGCGGGCGGTCGGCCCGCGCTGAGCGTGGATGTCGCCGCGGAGGGGCGCGGATGGCGCGAGAGACGCCCGGAGCCGCAGATACGCGGACGGGGCAGAGGGCCGGGAGTCCGGGCCCGCCTTACTCGAGCCGCAGGGCCACCCAGCTGGCTTCCTCGAGGCGCGCGGTCTGGCGCAGGAGCGCGAAGCTGGCACGCACGTCCGACTCCTCTGACTCATCGAAGCCGCTGATGACGAGCATGCCACCGGAGCGCTTCAGGGCCATCAGTGTGGCCGCGGTGGTACGAAGCATCCCGCCCGTGAGGTTGGCCAGGACGAGATCGGCCGGTGGCGGCGGGCTCGCCCGGAAGTCGCCCACCTCGAAGCGGATCACCTCAGGCAGCGGATTGAGCGCCGCGCTGGTGCGCGCGGAATCGATGGCGTCCTGATCCACGTCCAGCCCCACGACATCCGAGGCGCCGTCGAGGGCAGCGGCCATCGCCAGCACACCCGAGCCGGTCCCGATGTCCACGACACGTTTGCCATGTACGTCGATGTCCGAGAGCAGGCGCAGGCACAGCCGCGTGGTCGGGTGATGGCCGGTGCCGAACCCCATCGACGGTTCGATGACGATGACGGTGGTGCCAGGGTCGGGGGCCGAGGGGACGTCCCAGGGCGGGGCGACCACATACCGGCCCGCGCTGACCGCGGTGAGCGATTCCTGCGAGCGCGCCGCCCAGTCCTCGTCCGGCACGTCCACAGCGGAGAGCCGCAGCCGGGGCATGGCGGCACCCAGCGCGTCCGCGGCGCGATCGCGTGCATCGGCGCTGGCGAAGAAGACGCGCCAGCGGAGAGGCGTCGGCGGGGGCTCGGGGATGGGCGGGAACGTGGGATCCCACAGCCCGCCCGGTGGAAGCGGCCGCTCGGCCAGGTCCTCGATGGCCTGCGGCGCGTGGTCGTCCAGCAGCGCGGCGACGAGCTCCTCGGCGTCCGGCGGATCGTCGAGGCCCGGCGCTTCAATCTCGAGGGCAGGCCAGAGGCGACTCACGCGTCTTAGCCGAAAATCTTCCCGAAGAGGCCGCGGTCCTCTGCGTCGTCCTCTCGCCGCCTGGGCTCGAACTTCTGGGCGGGCAGCGTCTCGGCCAGCTGTTCGAGGAGCTTGCGCTGTTCCCTGGTGAGCTTCTTCGGCGTCACGGCCTGGACGGTGACCAGCAGGTCGCCCTTGCCTCGTCCGCCGACGTCGGGCATGCCCTTGCCCTTGAGGCGAAACGTGGCGCCGGTCTGCGTGCCTTCCGGCACCCTGAGGGTCTCGTTCCCGTCGATGCCCGGGACGGTGATCTCGCTGCCCAGTGCCAGCGTGGTGATGGACAGCGGAATCTCGCAGTGCAGATCGTTGCCGTCGCGATGGAGGAACTCGTGGTCGCGCACGTGGATGACCACATACAGATCGCCGTGTGGTCCCCCCTGCGTGCCGGCTTCGCCCTCGCCGGTGAGGCGCAGGCGCTGGCCACTGGCGATGCCCGCAGGAATCTTGACGGTGAGCTTGCGCTGCTGTTCGGTGGTGCCCTGGCCGTGGCAGGCGGCGCACGGCTTGGCGATCACCTTGCCGGCTCCGCGGCACTGGCCGCACGTGCGAGCGACAGTGAAAAATCCCTGCTGGTACCGCAGTTGGCCCGCGCCGCGACACTGCGGGCACGTGGTGGGCGTGCTGCCGGGCGCGGCGCCCGAGCCCTGGCAGGTCTCACAGGCCTCGTGCCGCGGAATCTGGATGGCCGTTTCGGCGCCTTTCGCCGACTGCTCGAAGGCGATCTCCATGTCGTAACGGAGGTCGGCGCCGCGCTGCGGTCCGCCACGGCGGCGGCCACCGCCGAAGATGTCGCCGAAGCCGAAGATGTCGCCCAGCCCCCCGAAGATGTCCTGGAAGTCGGCGAAGATGGTCGGGTCCACGCCCCCGCCGCCGGCGGCGCCCGACACGCCGGCGTGGCCGAAGCGTTCGTAGCGGGCGCGCTTGTCGGGGTCGGCGAGCACGGCGTAGGCCTCGGCCGCCTCCTTGAAACGCTCTTCGGCGGCCTTGTCGCCGGGATTGCGATCGGGGTGGTACTGGAGCGCCAGCTTGCGGTAGGCGCTCTTGATGTCCTGCTCGCTGGCCGTCCGCGACACGCCGAGGACGTCGTAGAAATCCCGCTTGCTCACGATGCTTTGGCGACCTTGACGAGCGCCGGCCGCAGCAGGCGTTCGCCCAGCATGTAGCCCTTGCGCAGTTCCTCGACGACCTCGCCCTCGCGCGCGCCCTCGACGGCCTCGTAGGAGACGGCCTGGTGGAGATGCGGATCGAAGTCGGCCCCGACGGCCTCGATGGCGGTGACGCCGCGCTTGCGCACCAGGTCGGCCAGCGCGCGGTGGATGATCTCCACCCCGGTCTTGTAGGGCTGCGCGGATGCCGGCAGGTCGGCGGCCAGGGCCCGATCGAAGTCGTCCATCACCGCCAGCAGATCACTCAGCACGTCGGCCGCTGCCCACTCGGTGAATTCCTTGCGCTCGCGCTCCACGCGCTTGCGGAAGTTGTCGAACTCCGCGCTCTTGCGGAGCAGCCGGTCGTAGAAGTCGTCGCGCTCCTTCTGGAGCTGCTCGACCGTGGATCCGGTGGCGGCTGCGTCGGTCGCCTGCGCAGCGTCGGCGGCCGGGTTCTCGGTGGGATTCTGCGAGTCACTCATGATGGAACGTCAACACTCTAGTCTACATCTTTGAGCACCCGCGCCACGGCCAGGGCCGCCACGTCCACGGCCGCGATGGCGCGCGAGTACTTCATCCGCGTCGGTCCGATCACACCCACCGTGCCGGTGCCGCGACCGTCGAAATAGGTCGAGGCAATCAGGCTGAAGGGCCGCAGTTCCGGATCACTGTGCTCGGCGCCAATGACGATGGTGAGGCCGGGGCCGTCGATGTACTCGTTGAGGAGGCGCACGAGGCGCTGCTTCTCCTCGACCATGCGCAGCAGCGCGCCCAGGGTGCTGGGCGAGATGCCGCTGGCCTGCACGACCTGCTCGAGCAGGGAGGACGCGCCCTCGATGTAGACCGCCGTGGGCCCCTGCAGGTTCTCGAGCGTCTGGCTGGCCAGGCGAAGCGCCAGGCCGAGCAGCTGGTCGTAGAGCGTGCGCTCCTCGCGGAGGCGCTCGCGGACGCCGCTCCGCACGTCATCGAGCGTGCGGCCCGCGAACTCGGAGTTGAGGAAGTTGGCCGCCTGGCTGAGCTCCGACGGCCTGACGCCTTCGCCGATGTCCACCGTCTTCTGCGATACCTGGTTGCCGCGCGACACCATCACCACCAGGATCCGCGTGCCACTGAGCGGCACGAACTCGATGCGGTGAAATACCGCGTTCTCGTTGGCCGGCGCGATCGCAAAGCCCACATGGCGCGACGTTTCCGAGAGCACGTGCGAGGTGGACGAGAGCAGGTCGTCGATGAGGGGCGCATCGCCCGCTTCCTGGCGGAGGCGCGCCTCGACGACCGAGACGTCGCGGGCAGCCCGTCGCCCCTCGAGCAGCAGGTCCACGTAGAAGCGGTAGCCCTGATCGGTCGGCACGCGGCCCGCCGAGGTGTGGGGCTGCCACACGTAGCCCATGTCTTCGAGCTGGGCGAGCACGTTCCGGATGGTGGCGGAAGACACGTTCAGCCCTGACCGGCGCATCAGCGTGGCCGAAGCCACCGGCTCGCCCGTCTCGATGTACTCGCGGACCAAGGTCGCAAGGACGCGGCGGGTGCGGTCGGAGAGGGCAGGGGCGCTCATTAGCAGTCTGTCGCGGTGACTGCTAACAGTATAACAGGTGCGAAACGCGCGGGCGGGTGCGGACAGGTGCGACGGGTGCCGACGGCGCGAACGCGTGCGATGGGCCCGGGCGCCCGATCCCTGTACGAGACCGGAGCCCGGCGCTAGATCCCCGCCCGGGCGGCCAGTGCCCGAGCCTCGGCGCGTGCGGCCGCCACCAGTTCGGCATCATCCCACCGCGTGGGCCGGCCCTCGTTGACCAGCACCTCACCGTCCACGAGCACCGTCCTGACATCGGTCGAGCGGGTCGCGTAGACGAGCGTCGTATAAGGGTCGGGGTCGGGCGCGAGGTGCGCGGCGCCGCGCCGGACCAGGATGATGTCGGCGCGCTTGCCCGGCGCGATGGTGCCGATCTCGGCGTCGAGGCCCAGGGCCCGGGCGCCCTCGCGCGTGGCCATCGCCAGCGTGTCCCGCGCCGTCAGCGCCCCGGGCCCGATACGCACGGCCTGCAGCGTCGCGGCCAGGCGCATCTCCTGGAACATGTCGAGATGGTTGTTGCACGCGGCGCCGTCGGCGCCCAGCGATACCGAGATGCCGCGGCGGCGCATCTCCGTCACCGGGGCGAGGCCCGACCCCAGCTTCAGGTTCGAGCCGGGGCAGTGCAGCACCTTCACATCGCCCTCGGCCAGCAGCGCCTGCTCGCGATCGTCCACCCACACGCAATGTGCCAGGCAGACGTGCGGGGCGGTGAGCCCCGTGGCCGCGAAGTACTCGATGTTGGACAGGCCCGTGCGTTCTCTGACCAGCGCAATCTCGTCGCGATTCTCCGAGGCATGGCTGTGCACCAATAGCGACCCCTCGCGGGCGAGACGGCCCACCTCGTCCAGCAGCTCGCGCGAGCACGACAGGGCAAAGCGCGGCGCGAAGGCCGCGCGCAGTCGGCCCTGGCCGCGCCCGTGCCACCGCGCGGCGAGCGCAAGGCTCTCGTCGATCGACGCGCGCGTCTGCTCCCGCAGCCTGGCCGGCACGGCCTCGTCCGCGTCCATCATGCACTTGCCGACCACGGCGCGCAGGCCCATGGGCTCGAGCGCCTCGAAGACCGCGTCGGTGTCGTGCACGGTTTCCATGGTCAGGACCGCGGTGGTGCCGCCCTGGACCAGTTCGGACGCGGCCAGCGCCGCCGCCGCGGCCAGCGAGCGCGGCGTGTGGGCGGCCTCCATGGGCCAGATGCGCGTGCGCAGCCACTCGAGCAGCGCCAGGTCGTCGGCCGAGCCGCGGAAGAGCGTCTGGCACAGGTGGATGTGCGTCTGGACGAAGCCAGGAAGCAGGTAATCGCCGGCGGCGTCGATGGTGGGAATCAGGGAGGGAGCCTGAACCTCACCGACGGCCGCGATGCGGCCGTCCTCGATCAAGACGTCGCCTTCGACGGTGTCGAAGGCGTGGTTCATCGTCAGGATGGTGGCGTTGCGGACGAGCAGCGAGGCACCCACGGCGGGCGGCTAGGGCGCGCCGGGCACCTGCGTCTTCGGCATCCAGCGCAGCGACGCGTCGGCGATGGCCGTGGCCTTGCCGCGCCGGATGGCCACGAGCTCGGCGGCGATGCTGACGGCAATCTCCTGCGGGGTGACCGCGCCGATATCGAGGCCGATCGGGGCGTGCACCCGCGACAGCTGTTCGAGCGTGGCGCGGCCCTCGCTGAGCAACTGGTCGTAGATGCGCGCCACCTTGGCGCGGCTGCCGATGAGGCCGAGATACCGGAGCTCGCGGGTCGAAAGCGCCTGGAGGGCGTCCAGGTCGTGACGATGGCCGCGGGTGACGACCACGGCATAGGCGGAGGCGGGCAGCGCGGTCTGGGCGAGCCAGGTCGGGATGTCCTCGACCACCACCGATGCGGCAAACGGGAAGCGCTCGCGGTTGGCGAACGCCGCGCGGTCGTCGATGACGTGCAGCTCGAAGCCCGCTTCGGAGGCGACGCGCGCCAGGTAGTAGCCGACGTGGCCGGCGCCGAAGACGTAGAGGGCCGGCGGGGCCTCGAGCGGCTCGATGAAGACCGACATCTGCCCGCCGCAGACCAGGCCGGTTTCCTCGGCGAAGTCGTCGTTCAGGTCGTACTTGGCGGTGATGGCCTTGCGGGTGCGGAGTGCCTCGCGCGCCTTGCCGAGCGCGTCGTGCTCGTAGCAGCCCCCGCCGATGGTGCCGACGGTGCGGCCGTCGGCGAAGACGAGCATCTTGGCGCCCACCCGCTGCGGGGTGGAACCGTTGGACGACACGATGGTGACGAGCGCCACCTCTTCGCCCTTCGTGAGCGCCTCGCCGATGGCCGCGAAGATCTCGTGGTTCACAGGGGGATTATACGGCGTACACGGAGGTTCGTTACCAGCTGTGCAATGCGCAGATTTCCAGGGGCTCGGTGCCGGCCAGGAACGACTCGGTGGTGACCCGCGGGCAGGTGGGGGTGGCCAGCTTGCCGGTATCACGATCGATTTCGACGAAGCTCACCCCCTCCGGCGCCTCGAAGGGGACGTTGGGGTGGCCGGCCAACGCCTTCATCATGAACGAGGCCCAGATGGGCACGGCCGCCTGGGTGCCGCTCAGGCCCAACGGGGTGTTGTCGTCGAAACCCACCCAGACCACGGCCAGCAGCTCGGGCGTGAAGCCGACGAACCAGGCGTCCCTCAGGTCGTTGGTGGTGCCCGACTTGCCCGCGGCGTCGAGGGCGAAGCCCGCGGCGCGTGCCCCGGCGCCGGTCCCTTCGCTGACCACGCTCCGCATCATGCTGGTCACCAGGAAGCTCGTCGTGGCCCGCGCCACGGTCTGCCCCTTCTCGGCGGGCGGCGCGTGCGCCTGCTCGCCGCTCACGACGCGCGAGAGGGGACGGAGCGGCGCCGTGACGCCGCCGTTGGCGAACAGCGTGTAGGCCGTGGCCACTTCGAGCGGCGTCACCTCGAAGACGCCGAGCGCGATGGACGGGTAGCCCTTCAACTCCTGCGAGCCGAGCCTGGTCCGTCGCCACAGCGCCGCAACCTTCTCGAAGCCGGTCTGCTCGGCAATCTTGATGGTGGCGATATTGCGCGACAGCGCCAGCGCGCGCCGCAGGGTGATGTGGCCGTCGTACGAGTCCTCGTAGTTCCTCGGCGCCCACTCCCCCTGGTCGTACGTCCACGACGTCGGCTCATCCCACACCATCGTGGCGGGCGTGAGATCAGCGCGCCCATCGTCCGCGGCCTGCTCGAACGCCGCAAGATAGACGAAGGGCTTGAAGGTCGACCCCGGCTGGCGCCGGGCGTGGACCGCGCGGTTGAACTGCGACTGGTTGTACGACCGGCCGCCGACCAGCGCGAGAATCTCGCCCGTCCGCGGGTCCACGGCCACGAGCGCGGCCTGTGCGCGGCGCTCCGGGCTCTTTCGGCGCCGCGCGAGCGTCTCGTCCACGCGCGCCAGCCCCTCGCGGACGGCATCCTGCGCGGCGCGCTGCAGGTTCAGGTCGAGCGTGGTGTAGATGTCGAGCGGCGCCTGGCGGCTGGTGATGCCCGGCAACGCCTCGTCCAGCACCTGGCCCAGGTAATCCACGAAGTAGGGCGCCTCGTTGTCCACCGCGCGCGCGACGACGGTGATGGGCTCGGCCGCGGCGCGGGTGGCGGCGTCGGGGCTGATGTACTCGGCATCGGCCATCGCGCGCAGGACGACGTTCCGCCGCTCGCGGGCGCGGTCGAGGCTGGCGAACGGGGAGTGATTGGAGGGCGACTGGATGACGCCCGCGATGAGCGCGGCCTCGGCCACGGTGAGGTTGGTGACGTCCTTGCCGAAGAACATCCGCGCGGCCTCGGCGACGCCGTGCAGGGCGAACGATCCGCGATGGCCCAGGTAGACGTCGTTCAGGTACAGCTCGAGGATCTCGTCCTTGGTCGCCTTCGTCTCGAGGATGATGGACATGAACTGCTCGAGCAGCTTCCGGCGGAGCGATCGCTGGCGGGTCTGCTGCTCCTCGGCCATCTCCTCGGTGAGGAAGAAGTTCCGGGCCAGCTGCTGGGTGATGGTGCTGGCGCCGACGAGATAGGTGCGGCTGCCGGTGATGTTGGTGACGAGCGCGCCCACCATGCGGATGGGGTCGACGCCGGGGTGGTAATAGAAGCGGCGATCCTCGATGGCGAGCACGGCCTGCTGCATCCGGAGGGGGATGGCGTCGAGGGCCACGCGTCGGCGTTTCTCGCGCGAGCCGGTGATGAGGCCGCTCAGCACCGGGGGATCCAGCGACACCGCGGACGATCGTTTGCCGGCGATCTCGATGCGTGCCACCCGGGTCGGCGGCGGGGGAGCTTTCGCCGTCGCCTTCCGCGTCGGCGGCTCGGTGAAGGAGACGACCACCGGGCGCCCCGCATACTCCCCGCCACGCGGGACGAAGGTCACGGTGCGGGTGTCGAGGGCGAACTCACCGGGCTGTTCCACCCGCCCTTTCTGCGAGTACCCGACATCGTTCAGACGCGCGACCAGCTCGCTTTCGCCGATCACCTGGCCCGTGTTGAACGTGAGGGGCCGCGCAAACACCCGCGGGATGACGCGGTCGCGCTCGCCGTGCAGGCGCGCCTCGATGATCCGTGAGAACTGGACGTAGTAGTAGCCCAGGAGGGCGGAGCCGACGATCGCCGCGAGCCCGGCCGTGAGCACGAGCGGCTTCAGCAGGCGATGCTTGCGGAGGAACTTCACCACCCCCTTCGCACGGCGGCGGGTGTTCTTGAAGGCCCGGTGTCGAGCGGCCACGGGCGTGCCTCTCCGTCCTCAGATGCTCAGCACGTGGTGCTGGCCCATGCCGAGCGGGATCTCCTCGAGCAGGCGGGTGACCAGCGCGGGGCCGTAGCGGTTGAGGAACCACACGAAGCCGATCTCGCGCTCCTGGGGGTGCCCCTGGGGGAAGGTGAGCGCCTGCGCGCGCTGGAACTGCCGGCGCAGCGTCTCGTCCTTCCGCTTCGCGGCGTGGATGACCTTGTTGTGCAGCGTCTGCATCTCGTGCTGCATCTTGCCGAGGGTCGTGCGCACCGTGCCCTCGAGCGTGGGGTCGATCTGCGGCACCACCTTCGCGAGCGCGTCCATGCGGTCGCCGATGAGCGAGGTGACGTTGGTGAGCGCCTGCTCGACGGTGGGGGGCAGCTGGTCTTCCAGCAGCTCGTTCAGGGCCTTCTCGTCCTGGGGCTGCAGCGCCACGAGCGGGAGGGCGTACTTCGCCAGGAACCTCAGCGTTGCCGAATCCACCAGAGTCGCCGTGGAGCGCTGGTACATGAGCGGCATGGCGACGCCGAAGTGCGCGTACACCTCGCGGAGCTGACCGAGGTACGCCAGCTCGTTCGGGCCCGCCACGTAACAGATGGTGGGGAAGACCGCGTCCTGCACCACGGGGCGGAGCAGCACGTTCGGGCTGAAGTGCTCGGGCGACTGCTCGGCCTCGCGTGCGAGCTCCTCGAGCGTCACGGTCCGGTCGCCAATGGTGACGTGCCCGTCCGCCGCCCGCACGGCCTCGCGGCTGGCCGCCATGTGAAACAGGGAAATCGCGCCCTCGTGGGGCGTGACCTGCGAGTGATAGCCGCGCGCGACCAGCGCGTGGCCGGCCCGGCTGGCGAGCTCGGCCGTGGTGCCGGGTTCGGCAATCTCCTTGATGAAGATGTGGCGCGCCAGGGGCTTGGCCGCCGGATCGGCCGAGTCGTAGATCACGAGGCCGTGGGGGCCGAGGACCGTCTCCAGCCAGCGACCAAAAGCCTCGGCCATGCCCCGTCCGGGCTGGTAGGCGCCGCGCAGGCCGTTCACCACCTCGGCACGGAACTCGGTGTCGGGCAGCGTCGATCCCAGGGTGTCGATGGCCGCGTGGATGTCGTCGGTGAGCGAGAGCCGCGCGATGGGGCGCTCGCCGGCGCCGGGCAGGTCGTCGAGGCGGATGGTCTGCGGTGCGAGCTCGGCATCGAGCACGGTACACCCCGACACCTCGGGCCAGTCGTGATCCTCGGCGTCGATCCAGAACAC